>PHEF01000126.1 GCA_002842875.1 Alphaproteobacteria bacterium HGW-Alphaproteobacteria-3 | reverse complement strand
CGAGAACCGGGCGATCGAAGCCGCGGAAGCCGCGATCTCGAACCCGCTTCTCGACGAAGTGTCGATGAAAGGCGCCAAGGGCGTCCTCATCAACATCACCGGCGGCATGGACCTCACCCTTTATGAAGTGGACGAGGCGGCAAACCGCATCCGCTCCGAGGTCGATCCGGATGCGAACATCATCGTCGGTTCGACCTTCGATACCTCGCTCGACGGGCGCATGCGCGTGTCCGTGGTCGCGACCGGCATCGAGGCGGAAGAAGCCCAGCTCAACCGGACGGAGACACAGGCTCAGGCCCGCGCCGTGGCGGAGCGTGCTCCGGCGCGCAGCACGGCGGCGACTTTCCCCGCGCAACAGGCCGCCCGCACCCTCAATCCGGTGCAGGCGCAGGTCGAGCGGATCGAGGAGCGCATGGCGGCGCCCGCCGCCGAAGCCGCCCGGCAGACGGAACTCGGCATCGAGGAAGATGCCGCCGCCCCGGCACCCCGAGCCAACGGCCAGTTCGACCCGAAGGACTTCGAGGCCGAGGTGATTATCCACAAGCCCGAACCGCGGCAGGCGGCGCGTCTGGAGCCGGACGTTCCCGTCGTCGCGGCGAGTGCCGTGCGCGCGGAGCCGAAGGCACCGGCCGCTCCCTACATTCCGGGCGATCTGGACCGGGTGCAGAAGGGGGACCTTCCCTCCTTCCTCGGCCAGAGGGGGCAGGCGGTCCAGCATTCGCGCGCCCCGAAGAAAGGCCCGACCTTCTTCGAAAGGCTGACCGGCGGCCGCCGCAAGGAAACGGAAGCGGAGGCGGCACCGGCGCCGCGGCGCGAGCCCGGCGCGGCGCAGCGTCAGGCGCGTCATGAGCCCGGCCGCCAGGCGTCCGCCGAAACGGCGCGGCCGCAGCAGGAAAGCCTCTCTCCCTCGACCGAGAGCCGCCTCGTGCAGCCCTCCTACGAGGAAGAGCAGCTCGAGATCCCGACCTTCCTGCGCCGCCAGGCGAACTGAGCCTTCGCCCTGCCGGCGGCGTCCGCCGGCAGGGTTTTTCGCGGCAAACCCGCCCGTTTCGGCGTTAATTTCCGGCGGGCGGGTTTTCCTTTTGAGTCAGAGGGTTAGAGGCGACCGCTGACCGTAACATTCAGTAAAAATCTGTTATTTGAGGGAGATTCGGCCCGCTGCTAGAACCAACCTCGCAGACCGGAGCGCACGGGACTGCGTTGGGGGTATTGAAAGTGTTCCAGGTGCCGAAATCCGAGTTCGAGACCATCATGCTGGAAAACGTCCGGCGCGAGCGGCGCATCCGTGCAATCGCTTTTCCGCAGATGACGCTGGTCCGGCCCGTCGTGATCGACGGCGTGGGTCTCCATAGCGGTGCGCCCGTCCACATGGTGCTGCATCCGATGGAAGCCGACAGGGGCGTCGTCTTCCGCCGGACCGATCTCGTGGCGCAGGGCCGCGACGTATCGGACATCCGCGCCACCTTCGGCAATGTCGTCAGCACCGTGCTGTCGACCGAAATCGGCAATGCGGCCGGCACGACGGTCAGCACGGTCGAACATCTGATGTCGGCGCTCTCCGCGCTCGGTATCGACAATCTCCTTGTCGAGATCGACGGGCCGGAAGTGCCTGTGCTCGATGGCAGCAGCGAAATCTTCCTCGAAAGGATCGAGGCGGCCGGCCTCGAGAAACTCGACGCGCCGCGCAAGGCTATCCGCATCCTCAAGCCGGTTGCCGTCGAAGATGGCCAGAAGCGCGCGGCGTTGCTGCCGGGCGAGGGGTTCAGCATTGCCTTCGAGATCGACTTCGATAACCCGGTGATCGGCCGTCAGTCGATCGAAGCGGACCTGCGCGACCCCTTCTTCGCCGAGGATATTCTGCGGGCGCGCACCTTCTGCCTGCGCCGCGATATCGAGGCGATGTGGGAGGTTGGGCTCGCCAAGGGTGGCTCGCTGGACAATGCGGTGGTCGTGGACGACGACTGTGTGATGAACGAGGAAGGCCTGCGCTACAAAGACGAATTCGTGCGCCACAAGGTCCTGGACGCCGTGGGCGATCTCGCGCTTTCGGGCCTGCCGCTGATCGGCCGTTACGAAGGCTGCCGCTCGGGCCATGCCATGAACAACCGCGTGCTTCGGGCGCTCATGGCCGATCCGTCCGCCTATGAAGTGGTGGATTTCGCCGAGGCGCGGCGCCCCGCCCCGATGGCGCGGGAGCTTGCCATTTCGGCGGATTGATTTCAGCCTCTCAAGCCATGGAGGGTGCGTCCCGGTACGCGCCCTTTTTCGTGTTTTCATCCGGTTTTCAGGCCGGCCTTGGCCCTCGCGCGGGTGCTATGGTCTCGCCGCTCTTATTGAGATAGAAAAAGGCTCCGGATCGGCCCTCGCGACGGGTCGAGTCGGCAGGAATTCACGCACTGGCCGTCCGGTGCGGCCCAGAAGCACAGGGGCCTCGCCGGGACTTGAGGTTTCGGCCGCCCGAAATTCGAACGAAATGGACTTTGCCCGAATGAGTGAGGCCCGGTTGCCCATCCGCCGTCATCCCGCCGTTTCCTTCCGCGCCCTTGTTGCGGGCGTCGTGGTCCTCGCCGCTGCCGGTCTGGCCGGCTGCTCGTCCGACGACGAGATTCCCTACGAGGAACGGCCGGTCGAGCAGATCTACGGCAAGGCGATGAGCCATATGGATGCCAGGGAATATATCCCGGCTACCAAGGAATTCGACGAGGTCGAGCGGCAGCACCCCTATTCGGAGTGGGCGCGCCGGTCGATGCTCATGAGCGCTTATGCGCACTACCAGATCAACCAGTACGACGAGTCGATCCTCAGCGCGCAGCGTTTCATCTCGCTGCATCCGAGCAACCGCGATGTGCCCTATGCCTACTATCTGATCGGGCTGAGCTATTACGAACGCATTTCGGATGTCGGCCGCGACCAGAAGATGACGGAAAACGCGCTCAACTCCTTCTACGAACTGACGCGGCGTTTCCCGGACAGCGAATATGCGCGCGATGCGAGGCTCAAGATCGATCTCACGCTCGACCATCTGGCGGGCAAGGAAATGGAGATCGGCCGCTATTATCTCTCGCGGCACGACTACATCGCCGCGATCAACCGCTTCCGCGCGGTCATCGAGAATTACCAGACCACCACGCACACGCCGGAAGCGCTGGAGCGGCTGACGGAGGCCTATCTCTCGCTCGGCATCAAGACCGAGGCGCAGACGGCGGCGGCGATCCTCGGCTACAATTTCCCCGGCAGCGACTGGTACGAAGACAGCTATGCGATGCTGGCGGCGCAGGGGCTTGAGCCGCAGGAAAACAAGGATTCCTGGATCAGCCGTGCCTGGAATACCGTTTTCTGATCTGTCTGGTTTCCCATAGAAGGCGTGTTTCATGCTCGCCGCGCTGTCGATCCGCGACATCGTCCTCATAGACCGGCTTGAGCTTTCG
>PHEF01000032.1 GCA_002842875.1 Alphaproteobacteria bacterium HGW-Alphaproteobacteria-3 | reverse complement strand
CTTCAGCAAGACCCATCTGCTTCATCGAAACCTCCCTGATGACAAAAACAGGGAATCATCAATCAACGCCTTCTGCCACCCTCTTTTGCAGAGGAATCCCTCGGGGAGGGTCAAACCGCCGTCTTTGCAACTCGTCTGCAAAGACAGACATGAGCCGGCGGTTTGGGGCGGGGGGCTGCGGTACCGCCCCCCTACCGTCCCGGCCGTCCCCCGACGATCGACACGCGTTCGCCCTGCCGCGAATAGGGATAGTAGTCCCACACCGCGTGATGCTGCGCGCAGCGATTATCCCAGAAGACGAGCGTATCCGGTTCCCAGCGCACACGGCACTGAAACACCGGGTTGCTCTCCAGATGCCGCCACAGCATGTCGAGCAGGCCCGCGCTTTCGGCCGGCGTCAGCCCGTCGATATGCGTGGTGAAGCCGCGATTGACGTAAAGCAGCTTGCGCCCCGTTTCCGGATGCCGCGCGATCACCGGATGCTTCGTCTTCGGCCAGCCGCCTTCCGGCGCCGCCTTGCCATAGCCGCCCGTATAGGGCTTCGCGCCGTCATGCACCGCGTCGAGCCCTTCCAGAAAACTCTTCATCGCGGGCGACAGCGTTTCATAGGCTTCGTAGGCGCTGAGAAAACAGGTATCGCCGCCGCAGCCGATTTCCGGAATCTGCGTGATGTAGAGCATCGAGCCGAAGGGCGGTTCCTCGTCGCAGGTCACATCCGCGTGCCAGCCCTCGCCCGCGACATAGCGCGAATTCTGATCGGCCTTGATCGGCAGGATTTCGGGATCGCCCAAGGGCTCTCCTTCTTTCGGCGCCGAATGATAGGGATGCCTGTGCAGCGTGCCGAAAGAGCGCCCGAAGCGCTTGTGGTCTTCCCGCGTCAGCTTCTGGTCGCGGAAGACGAGCACGAGATGGTCGGCGAAAGCATGTTTCACCTCGGCCAGTTGCGCCTCGCCGAGCGGCTTCGACAGATCGACGCCCTCGACCTCCGCGCCGATGACCGGCGTCAGCGGCGAGACGCCGATGGTCTTGTATGCGCGCTTCCCCTCCGTCCGCGCGATCCGCACCTGAGCCTTGCTCGCCATGATGTCCTCCTCGTCGGTTTTCGCCTGCCGGCCTTCTTGTTGCGAAAAGGCTAGGCCCCGGCGCTGGCGTTCGGCAGCGGAATGTCCCATCATTCCGTTCAACGGAACAAGCGCGGCGGGCCGAGGCGCAGCCGCCGCGGAAACGCAGGAGTTCTCCCGCATGACCGGATTGCCGGCAGCCGCCCGCGCGCCCGTCGCCCGCGCCCTCCTCGTGCTGGAGGCGCTGAACGCCGTCCCGATCGCACAGCTCGGCGACATCGCGGCGGCGACGGGCCTGCCGAAATCGACCGTGGTCCGCCTGCTCGCCCAGCTCGCGGAGGCAGGCTATGCCGAACATCTCTCGCGCAAGGCAGGCTGGCGTGCGACCTCGCGCGTGCTGAATCTCGCAAACGGTTTCCGGCAAACGGGCATCGTCGTCGAGGCCGCGATGGAGCCGATGCGCGCCTTCACGCGTGCGCATCGCTGGGCCGTCTTTCTCGGCCTCCCGCAAGGCCACGACATGTTCGTGCGTTTCGGCACGGCGGCCGACAGCCCCGTCGCGCTCGACCCGGAGGTCTACAACGCGCCGACACCCATTCTTCTCGGCGCGCTCGGTCAGGCCTGGCTGGCCTTCTGCCCCCCGTCCGAGCGCGCGGAAATCATTGCGCATCTCGCGCAGTCGCGCCGCGCCAGCGACCGCCTTGCCCGCGACCGTCCCGATCTCGACCGCATCCTCGCCCAGATCCGCAAGCGCGGTTATTCGATCACGGACGAAGCGGCCCGCCGCATCACATGGAATGTTTCGCGCCGCGCCATGGAAGGCCGCAAACGCGTCACCGGCCTCGGCGTCCCGATCCTCTCGGACAACCGCGTGCTGGGCGCACTGTCCTTACGCTACTTCCGCACCAGCCTTTCCGACAGCGAAGCCGCGCGCCTCTATCTCGAGCCGATGCGGAATTTGGCGAAACAGATCGCGGACGGCGTGAAATCGAGACAGGCGGGATAGCGGCCAACTCGCCCCGAGGCCGCTCGATCTCGAACCGCCCCGGCACCCGCGCAGGGAATGACAAGAAGCGGTAGCCCTGTTGCGGCCTTTAGCCTCGGCGCCCCAGAATCTTGTTACAGTGATACTCTGACGTGGTAGCCGCCGAAATCAATGATTAACTGAGACCTCAACGGAAAACCCAAGTACAAATATTGGTAGAGATTTGCGAAATCAAAAATTTATAGATATCTTTACAGTCGCGTTAGCTTTGGGGGGCGGATGACCACACTAGAAACTGAAGATCATGACTCGCTTATCCCGTTTCTGAAATGGGCCGGCGGCAAACGTTGGCTAACATCCAACCATCTCGATCTATTTCCCACCACCTATGAACGTTACATCGAACCGTTCTTGGGAAGTGCGGCAGTCTTTTTCGCTCTGGAACCCGAAAGAGGGATTCTTTCCGATAGAAATGCAGACCTTATCGAGACATATAGGGCAATTCGCGATGACTGGAAAAGCGTCGAAGACGCATTGAAGAAACATCAGGCAAACCATCGCGTTGACTACTATTACGACGAAAGAGAACGCCGACGCCAGAAGCCGCACACACGGGCCGCGCATTTCATTTACATGAACCGCACATGCTGGAATGGCTTGTACAGAGTAAACCTCCAAGGCAAGTTTAATGTCCCCATCGGGACAAAAACAGCGGTTTGCCTTGATACGGATGACTTCGAAAAAACATCCAAAGCGCTGCGAAAAATGCACCTAATGTGCGCGGATTTCCAACAGGCAATCTCTCAAGCACGAGAGGGGGACTTCATATTCGTTGACCCTCCGTACACTGTAAAACACAATATGAACGGGTTTGTTAAATACAATGAGCAAATCTTCTCATGGAACGACCAAGTTCGTCTTCGCGATGCTCTTTTGCGCGCGTGGGACAAAGGTGCGTTAATCTCCATCACAAACGCAGATCATGATTCCATTAGAGATCTGTACAGAGATTTCCAGTTTCATCGGCCGCTGTCACGCGCTTCAGTGCTAGCCGGGAAATCCTCGGCGCGTTCCGACACCACTGAACTGCTTATTCGCAACTGGGGCTAACCGCCATCACTCCACGCAGGTGTCAATCACTACTGCGAAAACCAAAGAGCTACCTCTATGCTGGCAGCACATTTCCATCTCCACGGCCACTCATTGAAGGAAGCGATAATCGAAACCACCATGGCGATGATATTTTCGACCATCCCCCTTTGGCTGTTTCCGCTCTTCTCGCCGGTAATTTTTAACGTAGAGCAGGGAACAAAGGCTCAATTGGTCGAGAATATTCGCGGGGGAGAGCTGTTTCTTTATGCGGTAGCCACACTCGGACCAATTTTATATTTGACGACCTACAAGTACTTCGAAAGGCAAGAAAGAGAAACGGAAGACGGGAAAAAATCCATTTCGTACAAGATTGACCTCCCTTTGGGTCGAACGCTGGCAGTCTTGTCCGTATTGATGGCAATTGCCTTTGGAGCAATTTTTGGATCGATCCGACTCAACCTCATGATCGGATCACCTTTAGAGTTGAATCAGGGAGGAACAATTTACCTCTCTGGTATTGCATATTCTTTTTCAATTTTATGCTTTTGTGTAACGGCATACTTCCGAAACTGCGTCACGAATGGAGCCGCCCCCGATTTGATGCGGGGTGACGAAATGAGCTTCCTCGCGGTATGGAGGAATCGGAAATGAACACGCCAGGCGAACAAACGTCAATGGATATGGATCTAATCGATCCGGACAAAATTGAATTGTCATTCAAGTGCTTAAAAGCGAGCCAACCGATTGGCGACATATTTATCGCAGCAATGTCGCACACCGACCTGTGCCGGATCTCTCATTTTGACGTTCGGCGTGTCATACAGAAGGAGCGTGACGTCGAGCGCTATCTCGGAATTCAGCGTCCACTGGACGGAAGGCGAGTCAAGGAACTCGAAGAGTACGTCAACTACTACGATGCCACATTTCCGACAGCGGTTATCATCGCAATCAACGATCAGTACGTACGCTATGATGAAGATGCAATGACAATGACCGTGTCGAACGCTGCACATGGAGATGAAAGTCCAAGTGTCGCGATACGACACTTAGCCCGAGTGATCGACGGACAGCATCGTATTGCAGGTCTCTTCGCTTACGATAAGAATCAGAGCTTCATAGTCCCCGTCACTATATTTGTCGGTAGCGACATCTCAGACCAAGCTTATGTATTCTCAACGGTTAATCTAGAACAGAACAAAGTCAGCAAGAGTCTTGCTTACGACCTATTTGCTCTGGCCCGAACTCGGAGCCCACAAAAGACCTGTCACAACATTGCAGTGGCTTTAGACCAAGACGAGAGAAGTCCATTTTTCAAGCGGATTAAACGGCTCGGTGTTGCCACGCCTGGGCGTGATTTCGAAACCCTCACGCAGGCACAGTTCGTCGAAGCTCTTCTCAAATACATTTCCAGCGATGCAAAGCACGACCGAGATTTGCTTCTCAGGGGAAAAGCCCCCTCGCCTGCAACCCCGGAGGAAGCAAAGAAGTATGTCTTACGAAATATGTTTATCAACGAACGCGATTTGGATATCGCGCAGCTGATAAATAACTATTTTGATGCAGTGAAGTCTCGCTGGCCAGAAGCATGGAACTATCGCGGCGAAGGACTCATCCTAAACCGGACAAACGGTTTCCGCGCGCTGATGCGAGTATTTCGGGACATATACCTTTATCTGGCTGCGCCGGGTGACATAGTTCCAGCGAAAAACTTTCTGGAGATGTTTGAGCGTTCGACGCTCGAAGACAAACAGATTTCACGCGAGCAGTTTCCTCCCGGCAGTAGCGGTGAAGGCACTCTGGTCAGGAAGCTGCGGGAAGAGATCTTGGGCGACTAGGTAGTTATCCGCACCGTTTTTCTAAAGCCGTTCAAAGCAGCTATCGCTTTCATTCTCAAGATAATGCTTGGTTGCACCTCACACACCCATCAAACGCTCCGCGACATCCTTCGCATCGAACACCAGAGACACGATCATCGTCGCAAGCGCCAGCACGAACCACACGCCGAAGACGCTGCGCTTCTCCACATGTGGATCGCGCCTGATGTAGTGGATCGCGACCGGCGTCCAGACAATGCGATGCCTCGCGCCCCGGAGCTTGCGCCAGCCCGCGCCCACACCGGACACGATCGCGCGCGGAAACACGAACGGTGCCAAAAGAAATCTGTGCCGCCTTGTCCCGCCGCGCTAAGCTGGCGAAGACCGTTGCGTTCTGTGGAACCCCGAACACCGGAGACCGGAATGACCTCTCGCCTTCTTCCCGCCCTGTTCGCCGGCGCGTTCTCGCTTGCCCTTCTTTTCGCCGCGCCCGTTCTCGCCGCAGGCAAGACCCTCGACGAGGACAACCCGCCGCCCGAAGCGTCCGAGGCGCCCGAAGGCAGCATGACGCTCGACCATATGGACGAGATCGTCCACCGGCTCGACGAAGACGCGGTTCGCGAAGGCGGCATGTGGAATTTCAAGGTCGCCGACGTGCCGGTCATGATCGTCACCGACGAAAAGAACGACCGGATGCGCGTCATGGTCGCCATCCGGAAGGTCGACGAGCTCGACAGCGCGGAGCTGATGCGGCTTCTCCAGGCGGATTTCGACAGCGCCCTCGATGCGCGCTACGCCGTCGCCCATGAAATTCTCTGGAGCGCCTATATTCATCCGCTTGCCGCGCTGCACGACCGGCAGTTCATCTCCGCCATCGGCCAGACGGTGAACCTCGCCCTCACCTATGGAACGAGCTACACCTCCGGCGCACTTGTTTTCGGCGGCGGCGACAGCCAGCAGTTGCTGCGCCGTCAATTGATCGACGAACTGCAGAAGAAGGGCCGCAAGGCCTGAACCTTCCGCGCCCGAAGATCAAACGCCCATGAAATACTCCACGACATCCTTCGCATCGAACACCAGCGACACGATCATCGTCGCAAGCGCGAGCACGAACCACACGCCGAAAATGCTCTTCTTCTCGATCTGCGGCCAGCGCCTGATGTAATAGAGGACGACCGGCGTCCAGAACACGAGATGCGCCACGCCCCAGAGCTTGTTCCAGCCCACGCTCATGCCGAGCGCCATGGTGGAGGCGAGCGCGGCGATCATCGCCAGGAAGAGCCAGCGC
Source organism: Alphaproteobacteria bacterium HGW-Alphaproteobacteria-3 (assembly GCA_002842875.1). Classification (GTDB taxonomy): domain Bacteria; phylum Pseudomonadota; class Alphaproteobacteria; order Parvibaculales; family Parvibaculaceae; genus Parvibaculum. The sequence goes on along the minus strand of PHEF01000032.1, from coordinate 33,139 downwards.
GCTTCCGCCCGGACGAAGGAAAAGACGACCGCGCCCAGCCCGAGCACCACCGTCATCCACATCATCCAGAGCTGTACCCATTGCGGCAGCGTCGCCACATAGGCGTCCTGCGATGCCTGTGCGGCGGCAAGCGCTTCCATGAATCCGTCCATCGGTTCCCCCTTTATCCCGTGATCCGACGCCACTCTGGGAAGCCGCCCCGCCACGCCGCAAATCACGTTTCCGTTAGCGGAAGCCGGGACCGGCCTTTGCCCGATTTCCCTGCCATGCTCTTATGAACCCGGGGTAACCGCGAAAAGGAGCGAACGCGAGCAACATGACGGGCACCGCCCTCCTCCTCGGCACGACCGGCATGCTCGCCGCCGCCGCGCGTCACGCGGCCGCGCAGGCGGAGAAATGCGTCATCGTCTCGCGCAGCGCCGAAAGCTTCTCCTTCGGCGATGCCGCGCTCGACGCGAAATGTGCGCCCCTCGCCCTCTCTTACGAGGATGAACCGGCGCTCCTCGCGGCACTCGAGAAACACGCCCCCTTCGCTCTCGCGCTCACCTGGATTCGTCCCCGTGCGGAGCTTCTGCGCGCCGCGCTCGATGCGCTGGTGGCACCCGGCGGTCTTCTCGTCGAGGTCATGGGCAGCCGCTCGATCCTTGCCGGGCCGGACGGCGAGCCCTCCATCGCGTCGCTCCGCGCCGGCGTCCTCGCCCACCAGCCGGACATTACTTACGCGCAAGTCGTGCTCGGCTTCATGCGCGAAGGCAAAACCTCGCGCTGGCTCAACCATGAAGAGATTTCCGCCGCCGCCATCGCCCAGATGGAAATGCCGCTGCCGCGCCGCATCGCCGGCACGCTCGAACCCTGGGACGAGCGCCCGCGCTGATCTTCACCTCCCCCCGCCTTCACCTCCCCCTCGCGGGGAGGCCGGGAAATTCACTTTCGAATTTCCCGGGTGGGGGGGGGAAGCACGCGAAAGATCAGGCGAGCCGCGCCCGCACCTTCCGCACGAGCTTCATCAGCCGCGGATCGCTCTTGATGCGCCGCTTTGCCGCCAGCCCGGTCCGCATCGCCACCGCCGCGCCCATCCCCGCAAGGCTCGTGCCCGCAATCGTGTTGCGCATTTCCATCGGCGTATCGCAGAAGCTTTCCTTGTAGGCCGCGTAGCCCACGGAGAGATCGTAGGTGTCGATGCCCGCCTCGATGCTCGATTGCAGCAGCTTCAGCAGATGCAGCCGCCCCGGCGAGAGCTTCGGCAGCATCTCCGGATCGTAGGTATGCACCATCAGCGTCGAGCGCCCGCGCCAGACATGGCCAATGCTGCCCGAGAGAAATTCGCCGTCGAGCCGCAACTCCGCGACATCGAGCAGCTTGCGCGCCTCTGGCAGCGCCGCGAGGTCGTGCCACGCGGCAAGATAATCCGCGTCCTCGAAGATCGAGGAAATGCCCTGCGCCGCGAGCTGCGCCGCCTTCCGCGAGAGAATATCTTCCGTCATCGCGATGCGCTCTTCCGCCGTCTCCGCGAAGCGAAACGTCACATCGCCCGCCGCCTCGAGCTTGCGGAATTTGGAGCGGTCGATGCGCCTCGTCTCCGGCCGGTAGCGCTGCGAGAATTCCTCGAATGTCGACGGCAGGCCGAAGACATAGGCCGCGTCCGGCGCCGGCGAGGATGAGAGCGCCGCGAAGGGATTGCCGAGCGGTGCCGAGGGCGTGCCGAGCGACACGGGCTGGCTGTCCAGCATCACCAGGTCGTGGCGCGGCAACGCGCGCCGGATCTGCCGCCACAGCGCCGCGAAGCCGTCCCCGGATACATCGTCGAGCCGCGCCTCGAAATCGCGCGCGAGCAGCGGCCCCTTGTAATCGGCCATCCGCCCGCCCAGCCAGACGAGACGGTTGAGGCCGAACCGGCGTTCGATGCCGAGCGGCGCGAGCATCGCCGGCTCGCCCGCCCGCGTGACGACCGCGATCGCCGGTTCGATGCCGAGGCGCTTGCCCACATGCCGGTGCCAGGTCGAAAGCCAGTCGAAACTCTGGAAAGCGGTCCCCGCGGCATGGGCCTCGAAGGCGCGCCACACGGGCTCCGCCGCCTCGAAGCTTTCATAAAGCGTGATCCCTGCCGCATGCGCGAGCCGTGCCTCGTAGCCCGCCCGGAACCGCGCCGTCGTCCCCCGCGCGCCGCGCCTGGCGAAAGCCGCCGGTTGCTCGAAGGTTTCCTCGCTCGAAATACTCATCGTTCGCTCCTGACACGGCCCGGGCAGGATTTGTCCTGTTTCGGGACTGCCGGTTATATGGTCCCTCGAACGAAGCAAGCTTCCGGCCAGAAAAACCGCCATGTTAGGCTGACAGGCACGGAACACAGGGAGTGCTCGAATGACGATCCTGCCGGTCCCCTTCGACATCACGGACCTTGCCCCAGAGAAGGGCGCGCCCGACCCCGCCCGCGTCCTGTCCGGCAAGCCGGACAACCGCGTCTGGAACCTCTACACCTCGCCGGATGGCAAGTTTTTCTCCGGCATCTGGGAAAGCGGGCCGGGCGCCTGGCGCATCGACTACACCGAGCACGAGTTCTGCCACATCCTCGAAGGCGTGAGCCGCATCGTGCCTGCCGGCGGCGGCGAACCGATGACGGTGCGCCAGGGCGACGCCTTCGTCATCCCGGCCGGTTTCAAGGGTGTCTGGGAAGTGATCGAGCGCACGCGCAAGCACTACGCGATCTACGAAGCCTGAGCCGGGCTAGTGCGCCTCGTCCGGCGCCACCGCCTGCCGTTCGTAGACTTCCAGCCGCACGCGATCGATCAGCGTCGTCGCCACCTCGCTCGACGCGCCGATGGCGCGCAGCACATGGCCGGAAAGCTGCAGCGACGCTTCGAGCGCTTCATGCACCACCGCCGTCGCCCCCGCCTTTTCGAGCTCGATCATGTGCTCGCGGTCCCGCGCCCGCGCATAGACCGGCACCTTCGGCCATTTCGCCCGGAGCGCCGTGACGAGCCGGCTTGCCGCCGCGCTGTCGTCCAGCGTCACGACGACTGCCGACGCCCTGGCGATGCCCACGCGTTCGAGCATTTCCGCGCGCGCCGCATCGCCGTAATAGACAAGCTCGCCGCGCGTCCGCGCCAGGCGCGAGCGCATCGGATCGAGATCGAGCGCCACAAACGGAAGCTGCTGTTCGCTGAGCAGCCGTCCGATGGTGCGCCCCACGCGTCCATAGCCCGCGATGATGACATGCGCCTCGAGCCCTTCGATCGATCCGTCGGCGTCCCGCTCCCGGTCGCCCTGCCGGCCGTCGAGCCGCGTCTGCAGCCAGCCCCCGAGCGCCGCCAGCCCCGGCGTCAGCGCCATCGACACCGCCGCCGAAAGCTGCACCACATGCGCGACGGTGAGCGGCACCACGCCGCCCGCCACCGCCCCCGAAATCACCACGAAGGCGAACTCCCCGCCCGATGCGAGCAGCAGCCCCGTGCGCAGCGAACACAGCCGCGTCTGTCCGAACGAAAAGGTAAGCCCCGCGATGAGCAGCGCCTTGAGCAGCGTGAAGACCGCGATGAGCGCCAGCACCGCATCGAAATTGTCGCGCAGCACCGAAAAATCCATGCCGATGCCGACGCTGATGAAGAAGAGGCCGAGCAGCAGCGCCTTGAAGGGCTGTATGTCCGTCTCGATCTGCGGCCGGAACTCGGTATCGGATAGCAGAAGCCCCGCGAGAAACGCGCCGAGCGCCATCGACAGTCCCGCCGCGCCCGTCGCCACCGCCGTCAGCAGCGCGGCCAGCAGCGACAGCGCGAGAAAGAGTTCCGGATTCTTCGTCCGCGCCACGACGCCATATGTCCAGCGCAGCACATAGCGCCCCACCGTCAGGATGAGCGCGACGGCAAGCGCCGCCTTCAGCATCGCAATCCCCGCGAGCTGGAAGATATTCACCTCGTCCCCGCCCTGCGCATAGGCGCTGAAGATCGACACCATGACGAGAAGCGGCACGACGGCGAGGTCCTGCATCAGCAGGATCGAAAAGGCGATGCGTCCCGGCTGCGCGGCAAACTCGCCCCGCTCGATCAGCAATTGCGTGACAATGGCCGTGGAGGAAAGCGCCAGCGCGAAGCCGAGAATGGTCGAGGCGAAAACGGATTGCCCGGCGGCCATGAACAGTCCCGTCAGCGCGCCCCCGCAAACCAGCACCTGGGCGCTGCCGAGCCCCAGCACATAGGTCCGCATCGACCGCAGCCTCTGCCAGGACAATTCGAGCCCGATGGTAAACAGAAGGAAAACGACGCCCAGTTCGCCGATCTGGGAAACGCCTTCCGCGTCGCCGATCAGCGCAACGCCATGCGGCCCGATCAGCGCGCCGATGAAGAGATAGCCGAGCACCGTACTCGCCCGGAACCAGTGAAACAGCGGCATCACGGCAACGGCCGCAATCAGGAAAACGATGGCTTCCCTGAGATAGGGAACGTGGATTCCGCCCGCCACGGCCTCCACCGCCGCTCCCGCGCTCAGAATCTCGTTTTCCACAATCGCCTCGCCACTCGCCGCTCTCTTTTCAGACTAGCTCAAATATTGCCGCAATGCGGCGAAAACCGCGCCATTCTTGCCATGGATCGCCGTCCACCTTATATGCCTGCGAGGGGCCGGGGGGCGGACCCAGCCGAAACAGGAAGGATCAGCACCGATATGCGGACCGGAAGCCGCTTGGCTTGCAGCGATAAATCTTGTCCCGGCGAGGACGGTCCGGCGACCGCACGCGCCGTCCCTTCCCGGATCGCACCGGGGGCCGCAAATGCCTGACATGTCCTATGTCTATCTGGCGGGTGGCCTCGTCATCCTCATCGTCTGCGGCGACTTCCTCGTCCGCGGCGCCGCCTCCCTCGCTGCACGCTACGGTCTCTCGCCGCTTCTGATTGCACTCACCATCGTCGCCTTCGGCACCTCCGCGCCCGAACTTCTGGTCTCGGTGCGCGCCGCCCTCGCCGGCTCGCCGGGCATCGCCATCGGCAATGTCGTCGGCAGCAACACCGCCAACATCCTGCTCATCCTCGGCCTGCCCGCCCTCATCATGCCGATCGCCTGCACCGGCCGCACCGTTCCGCACAACATGCTCATCATGATGGCCGCGAGCGTGCTGCTGATCGTGCTCAGCTTCGCCGGCCCGCTCGGCTTCTGGCAGGGCATCCTGCTGCTCTCGCTCCTCGCGGCCTATCTCGTCTATTCGGGCTGGGACGCGCGCATGAACCCGCACACGCCTCCGCCCCTCGCGGTAGCCGATACAGATCTCGTTCCCGCGTCGGCGGTCGGCACGCATGAGCTGCCGCATGGCGACATCCACCCATCGAATCTTTCCCGCCGCGCCATCGCCGTGAAACTTCTCATCGGCATTATCGGTTTGCCCATCGGCGCCCACCTCGTCGTCGATGGCGGCACCGAGATCGCGCAGGTCTTCGGCGTGTCGGATGCCGTGATCGGCCTCTCGCTCATCGCCGTCGGCACCTCGCTGCCGGAGCTTGCGACCTCGGTCATGGCGGTCTACCGCCGCAACGACGATGTGGTCGTGGGCAATATCATCGGCAGCAACATCATGAACATTCTCGCCATTCTCGGCGTGACCTCGCTCATCGCGCCGCTGCCGGTTTCGTCGGACTTTCTGACCTTCCATCTCTGGGTGATGCTCGCGGCAGTCGTCGTGCTCCTGCCCTTCGCCATGACGGGCGGCAAGGTCGGGCGCGGTGCGGGCCTCTTCTTCCTTGCGGGCTATGGCGCCTATCTCTATGCCATGTTCGCCATGGGCCACTTGCCCGGCGCACTTTGAGAGAAGCGATTTGACCGAACCGAAAACCGCACTGGTCACGGGGGCCGCCCGCCGCATCGGGCGATCCATCGCCCTTGCGCTGGCCGAGGATGGCTGGTCGGTCGCCCTCTGCATCCGCCACGACCGCGCGGACGAAGATGCCCGCCAAGTCCTGAGCGAAATCGAGGCCAAAGGCGCGCGTGCCGTCGTCCTCAAGGCCGACCTCGCGGACGAGGAAGCGACCGCCTCCCTCGTGCCCGGCGCGGTAAAGGCGCTTGGCCCCCTCTCTCTCCTCGTCAACAACGCCTCGGAATTCAAGCCCGACGAAGCCGCCACCATGACGGCGGCCTCCTGGCGCGAGCACATGGACGTCAACCTGCGCGCGCCCGCCTTTCTCGCACAGGCCTTCGCGGCGCAGCTTCCCGCCGGCGTCGAGGGCAACATCGTCAACATCATCGACCAGCGTGTCTGGGCGCCCACGCCGCGCTTCTTTTCCTACACGATCAGCAAGATGGCGCTCTGGGACATGACGCAGGTCATGGCCCGCTCACTCGCGCCCCGCATCCGCGTCAATGGCATCGGCCCCGGCCCCACCCTTGCGAATGCGCGTCAGTCGGCGGCGGATTTCGAGCGTCAGACGAGCGCGACCATTCTCCAGCGCGGCACCACGCCGGAGGAGATTTGTACGGCGCTTCGGTTTATTCTCGCCTCGCCCGCCATGACCGGGCAGATGATCGCGCTCGACGGCGGCCAGCACCTCGCCTGGGAAACGCCCGACGTGACCGGCATTTCGGAGTAGAACTCTCGGCATGAGCCAGCCAGAAAACGTAACCCCCCTGAAGATCGCGAATGCCGAGCGGGCCATCCGCCACGTTTTCGTGCGCGACCTCCTGCTCGACGCGCATATCGGCGTCTACAAGCACGAAAAGGGCGGCACCCAGCCGATCCGGGTCAATGTCGACCTCACCGTGGCCGAGGCCGTGCACGGCCATGGCGACAGCCTCGACAACGTCGTCTGCTACGCGACCGTGGTGGACCGGATCAGATCCATCGTCGCCGAAGGCCATTTGAACCTTGTCGAAAGCCTCGCCGAACGGATCGCGGGCGCCTGCCTCGAAGACGAGCGGGTGCGTGTCGCGCGCATCCGGGTGGAGAAGCTTGCCGCCATTCCAGAAGCGGCCAGCGTGGGCGTCGAGATCGAGCGCATGCGCCATCATTCCTGACGCTGCAATCTCTTCAGAAAGCGGCAATGGAATCAACGGTTTGGGGATTCCAAAGACCGCACACGGAAGGTTTGTGCACAGCAGCGCGCGCAAGAGTGAACCGGGCGATCCCGGCACCGCCGCCCCGCCCCCTTGGTAAAACGGTCACAGCCATAGGTCAGAAAAACCCATATGTTTCAATGCCTTAAAACGGCACGGGTTTTCCCTCGGCGTCACAAATCTTAATTATTACAAGACCTTGGCGGATCGGAGCCGATCCGGGTCCCAACTCTGTCAACAAACTTATCCACAGGTCTGGAGGGATGTTTCCGCCTCCCTTCATTCCCGCGCCACCCGTCCTCGCCTCCCCCTTGCGGGGAGGCCCTAAAATCGTTGAGAAACAACAATTTTAGGGGTGGGGGTCTGGAAGGTTCAACGAATCCGGTGAAATCCTCGGCTTTGCGCAGGGCAGGCCTCGCGCCAAAGGAAACCTCCGGACAGCGGGCGGTGTTATACAGGGCGATATGAGCGACAGCGGCGAGACAACCGAATCCGGCCAGGAGACGCCCGCCCCGGCGTCCTCCGGCGCCGTCTTGATCGCGGAGAAGGTGAAACTTCTGCCGGACAGCCCCGGCGTCTATCGCATGTACGACGCGAAGGGCGAGCTTCTCTATGTCGGCAAGGCGCGCAGCCTGAAGAAGCGGGTCGCGAACTACGCCAAGTCCGGTGGCCATTCCAACCGCATCGCCCGCATGATCGCCTCGACAACGCAGATGGAGTTCATCTCCACGGCGACCGAGACCGATGCCCTTCTGCTCGAAGCCAATCTCATCAAGCGGCTCAAGCCCCGCTACAACGTGCTGATGCGGGACGACAAGTCGTTCCCCTATATCCTCCTGACCGGAGATCACGATTTTCCGCAGGTCGTGAAGCATCGCGGCGCAAGGTCGCGCCCGGGCGACTATTTCGGCCCCTTCGCCAGTGCCGGCGCGGTGACGGCAACGCTCAACGCCCTGCAAAAGGCCTTTCTGCTGCGGACCTGCTCCGACAGCGTTTTCGAAGGCCGCACGCGGCCCTGCCTCCTCTTCCAGATCAAGCGCTGCAGCGCCCCCTGCACGGGCGAAATCGGCAAGGCCGAATATGCCGAACTCGTCTCCGAGGCCGGCGCCTTCCTGAAGGGGCGCAGCCGCAAGACGCAGCAGCAGCTTGTCGAGCTGATGGACAAGGCCGCCGCCGATCTCGATTTCGAGCGCGCCGCGATCTATCGCGACCGCATCAGGGCGCTCACCCAGATCCAGCAGCACCAGGGCATCAACCCCCGGACCGTGACGGAAGCGGACGTCTTCGCCGCCTGGTCGGAGGGTGGGCAGACCTGCATACAGGTCTTCTTCTTCCGCGCAGGCCAGAATTGGGGCAACCGCGCCTGGTTCCCGCGCCACGACAGGGAACTGCCGGTCGAGGAGGTGCTCGACGCCTTCCTTGCCCAGTTCTACGAAGACCGGCCGCCGCCCCGCATGGTGCTGCTGAGCCACGAGGCGCCCGGCCGGGCCCTCCTTGCCGAGGCTCTCACCATCCGTGGCGGCCGGAAAGTCGCCGTCGGCATGCCCCGGCGCGGCGAGAAGCGCGAACTGGTCGATCACGCCCTCACCAATGCGCGCGAGGCGCTCGGCCGCCGCCTCGCCGAAAGCTCGACGCAGCGCACGCTCCTCGAAGGCGTCGCCGAAATCTTCGGCCTCGAACAGCCGCCCCGGCGCATCGAGGTCTACGACAACAGCCATATCTCGGGCACCAAACCCGTCGGCGGCATGATCGTCGCCGGTCCCGAGGGCTTCATGAAAAACCAGTACCGGAAGTTCAACATCAAGGGCGAGGACATCGAGCCGGGCGACGATTACGCCATGATGCGCGAGGTGCTGACGCGCCGCTTCACCCGCCTGCTGAAGGAAAGCGAGAGCACCGCGCATGACGAAACGCTCTGGCCCGACCTCATCCTCATCGACGGCGGCGCCGGCCAGTTGAAGGTCGCGCTTGAGGTGCTCGCCGAACTTGGCATCGGCAATGTGCTGGCCGTCGGTGTTGCCAAGGGTCCGGAGCGCGATGCGGGCCGCGAGCGATTCTTCATGGCCGGGCGGCGGGACTTCATGATGGAGCCGCGCAACCCCGTCCTCTACTACCTCCAGCGCCTGCGCGACGAGGCGCATCGCTACGCCATCGGCAGCCACCGCGCGCGCCGCTCGAAGGCGATCGGCGTCAACCCTCTGGACGAGGTGCCCGGCATCGGTCCCGGCCGCAAGCGCGCCCTGTTGCAGCATTTCGGTTCCGCCCGTGCCGTGGCCCGCGCGGGCCTCACCGATCTCGAATCGGTGGAGGGCATCAGCGCCAGGGTGGCGCGTGCCGTTTACGATCACTTTCACGGAAATCCGGACGGCACCGCTTGAATTTTTCGCTAGTGTCTGAGTTTGTATTTCCGCCGTTGCGTTCTTTGTAGGAGCCATGCAAGCCGGGCTTCGGCACGACGGCGGCGATCAAACCCACAATCCATTCCATGTCATGCAAGATATCGAAGACGCGCGCGGCCATAGCCGTGATGCGCTTTAGCTCTTGTGGATACGGCAAAAATTGCAGTGGACGAAGTAGGGCGCCAGAGCGCGACGGTGGCCTTCGACCTTCTTTTATGCTCAACATCAATTAAAAAGTTCACTTAATGGCATATAGACCAGCGCGCCCCCGCCCAAGGTGCGGGCCATAAATTCGCTTTAAATCGCTGACATTTGTGCTGAGCAAGAGTTTCAACGTCTCCAAATCGTATTGCATGTCATCCGCATGCAACTTGATGAGACGAGGAAACACAGAAGGATGCTCATAAGAAAAATCTGTTTCTTGCGGCTCTCGAGTTCGCCAGCCCAATGCAGAAATTTTCTTCCATAGATATTCACTTTGATGTCTCGTGAGATCACCAACAGCTCCCGCTCGGTACAGTAGAAAGGCCATTGAGGTGTGCCAGTACGCCTTCTGTCGGGCGAGCCATTCGAGCGTGACTCTTTGACCAATCAACGAGCGGCGAAACTGCTTTTCAGGGACAAGTAGCTCCCCTGCGAAAGCATTTGCCTCTTCTTCAATATGATCGGTCGGGACCCGGTGCATAATGACGTGCCCCAATTCATGAGCGAGCGAAAAACGCATCCGGTCTGGCGGCGCACTTTGGTTTAAAAAGATGCAGGGTGGTAGATCGCGTACGGACATCGTCACACCATCGATGCCCTTTTCAAGTTCACACCAAATAACGAGAATGCCCGCTCGCTCACAGTAATCAGTCAGATTTTCAATCGGACCATCCGATATGGACCAAGCTCTCCGAATGCTGCGAGCGATTTCCTGCGGTCCACCGCCTTCGTCTACGTCAATCGCAGGAAGCGGCAGCTCAGGATGAAGATTGACCGCTCTTAAATACCGACGCAAATGTATGAGGCGGATATTGAGCTCTGCATGAATCTGTTTCAGCACCCGTTCTCCGACGGCACTCTTGCGCCGATTCATCGGATGAACGCTTAAGGGCAGGCCAGATAACCCATCCGGTTGAAAAAAGAATGCTGACGGAAAATCAAGAGCAGCAGCTATGCGCTCTATGTTTTCTTCCGATGGTCCATCCGGTGTGAGTCCATTTTCGATGCGCGAATAGTGTCCTTGGGTCAGGCCAGCATCCTTGGCAACCTGCTCCTGACTCGCTCTCCTATACTGCCTCGCAAGAAGCAGCAGCGCCGAATTGAACTCCCCAGACATCATTCCTTCTCATCTTCACGAGTTTCTTCGACTACAGGTTTGGTTGGACGCAGGACACGTTCCCCAGCAGGCGAAATAGGCATAGGGAGCGGGAGCGGGAGCGGAAGACGTTCGATCGCGGCTCCACCGGAGTCCAATTCGAAGTGCCACAGAACTTGCCTTTTCTGACGTGCTACTACGCCAACCCAATCGAGATCGGTCTCGAATCGATTTAGCACATGAGCTATTTCAACTCGGTGAAGCCCCTCATAGCCGAATAAATCTTCTTCGTGTTGATGGAAAAACAGTGCGAGTAATGTCGGATAATTGTTTGTCTGCAGATCAATGCTCGCCTTTTTGAAACGCAAAAACACAGTTTCGTCAAAGACAAATGAGATTGTGTCGTGGTGGGATACCACGTGAACACCTTTGTCGCCGTCGAGAGCGTCAACAACATTGTTGACGGAATGCTCCCACATCAATGCAGCGCGCGTAGATTTGCGTCGCCACGAAACCTTCTCTGGATAGCCTTCCTTGACCGTCTTCCATGCTTCTTCCACAGCACGGCGACAGGCGGTCCCGCGATCATTTACCGAAAGCACACGCCTGACAGTCTCTTCATCTGGCATCGACATACTGAGTTCCATCATCGCTTTTTGAGCGGCAACGGTACTCTCCACGTTTCCGGAAATCAAGATATAATTATGCGTGAACTTATGCATTAAGCGGAAACTGGTGGCTTTCTTGGCAACTTCTAACCGTTCCTTCTTGCCGAGGTTCAATCCGCGCGTCACCGCCCAAGCGGCCTAACTTAGCAACAGCTGCATTTTGGCCTGCACTCTTGGCGGCTTTTCCTCAATGTCACCCGTCGCTGTCGGCGGGGCGTTTCCGTCCTTTTGGTCCCGTGGACATGACACTATTCGGTGCCCTCCATAACCTCGGTGTTTTCAATCTCTTCTTTTATTATCTTGGCCGCTCTGATTTTGCGCCTTAGCACCTTGGCAACAGATTCATTATCGGCTTGGGTCGGGAGGCGTAACAGCATTTCACTGCCGGATATGACGCTATCCAGATATTCAATGAACTTGCTCCGTTCGTCATGTGTCATCGGCATCTCCCACGCTTTCCGGCAAGCATATAGGAAACGAAGGCAGATCACGACACCCGGTCGATGCGGGTGGATTTCAAACTGAGACACCGCCAATTTTCGTACCCCTCGCGACATATCGGCCGGAGATGCTAAGCTGGCACGACCCCACCGGAGCGGACCGCACATGGCGACCAACCTGCCCAATTTGCTGACTTATTTCCGCATCGCGCTGGTGCCCGCCATCGTGCTGTGCTTCTACATCCCCGGCTACACGTCGCATTGGGTTGCGCTCGGGCTATTCATCGTCGCGGCCATCACGGATTTTTTCGACGGCTATCTCGCGCGCGCATGGGAACAGCAATCCAATCTCGGCCGGATGCTCGATCCCATTGCCGACAAGCTGCTGGTCGCCGTCGTTCTGATCGCACTCACCTGGCAGGACGTCATTGCCGGTTTCTCGCTCTGGGCGGCGATCATCATTCTCTGCCGTGAGATTCTCGTCTCGGGCTTGCGCGAATTTCTGGCCGAACTGCGCGTCAGCGTCCCCGTAACCCAGCTCGCGAAGTGGAAGACGGCAATCCAGATGATCGCGCTGGGCTTCCTGCTGGCAGGCCCTGCCGCCGACAGGATCGTGCCCGGCACGACCGAAGCCGGCATCACCCTGCTCTGGGCCGCCGCGATCCTCACGCTCTACACAGGCATCGACTATTTCCGCGCCGGTGTGCAACACCTCGGCGACGGCACCCCGGAACCTCATACACCTGCCGCCAAACAGGAAAGACAGACGTGAAACTTCTTTATTTCGCCTGGGTCCGGCAGAAGGCCGGCGTTGCGGAGGAAGACGTGACGCTGCCGGGCGAGGTGCGCGACGTGTCGGGGGTCATCTCATGGCTCAGGACGCGCGGCGAAGGATACGAAGCCGCCTTCTGCGACCTCTCCGTCATTCGCTGCGCCGTCGATCAGGAACATGGCGGCCTCGACACGCCCGTTGCGGGCGCCACCGAGATCGCCTTCTTCCCGCCGGTCACGGGTGGCTGAATCTCATGATCCGCGTACAGACCGAAGATTTCGACATCGGCGCCGAGGTTGCTGCGTTGACAGCCGGCCGCACCGATATCGGCGCCGTCGTCACCTTCTCCGGCCTCGTCCGCGATGCCAATGGCGGCTCCCTCGCCTCCCTGGAACTCGAACACTATCCCGGCATGACCGAAAAGGAGCTCGCCCGCATCGAGCGCGAAGCGAACGAGCGCTGGCCATTGCAAGCGAGTCTCATTATCCACCGCGTCGGCAAGCTCCTGCCCGGGGATAACATTGTTCTTGTCGTCGCCGCCTCCGCGCACCGGCAGGCGGCCTTCGAGGCGGCGTCCTTTTTGATGGATTACCTGAAGACCCGCGCGCCCTTCTGGAAGCGCGAGGATACCGGCGGCGAAGCCCGCTGGGTCGATGCCCGCGAGAGCGACGGCGCGGCGGCGGCGAAATGGAAAGTGTGACGTTTTCGTGACATTTCGATGACAGTCGGGGTGTTTTATCCCCGTTTTTCGTCAGTTGATCCGTCCACGGACTTCTCTTCCGCACACAAAAAGGGCGGCCCGAAGGCCGCCCCGATTTGCCTCAGCCGTTGACGGCCTTTGCCTGCGTCTGGTGCGCATGCACCGCGGCGACATAGTCCTCATGCAGGTTCAACGTGATCTCGCCAGGCGTGAACTTGTGCGGTCCGATCTCGCCCACCGGCGTCACTTCCGCAGCCGTGCCCGTGATGAAGCATTCCGAAAAACTCGGCAGCTCGTCGGGCATGATATGGCGTTCGACGATTTCGTAACCGCGTGTCTTCGCAAGTCCGATCACTGTCTGGCGCGTGATGCCGTCGAGAAAACAGTCGGGCTTCGGCGTGTGAATGACGCCGTCCTTGACGAAGAAGATGTTGGCGCCAGTGGCTTCCGCGACATAGCCGCGATAGTCGTACATCAGCGCGTCGGCATAGCCTTTGTTCTCCGCCGCATGCTTGGAGATCGTGCAGATCATGTAGAGCCCCGCGGCCTTCGCCATTGAAGGCGCTGTCTCCGGCGACGGCCGCTTGTACTTCGCGATGTCGAGACGGATACCCTTCTTGCGTTGCTCGGGATCGAAATAGGACGGCCACTCCCACGCCGCGACGGCGAAGTTGATCCTGTTTTTCTGCGCGCTGACGCCCATCATCTCGCTGCCGCGCCACGCGACTGGACGGACATAACCATCCGTCAGCTTCTGCGCCCTCACGGCCGCGATGCAGGCTTCGTCGATCTCTTCGACGCTGTAGGGAATCTCGAATCCGAGAATCCCGGCCGACCGGATCAGCCGTTCCGAATGTTCCCGCAGCTTGAAAATTTCACCGCCATACATTCGGCATCCTTCGAATACGCAGCTTGCATAGTGCAGACCGTGAGTCAGCACATGCACCTTGGCGTCCGCCCAGGGAAGGAGTTCGCCGTTGAACCAGATAAAGCCGTCGCGTTTGTCGAAGGGAATGTCTGCCATGACCAGATTTGCCGGAGACAACCTTCTCGGGCGAACATCCTTTATATTGGTTGGCAGATTCGACCTGCCCGTCCTGGACGCCCATTCTGTCTCATGCAGTTTGTAACTGGTAGCACTTGGCTTAAAATATGTCAACATGGCTGACATAAAATGGTAGTACCCGCCAAACCTCTTGGAAAGCCTTCGGTTGACCGCCGCTCCGCGGAAGGAGACCGGCTGACCGAGGCGATCGAACTTCTGTTTTTCGCCTACAGGGACTTCATCAGCGACCCCGACGAACTCCTCGACGAGTACGGCTTCGGCCGGGCGCATCACCGCGTGGTGCATTTCGTCAGCCGCAATCCAGGCATCACCGTGGCGGAACTGCTGAACATTCTGCGGATCACCAAGCAGAGCCTCGCCCGTGTCCTGAAACAGTTAATCGAGCGCGGTTTCGTGGCGCAGGAAACCGGTAAACAGGACCGCCGCCAGAGGCTTCTCTATCTGACGGTGTCCGGCCGCGAACTTGAGGAACGTCTCGCCGCCCCGCAGCGCGCACGCGTCGCAGCCGCGCTCGAAAAAGCAGGGCCGGGCGCAGAGGATTCATGGCGCAAGGTCCTGCTTGGACTCGTGAACGACGAGGATCGGGCAGAGGTCGAACACCGGATCGCCAAGGCGCCGGTCGAACAGCACTAACGCGCGGCGGAGAACGAATGGCGCATGCCGACGACACCTCAACGGCCAGCCGGAAGGAGAGCGGAAAGACACCGCCCGCCGAAGACGCGCCGCATATTCTGATCGTCGACGACGACCGGCGTATTCGCGAGTTGCTCAAGCGATATCTTTCGGACAACGGCTATCGTGTAACAGCAGCCGAACATGCCGCCGAGGCAAAAGCGCGCCTGGAAGGTATGACCTTCGACCTCATCGTCATGGATGTGATGATGCCGGGCGAAAGCGGCCTCGATCTTACGCGCGATATCCGCCTCACATCGAGTGTGCCCATTCTCATGCTCACGGCGCGAGGCGAGGCGAGCGATCGCATCGGCGGCCTTGAGCGCGGCGTCGACGATTACCTCGCAAAGCCGTTCGAGCCGCGAGAACTCCTGTTGCGGATTGGCACGATCCTGCGCCGCGCACAGGCGCAGGGCCCGCGCAAGCATGACGAAATTTCGCTGGGCCCATGCCGCTTCAACGTCACGCGCGGCGAACTCTGGAGCGGTGACCGGCAAATCCGTCTGACTACACGCGAAGTGCAGCTCATGCGTATTTTCGCCGCCAATCCCGGCACGCCTCTTTCGCGCCTCGACCTCTGCGACAACGAAGCCGCGGAACGCTCGATCGACGTGCAGATCAACCGGTTGCGGCGAAAACTCGAGGCCGATCCGAAGAATCCGCTTTATCTGCAAACGGTGCGTGGCGAAGGCTACGCACTCATGCCGGACTGATGCAGAGATGATGGAAGTCGAGACAGGTGAACATGCCGGCGCAACGCCTCCGCGCCAGACGGCGCTTATGCGTGGCTTGCATCCCTTCCAGATTCTCAAGAAGGCGATGCCGCACGGCCTTTACTGGCGTTCGCTCATCATCATCGTGGCCCCGATGGTGCTGCTGCAGTTCGTCGTCACCTATGTCTTCCTCGAACGCCATTGGGCACTCGTGACGGAGCGGCTTTCCGCGAAAACAGTGGCGGAAGTAGCACTTCTTCTCGGCGAGTTTCAGGAAAGCCCGACGCCGGAGCGTGCCGCCCGCATTTCCGCGCGGGCGAGCCAGACGCTCGGTCTGCCGGTTGCATTTCTGGACGGTGAGGAGCTTCCCGAAGCTCCCTCCTCGACGGCCGGCCTGCTCGCGGACTCGCTCAACGACGAACTTCGTCTCCGCATCGCCCGCCCCTACTGGATAAACACGGCGAACTACACAGACTACGTGGACATGAGAATTGCCTATGATGGCGGCGTGATGCGCGTGCTCACGCCCGCTTCGCATGTTTACGCATCGAACTCGCACATCTTCCTTGTCTGGATGTTCAGCACATCCGTCGTTCTGATTGTCGTCGCCCTGCTTTTTCTCAGAAATCAGATCCGCCCCATCGAGAAGCTGGCGGAAGCGGCGGAATCCTTCGGCATGGGCCGCGACATACCCGACTACCGGCCTCAAGGCGCGTCTGAAGTCCGCCGCGCTGCCCAGGCCTTCCTGGAAATGCGCGCGCGCATTCAACGCCAGATCGAACAGCGCACGGCCATGCTCGCCGGCGTCAGCCACGATCTGCGCACGCCGCTCACGCGCTTCAAGCTGCAGCTCGCCATGCTCGACGAAAGCGAGGAACTGGCCGATCTTCGCGCCGATGTCGCGGAGATGGAGCGCATGCTCGACGACTATCTCGAATTCGCTCGCGGACATCAGGGCGAGGCGTCCGAAGAAACCGACCTCGGCGAGCTCATCGAGGAGGTGCGCGACGACAGCCTCCGCAAGGGACACGATGTGCGCCTCGATCTGCATGGCGACCTCACACTTCCGCTCCGCCGCAACGCCTTCAAACGCTGCCTCACCAATGTCGTCGACAATGCCGGGAAATATGCGACACACGTCTGGGTCACCGCGATCCGCGATGCCGAAAGCGACGACGGCGGCAGCATCGACATCCTGGTGGACGACGACGGCCAGGGCATTCCCGAGGAGCAACTCGAAGAAGTGTTTCGCCCCTTCTATCGCCTCGACGCAGCACGCAATCTCGACACCGGCGGCACCGGGCTCGGCCTCGCCATCGCGCGCGACATCGCGCGTGGTCATGGCGGCGACATCACCCTCTCCCGCAGTCCCATGGGCGGCCTTCGGGCGATCATTCACCTCCCGGTCTAATTTAGGTCAGCAATATTGACCTTAATCCCCAGCTCGCGTTAGCCTCGACGGTAACGGCTGGCAGGGAGGAAATGGCATGAATTTGCCCGCAATGGTCGCGGCATGGCAGGCCGCATGGCAGAGCCTCGATCCCGAACGGGTGGCGCGCCTCTACGCGGCGGAGGCAACGCATATGAGCGAGATTGTCGTGTCGCGGATGAACCGCGCCGACGCAACGCTGAGAGGCATCGACGAAATCCGGGCGTATGCATCCGTTGCCGCCAGCCAGCTCAAAAGTTTTGAGGCCTGCATTCTGGAGGTGATTGCGGAGGAAACGCCGGATGGCGGCCGCGCTTCGGTCGAATACTGGCGGGTGGTGAACGGCGATGAAGCGGGCCGGAAGCGCGTCGTCGAAATTATCGAATGGCGGGGAGAGAAGATCGTCGCTTGCCGCGTCTTCCACTTCTGAACGTCTTCACGCCGCCGCTTCGTCGTCCGGGGCGTCCCGGCGTCGCCTGGGATCGAAGCGGGACAGACGGTCGAGCAGTTCCGAGCCGTCGCGAAGGCGCCGGTCGAGTTCAGCCATCGTCTTCGATTGATCTGCCCCATCGTCCAGCCAGACGCGGAAGGCCGCCCCCCACACCAACGCAAGGCCGCGCGCACGCAACGCCCCAGTGATACCCGAAGAATCGATGCCAGCCGCTTCCAGCATCCAGCCCATCGACTGAAGAAGCGGTTTCGCAAGCACCGTGGCCGCAAGAGGATCGCGGCGCAAATCGGCAGCGATGCGCTTCAACGCGGTTTTATCGTCCGAAAGCGCGTCGAAGCGCATCATCAGCACATCGAAAAGCCGGTCGCGCGCCGTCTCGCCGGACATGTCTTCCGTCGAAACGTCTTGCAGGACCTTGGCGTCGATCCGGCGACCATAGGCCGCGAGAATACGAGCCTTTGAGGAGAAATGCGCCGATAGCTCGGAGAGGCTCACCTTCGCCGCATTCGCAATATCGGCGAGCGAAAGTCCCGTCCAACCGCGCGAGGCAGCAAGCCTCAGCGCCGCATTGACGATTTTCTCTTCCGGGTCGACCTTGCGTGCCATCTTCTCTCTCCTGCCGGAAAAGCATAGGCAGTCGGGCCGTCTCTGGCGAGGGCTCTTACTTGCCGAGCACCCTAGCCCTGTCCCGCGCGGCAAGCGCGGCGCGCCGCATCAACGGTGACAATCCGCCCTCGCCCATCAACACGTCGAGCGCCGCCGCGGTCGTGCCGCCGGGAGAGGTGACATTGGCCCGAAGTTCGGAGGCGGGTTCATTCATCCGGTGGAGCATCTCGCCCGAACCGCTCACCGTCGCCCGCGCAAGCTTCATGGCGAGAGCGGCATCGAGCCCCAGCGCCTCTCCCGCTGCCGCGAGACATTCGACCATGTAGAAGACATAGGCTGGGCCACTACCCGACACGGCCGTCACGGCGTCGATCAGCCCCTCGCTCTCGACCCATCCGACCTCACCCACAGCGGCGAGAAGGTCGTCAGCAAGTTTCTTCTGCGCCGGTGTCACGCGCGCATTGGCACAGGCAACCGTAATTCCCCGGCCGATCGCGGCTGGCGTATTCGGCATGGCGCGAATGGCATGAACCGATGCACCGAGCAGATCCTCCAGCCGATGAAGGCCGATCCCCGCTGCAATCGAAAGAAAGACCGTGTCCGGCGAAACGAGAGGCGCGAGTTCCGGCAGAACATCGCCCATCGACTGCGGCTTCACCGCGAGAAGAACAAGCGCAGGACGCTTCGCGGCGACTTCCTGCACGGGTGCATTGATCGAAATCCCCTTCGCGGCAAGTTGCAATATCTCGGCCGAAGGCGCCGGGTCCCGCACTTCCACGAGCCGTGGGGCGAGCCCGTTGGCGAGCCAGCCCGAAAGCAGTGCGCCGCCCATCTTGCCCGCGCCCAGAAGAACGAGTGGACGTTCGAGTGAAAAGGTCATGTCTGAAACCGTCTTTTTCGGAAACCGTCGGGAAAGGCACGCCCTCTCAGGCGCAACCCTGCGTCTCGAACATGGCGGCGGTGATGGCTTCCTCAGCCGTCTTGCCCGCCCACATGACGAATTGCAGCGCCGGATAATACCGCTCACAGGCCTCCACGGCGAGCCGCAGAAGCGCTTCGCACTGTTCCGGCGTGGCCGCGGCACCACCGCAGAGAAGCAGACTGTTGCGATAGAGAACGACACCGTCGTCCGACCAGATATCGAAATGGCCGGACCAGAGCTGCTCGTTGATAAGCGTCAGCAAATGACGCACCACGGGCCGCTTTTCCGGCGGAACGCGCAGGTCGAGCGTGCAGGCGATGTGGAGGCCGGAAAGGTCGTTCCGCCAGTTCAGCGAGAGCTGATAATCGCGCCACTCCCCGGCGACGCAGATGTTAAGTTCGTCTTCATGGCTTCGCTCGAAGAACCAGTCCCGGACGGCGGCAACCTGTTCGAGAAGATCGAGCGGATTGCCGTCGAAATCCTCGGCCTCGGCGACAAAGCCTGACATTCCTTACCCCGCTCGGGTCCCACTTTCGGCGGCAGGTCATGGACCGCCTGCAGGCCTATATCTTGTGGGTAGCCCATCCCTGAAACACCAGACAACCGTGCCCGATGCGTTGAGTCGGCGCAACCCTCCGGCGGCAGAGAGCCGTGGAAAACCTCAGGGAATCTGTGGAAAGGGGGAAGCTCAGCCCAGAGGCGAGGTGTCGCCCTCGGGGCCGGGCGCCGTCGGATCGTCGTCGGCCGCTTTCCCGGCATTCTTCTTCGCAGAACCGGCTTTAGGCGCTTTGACGGCTTCCAGCATCTCGATGCGCGCCTTCAGCGCCTCATTTTCCTCCCGCGCGAGTTGGGCCATGGCACGCACGGCCTCGAACTCCTCGCGCGTCACGAGGTCCATGTCGGCGATGAGCCGCTCCGCCTGCCCGCGCAAAACCGTTTCGATTTCCTGGCGCACCCCCTGCGCCGCTCCGGCGGCATTGGTGAAAAGACGGCCGAGCTCGTCGAAAATACGGTTCTGGGTCTGGGTCATGGGAACACTCCGCTTGCGGCTTCGGCGAGGAAGATAACGCCTCGCCGGCAAAAAGCGAACCCCGCGGCCTGCGGCGGAGCGCCGCCTTCCTTGACAGGGACAGTCCGGACGCCAAACTAGCGCGCCATCGACCGGGGAGCACACGCCTCCGGGTTCTCAGGCTGGAGCCACATGCCCTTTCCCGACATCGACCCCGTATTGATCGAGATTGGTCCCTTCGCCATCCGCTGGTATGCGCTCGCCTATATTGCGGGCCTGATCCTCGGCTGGCGCTACGTGATCGCGCTCGCCGAAACGCCGCAGCGCTGGAAAGGCGCTTCGCCCATCACCCGCGTCATCGCCGACGACGCCCTTCTCTGGGCCGCGCTTGGCGTCATCCTTGGCGGGCGGATTGGCTATGTCCTCGTTTACAACCCCGCCTACTTTGTCGCGCATCCGCTCGAAATCTTCTACGTCTGGCAGGGCGGCATGAGCTTTCACGGCGGTGCCTTCGGCGTTCTTGTCGCGATGTTCCTCTTCACGCGCACACGCGGCATTCCACTCCTGTCGCTGCTCGATCTCGTCAGCGCTGCCGTGCCGATCGGCATTTTCTTCGGCCGCATCGCAAACTTCATCAATTCCGAACTCTGGGGCCGCATTACAGATGCGCCATGGGGCATCGTCTTCCCGAACGGCGGCCCTCTGCCCCGCCATCCGAGTCAACTTTACGAAGCAGCGCTTGAGGGCATCCTTCTGTTCGTCGTCCTGAGGCTGCTGACCCACCGCTTCGATGCGTTGAAGAAACCTGGCGTCGTAACTGGCACCTTCATTTGCGGCTATGGCCTTGCCCGCATAGCGGTCGAATTTTTCCGGGAACCCGATCAGCAGATTGGCTATCTCTTCAGTGGCTGGTTCACCATGGGCATGGCTCTCTCGATACCGATGGCGCTCGCCGGCGCGGCGCTCGCATGGCACTTCGCGCGAAATGCGGCCACCGCTACGAAGCGGAAATGACGACCAACGCTCTCGCGCATCACATTGCCCGGCTGATCGAGGAGACGGGGCCGATCCCGCTGTCCCACTACATGGCGCTCGCCCTCGGCCATCCCGATCACGGCTACTACATGACGCGGGATCCGTTCGGCGCGAAAGGCGACTTCACGACCGCCCCCGAGATCAGCCAGATGTTCGGCGAGTTGATCGGCCTCTGGCTGGCCGACCAATGGCTGAGACAAGGCGCACCGAAACACATCGCCATCGCCGAACTCGGTCCTGGACGAGGCACATTGATGTCCGATCTCCTGCGCGCGATAGCAAGCGTTCCTGGCATGAGTGATGCGGCGGAGGTCCATTTCGTTGAAACGAGCCCCGTGCTCCGCGAAGCGCAGAAAGCCCGCATACCGCATGCCACGTGGCACGACAGCATCGGCGCTCTGCCGCACCTGCCCCTTTTCCTCGTCGCCAATGAATTCTTCGATGCTCTGCCGGTGACGCAGTACCAGCGCACGAGGCAAGGCTGGTGCGAGCGCTATGTCGGGCTCGACGGTGAAGGCTTCGCGCCAGTGCTTGCACCCGTGCCGCTTGCCAGCGACGCCGCGCTTCCTGCCGCCATGCGCGATGCGGCCGAAGGCGAAATTGCCGAAATCTCGCCTGCGAGCACAGCCATCGCGGAAGAGATCGCCTCCCGCATTGCATCGCATGGCGGAGCGGCGCTCGTGATCGATTACGGCCACGCGAAGAGCGCCACCGGCGACACACTGCAGGCGGTGAAGAACCACGAATACGCCGATCCTTTCGAAGCGCCGGGCGCCGCCGACATCACCGCCCATGTCGATTTCGAAACGCTCGTTCACGCAATCCGCTCGAGCGGGGCCGATGCGCATGGCCCCGTCGAGCAGGGCGCCTTCCTCACCGCGCTCGGAATCGACGGGCGGACGGAAGCGCTGTCGCGCAATGCAACCCCTTCGCAAAGACAGAACATCGAAAGCGCGCGGCAAAGGTTGACCGGCGCGCATGAGATGGGCAGCCTTTTCAAGGCGCTGGGGATCACGCCGCGCGGCGGCACTTTGCCGGCCGGGTTCGCTTGAAGGAAGTATGCATGTTGAAGGCGAAGCCTTTCGAGGTTCTTTCCCAGGTTCGGCACGGCTTCTTCACGCGTGAAGGCGGCGTATCGAAGGGTATCTACGCGTCGTTGAATTGCGGATACGGCTCCAATGACGACGGCGAATGCGTGCGCGAGAACCGCGCCCGCGTTGCGCTGAAGCTCGGCGCCGAACCGGAGAAACTGCTGACCGCCTATCAGGTGCATAGTCCGGATGTCGCGGTGGTGACAGAAGCCTGGACGCCGGGCACCGCACCGCAGGCGGACGCTATGGTGACCGCAGAACCCGGGATTGCCCTCGGCATTCTGACGGCCGACTGCGCGCCGGTGCTCTTCGCCGACGAGAGGGCTCATGTGATCGGCGCCGCGCATGCCGGCTGGAAAGGTGCGATCGGCGGCGTGCTGGAGGCAACCGTCGATGCAATGACCCGTCTGGGGGCGGAGCGAAACCGCATCGTCGCCGCAATCGGCCCCTGCATATCGAAAGAGGCCTATGAAGTGGGCGACGATTTCCGGGACCGGTTTGTGGAGGCGGATGGCGATAATGCCAAATGGTTCGCGCCTTCTCCGAACGACGGGCACTTCATGTTCGACCTGCCGGGATATGCCGGGGCGCGCCTCGAGGCGGCCGATATCGGCACAATCGCCGTGGTTGGCCGCTGCACCTACAAGGAACCGAAACGATTCTTCTCCTATCGCCGCTCGACCCACCGCGAGGAACCGGACTACGGCCGCCAGATATCGGCCGTAATGCTCCGGGACTGATTCTCCCGGCGTCATGACGACCGGCACCTTTTTCCCGAATCGCGTTAAACTTCGTCGTTGACAAGGCCGCGCAACGGGGCAGCGGATAGCGGGACGGACTGGCAGTGCAAACGGCGAACGAGCCATCCAGCGACAACTGGCAGAAAACCGGCGCACGCAGAATGCGCGTCGGTACCGCCATTGCCATTCTCGCCATGACAGCCTGCGTGGACGGCGCCGCATCCGGCAAGCCGGCGCGGCAGGAAATCCCGGATGCTGAAAAGCAGCAGGTTGCGGCGCTGACGGTCGAGATATCTGCGCTGAGCGGCGTTCCGCCGACGGAGGCCAGCCTCTTTTCGGAAATGCTGAAGGAAGAAGCGGATCGCATGAGCCTGCCGGCGGGCAGCGGCGAGAACGGACCTGCCTTCCAAATAACCGGCGCCATGGGCACAGGCGAACGCGAGGACGGCACCTATGTGGTCGCGGTCATCGACATCGGCAACGAAAAGGGCGAACGGCTGCAGCGTGTGGTGAACGATGCAGTGTTGCCGGAGCGAGGAAATCCAGGCAGCGCGTTGGATTCAGTCGGCGCCGAAGACCTCAGGCGTTTCGCGGCGGCGACGGCTGGCAGGATCGCAAGCTGGTACGCCGGCACCTTCGAGGCCGAAGCGACGATGGCGGAGGCCAGCGCGGGCTCGATCATGACCGGGAGCATTTCGCGCACCCTTTCCGGGCTGGCGCCCGCCGTCCGTTTCGACGTGTCGGTCGCGCCCTCGCCGGGCGATGGCGCGAGCGCCCTTGCAAACGAACTCGATGCAGCGCTCTCGCGCCGCATCGGAACGGCGACGTGGATTCCGGCCGGGCGCTACCGCGTCGAAGGCAACGTCGTCACCTCATCGCGCACCGATGGATTGACCGATGTCTCGATCCGCTGGCTCGTGAAATCCGAAGACGGCAACCTTCTCGGCGAAGTCGAGCAGGAGAACGCGCTCGACGCAGCGCATATTGCCGGGCGATGGGAAGGGGTTGCCAGAACGGCCTCGGAGGGTGCGGCCGAGGGCGTTTTATCGGTCCTTCAAGGGACCCATGTTTACAGGGGGTGGACCCCTTGTTAAAACGCGCTCGCGCCGTCACCGGATCGTCATGTCCGGGCGGCGATTTCAGATTGGGGCATGGGCTCCCGCGGTATCGGGCGGGTCTCAGGTGATGGCAGGGGTCTCGGAATGAAACTCGTAGCGGGCAATTCCAACAGGGCGCTTGCCGAGGCGATTGCCGCCTATCTGAACCTGCCTCTCACAAAATCCGTCGTCCGCCGCTTCGCCGACATGGAAGTCTTCGTGGAAATTCAGGAAAACGTCCGCGGCGAAGACGTCTTCGTGATCCAGTCGACGTCCTACCCCGCGAATGACCACCTGATGGAACTTCTGATCATTCAGGACGCTCTGCGCCGCGCCTCCGCACGACGCATTACGGCAGTGATCCCCTATTTCGGCTATGCGCGGCAAGACCGGAAACCCGGCGCCCGCACGCCCATCTCCGCGAAGCTCGTCGCCAATCTCGTCACGACAGCAGGCGCGGACCGCGTCCTCACGCTCGATCTCCATGCCGGTCAGATCCAGGGCTTCTTCGACATCCCGACCGACAACCTCTTCGCCGCGCCGGTGCTCACCCGCGACATCGAACAGCACTACAAAACGAGTAACGGCGTGATGGTCGTCTCGCCGGACGTCGGCGGCGTCGTTCGCGCCCGCGCCATCGCAAAGCGCATCGGCGCCGACCTCGCCATTGTCGACAAACGCCGCGAACGCGCGGGTGAATCCGAAGTCATGAACATTATCGGCGACGTATCGGGCCGTTCCTGCATCCTCGTCGACGACATCGTCGACAGCGCCGGCACGCTTTGCAATGCGGCCGACGCGCTCCTGAAGGCGGGCGCGACGGAAGTCTCCGCCTACGTGACGCATGGCGTGCTCTCGGGCGGCGCGGTCGCCCGCGTTTCCGCCTCGAAGCTCAAGGAACTCGTCATCACGGATTCGATCCAGGCGACGGAAGCCGTGCGCGTGAGCCACAACATCCGTGTCGTCTCGATTGCCCCGCTGATCGGCGAGGCAATGCGCCGGACCGCCGAGGAACGCTCGGTTTCGAGCCTGTTCGACTAGGCCCCTCCCCCTGCCGCCCTCTCCCCTCTCCGGTTGAGTTTTGGCGCTCCAGGCGCTATAAGGCGCGCGATCCCGCACTTCCACACCCCTGGAGGAGACTTGCGGGCTATGCACGCGGGCCTCCAAGGCCCCGTTTTTATTGGAGAATTTGCTATGGCCGAGACCCAGATGCTCAAGGCCGAGGCGCGCGAAAAAGGCAGCAAGGGGGCTGTCCGTTCGCTCCGCCGCGAAGGCCGCGTCCCCGCCGTGATCTATGGCGAGAAGAAGACCCCCGAACTCATCCATGTCGGGTACAAGGAAATTACCGCGCTCTATCAGACCGGAACCTTCATGAGCCACGTGCTCGACGTCGAAATTGGCGGCAAGACGGAACGCGTCATTCCCCGCGACGTACAATTCGAGCCGGTACGCGACTTCATCATCCATGTCGATTTCCTGCGTCTCGGCAAGAACGCAACCATCGTGGTGGACGTGCCTGTGCACTTCCACAACCACGAAGCGTCTCCCGGCATCAAGGCCGGCGGTGTGCTGAACATTGTGCGCCACGAAGTCGAACTCAACTGCCCGGCCGATGCGATCCCCGAGCAGCTCGATGTCGATCTCACGGGATTCGAGATGGGCGACTCGATCCACATCTCGGCGGTGAAGCTGCCGGCGAAGGTGACGCCGACCATCACGGACCGCGACTTCACCATCGCGACGATTGCGGCACCGGCCGCCGTCGTCTCCGCCGACAACGAAGCCAAGGCGGGAGAAAAGGCCGAAGCGTCGTCTTCCGAAAAAGAAGATTGACCCTCGCTGCCTGAAAGGAGGCGGCGATGATCTTGCTCGTCGGTCTTGGAAATCCGGGCGAGAAATACGCGCGGAACAGGCACAATGTCGGATTCATGGCGGCGGACGAGATCGTTCGCCGCCATTCCTTTTCGCCACCCCGCGCGCGCTTTCAAGGTTTGGTCTGCGAAGGCACGCTTGGCGGCGAGAAGGCGATCGTGCTGAAACCCACGACCTACATGAACGAAAGCGGACGCGCCGTCGGCGAGGCGATGCGCTTCTACAAGCTGACGCCCGCAGACATCGTTGTCTTCTACGACGAACTCGACCTCGACGCCGGCAAGATACGCATGAAGACGGGCGGCGGCGCGGCAGGCCATAACGGCATCCGCTCCATCGCCGCGCATATCGGCCCCGATTTCCGCCGTGTACGGATCGGCATCGGCCATCCGGGCGTCAAGGAACGCGTGATGAGCCACGTTCTCGGCGACTTCGCGAAGGCGGATGCGGCATGGGTAGGACCCATGCTCGACGCCATCGCCGACGCAGCCTCTCTTCTCGCCGAGGGCAAGGACGCGACATTCGCGAACAAGGTGCATCTGGCCCTCAATCCCGAGCCGGAAAAAACGCAGAAGACAAAAGACCAGAAGACAAAAGACAGCGACGGAGAGAGTTAGATCATGGGTTTCAAATGCGGCATCGTTGGACTGCCCAATGTCGGCAAGTCCACGCTTTTCAACGCGCTGACGCAGACGGCGAGCGCGCAGGCCGCGAACTATCCCTTCTGCACCATCGAACCGAATGTCGGCGAGGTGGCAGTACCCGACCCGCGCCTCGACAAGCTCTGCAGCGTCGCGAAGAGCAAGGAAATCATTCCGACACGGCTCACCTTCGTCGACATAGCCGGCCTCGTGAAGGGCGCATCGAAAGGCGAAGGCCTTGGCAACCAGTTCCTTGCGAACATTCGCGAGGTGGACGCGGTCGCCTATGTGCTGCGCTGCTTTGTCGATGACGACATCACCCATGTCGAGAACCGCATCGATCCGCTGGCCGACGCCGAAATCGTCGAGACGGAGCTGATGCTTGCCGATCTCGACAGCCTCGAAAAACGCGTCGTCGCGAACGAGAAGAAGGCAAAGGGCGGCGACAAGGATGCAAAGCAGCAGGTCGAGCTGATGAACATCGCGCTCGCCTATCTGCGCGAAGGAAAGCCCGCCCGCATCGCGACCACCGAAAACAAGATCGCCGACGACGACATGAAGGCGTGGGAAGGCCTGAACCTCCTCACCTCGAAGCCCGTGCTCTATGTCTGCAACGTGGACGAGGCTTCCGCCGCGACGGGTAACGAGTATTCGAAGCTCGTCGAAGAAAAGGCGAAGGCCGAAGGCGCGCAATGGGTCGTGATCTCCGCGCGCATCGAGGAGGAACTGGCGCAATTGCCGCCGGCCGACCGCGACGAATATCTCGAAACGCTGGGTCTCCACGAGCCCGGACTGTCGCGCCTCATCCGCGTCGGCTACACGCTGCTCGACCTCATCACCTATTTCACGGTGGGACCGAAGGAAACGCGCGCATGGACGATCACGCGCGGCACGCGCGCGCCCGCCGCCGCAGGCGTCATCCACACGGACTTCGAAAAAGGTTTCATCCGTGCAGAGACGATCTCCTATGACGACTACATATCGCTGGGCGGAGAACAGGGCGCGAAAGACGCAGGCAAGATGCGCCTCGAGGGCAAGGACTACGTGGTTCATGACGGCGATGTGATGCATTTCCGCTTCGCGAATTGAGGAACATGGGGACCATCACGACACAGGTTCCGGTGGATGGGGACAAGTTCCTCCCGGGAACGAAAACGGGGATAAAGCGCGGCGACTGTCATCGAAATGTCACCGAAACGTCACATGGAGCTCGCCGGCCGCGACGAAGAAAATCAATCCCCGGTTTGGCGGCGAACGGCGGACGGGAACGAAAGATGAATAAAAATTGTCCCCCCTTTTTCGTCATTGCCGGGCTTGCCCCGGCAATCCAGGGCCGCCCGCACGGAGCCACCGGCCCCTGGATGCCCGGATCAGGTCCGGGCATGACAATTCATTTGTATACAGAGCAAAAAACCGGACCCGGCGCATGATCGAACCGAAATATTTCTGGGAGGATTTCCCCGTCGGCGAAACGGTCGAATTCGGCCGCAAGCACGTGACGAAGGAAGAAATCCTCGAATTCGCGAGCGAGTTCGACCCGCAACCCTTCCATCTCGACGAGGAGGCGGCGAAGCAGTCGATCCTCGGCGGGCTCTGCGCGAGCGGCTGGCACTCCTGCGCCATGGCAATGCGGATGATGTGCGACGGTTACATTCTCGAAAGCGCCTTGCTGGGCGCGCCGGGCGTGGACGAGGTGCGCTGGAAGAAGCCCGTTTATGTGGACGATGTCCTCCGCCTACGGAGGACATGCGTGGAGCGGCGCGCCTCGAAGAGCCGTCCGGAAATGGGCCTCACGAAGTTCCGCACCGAGGTGCTGAACCAGAAGGACGAAATCGTGATGACCATGGAAGGCTGGGCCATGTATGGCCGCCGTCACCCCGGCGCGGAGGCGGAGAGCTGAACGATGCCCTGGTTCGAAGACATCGAGATCGGCAGCCGCATGGAACTGGGCAGCCACACGTTCACGGCGGAAGAGATCGTCGCCTTCGCGAAGAAATACGACCCGCAGTATTTTCATACCGATCCGGAAGCGGCGAAACACGGTCCCTTCGGCACGTTGACCGCAAGCGGCTGGCACACGACGGCGACATGGATGAAGCTGATGATCGCCTCACGGCAGGGCCGCGAGGAACCACTCGATGCCGACGGACGCAAACCACCGGCAGGCGGCCCCTCCCCCGGCTTTCTCGACATGAAATGGCCAGCCCCTGTGCGCGCGGGCGATACGATCACATACTCGTCAACGGTGATCGAGAAAATCGAAATGAAATCGCGGCCGCAATGGGGCATCATCCGGAGCCGCAATAACGGCGTGAACCAGAACGGCGAAACCGTGCTGAGCTTCATCGGCCAGGGGCTGATCCAGCGGAGGCATCCGCGAGGCGAGTAGACAAAGAGGGAAAAACGGGATGGCACGCAAGGGCAAGGAAATCACGCTGAAGAGCGGCGACGGCGCCGGCATCCTCTGCTACCACGTCAAGGCGGAAGGCACGCGCAAAGGCGGCCTTGTGCTGATCATGGAAATCTTCGGCGTCACCGCGCATATCAAGGATCTCTGCGACGGCTATGCCGAACGCGGCTATGACGTGCTCTCGCCGCAGCTTTACGACCGGCAGGTGAAGGACTTCCAGGCGACCTACTCCCAGGAAGACATTCAGGCATCGCTGGCGTTGCGCGCCGGCAACCCTTACGAGAACACGGTGCTCGACGCACAGATGTGCATCGACAAGCTGCGCGCCGACGGCAACGAAAAGGTCTTCATCACCGGCTATTGCTATGGCGGCACGGTCGCCTGGGTGGCCGCGACCCGTGCAAACGGGCTCGACGCGGCGTCCTGCTATTACGGCGGCGCGATCAAGCAGTTCATCGATGAAAGCCCGAAATGCCCGACGATTTTCCACTTCGGCGAAAAGGACAAGGGCATCCCGCTGGAAGACGTGCGCGCGATCGAAGCGGCGCATCCGGAAGTGAAGGTCTATGTCTACGACGCCGACCACGGCTTCAATTCCGACCGCCGCAACAATTACGACAAGGCGGCGGCGGAACTCGCGCTGAAGCGGACGCTGGCGCTGTTCGAGGGGGCGTGAAGACTTCAGACTTTTCCCTACCCTGTCACCCCCGGGCTTGACCCGGGGGTCCAGGATGAGGAACGAAACCTTTTCCAAGCCCTGCCGACGCTGAGGAGTCTTTGCGAAGAGAGACGCCGCCTTCGGCGGCTTCTGGATTGCCGGCCTCCTTGATTATTAAGGAGGGCCCGGCAATGACGATATGGGGGAATGGACGGCGCATATGCGCCTGACGGGCACTTCCATTATTTGATTCCGCTGTTCATACATATCCGGCTTCCATTGCACCTTCGCCATCTCAACAAGAGTCATCCAATCGGAGCGAGCCATGAGCGAAGACAACGAAACGACCGCCTGGGACTTCGCCTTCACGAGCCTGAAGGGCGAGCCGATGCCGCTTTCGGATTTTGCCGGGCGGCCGCTGCTGATCGTCAACACGGCGTCGAAATGCGGCTTCACCCCGCAATACAAGGAGCTCGAAGCGATCTGGCGGAAATATGCCGATGAGGGCCTCGTGGTGCTCGGCGTGCCGTCCAACGATTTCGCGAACCAGGAGCCGGGCAACGCGGCGGAGATCGCGAATTTCTGCGAGATCAATTTCGGCATCGACTTTCCGCTGACGGAGAAGGTGCATGTGACGGGCGCGGGCGCACACCCGCTGTTCAAGTGGCTGGGCGCGCAAGGAGGCCTGCTCTCGAAACCGCGCTGGAACTTCTACAAATATGTGATCGGCCGCGACGGGAAGCTGGTGGACTGGTTCGCAAGCACGACCACGCCGGGCTCGGCGAAGGTGGAGCGCGCGCTGAAGAAGGCGTTGGGGGAGTAGCGCTTCCCGGTTTCTTTCCACCCTCCCCTCTTCACGTCACCCCCGGGCTTGACCCGGGGGTCCAGGACGAGGAACGGAGCGCCTTTTCCAGGCACTGCCGACGCCGAAGAGTCCTTGCGAAGATAGACGCCGCTTCGCGGCTTCTGGATTGCCGGGTCAAGCCCGGCAATGACGACTTTGGGTGGGCGTTATCCGTCTTTCCTCTCCGGATAAAGCGACAGCAGCCCCTCGCGGCTTGCCGGGCAGACGCCGCGCTCGGTGATGAGGCCGGTGATGTAGCGCGACGGCGTGACGTCGAAGCCGTAATTCGCGGCGGCGCTGCCGGGCGCGGAAATTTCGACGGTGACGATCTCGCCCTCTTCCGTGCGGCCCGTCATATGCGTGACCTCGCGCGCCGAACGCTCCTCGATCTCGATGTCGCGCACGCCGTCGGTCAGCGTCCAGTCGATGGTCGTGTGCGGCAGCGCGACATAGAAGGGCACGTCGTTCGCCTCCGCCGCGAGCGCCTTCAGATAGGTGCCAATCTTGTTCGCGACGTCGCCTGTGGACGTCGTGCGGTCGGTGCCGACGATGCACATATCGACAAGTCCGTGCTGCATCAGATGGCCGCCCGCATTGTCCGGCACGATGGTGTGCGGCACGCCGTGACGGCCGAGTTCGAAGGCGGTGAGCGAGGCGCCCTGGTTGCGCGGCCGCGTTTCGTCCACCCAGACATGAACGGGCAGCCCCGCATCATGCGCCATGTAGATGGGCGCGAGCGCCGTTCCCCAATCGACGCAGGCGAGCCAGCCCGCATTGCAATGGGTGAGGATGTTGACGGTCTGGCCGGGCTTTGCCTCGGCGATGCCCCGGACGATGCGCAGTCCGTTCTCGCCGATGCGGCGGCAGGTTTCGACATCCTCGTCGCAGAGGCGCGCGGCTTCCCTGTAGGCCGCCTCGACGCGCGCATTGTGGCCGACCTTGCCGACCGCCTCGCGCATCGCATCGAGCGACCACTTGAGATTGACCGCCGTCGGCCGCGTCGCGAGCAGCATGTCGTAAGTCTTGTCGAGGTTCTCGTCGGAAGGATCCTCGCGAAGCGCCATCGAGAGACCGTAAGCCGCAGTGGCGCCGATCAGCGGCGCGCCGCGCACCTGCATCTCCTTGATCGCACGCGCGGCATCCTCAGCGCTTCGCAGCGAGGCGGTGACGAATTCATGCGGCAGGCGCGTCTGGTCGATGATCTCGACCGACCAGCCGTCATCGGCCACCCGGATCGTGCGGTAATGCGTGCCGTCGATTTTCATGGCCCCTCCTTTGCGGCGTTTGGGGTCAGTGGCCTTCGAAGGAACAGAGCGAAAGCACTTCGATGTCGAGCGCCTCGAGACGCTGGCGGCCGCCGAGTTCCGGCAGTTCGATGACGAAGCTCGATGCCGTGACGTTGCCGCCGGCGCGCGCGATGAGCTTCACGGCCGCTTCCGCCGTGCCACCCGTGGCGATGAGATCGTCGATCAGGAGCACCTTCTCGCCCTCCTTCACGGCGTCGATATGGATTTCGACCGTGTCGGTGCCGTATTCAAGGTCGTATTCCTGACCGATCACGGCGGAAGGCAGCTTGCCCTTCTTGCGCACGGGAATGAAGCCGAGGCCGAGCTGATGCGCGATCGCGCCGCCGAGAATGAAGCCACGCGCCTCGATGCCCGCCACCGCGTCGAACTTCGCGCCCGCATGCAGCTTCACCATCGCATCGACCGCGCCGCGAAACCCCTCCGCATCGGCAAGCAGCGTGGTGATATCGCGGAACTGGATGCCGCTTTTCGGATAGTCCGGGATGGTGCGGATATATTCCTTGATGTCCATTTTGTTCCTCGGGATCAGGAAGCGTGAAGCACGCGGCCGGCGACGGCATCGAGCTTTCGCACGAGTTCCGGCGCACGCTTTGCCGGCGCGGTGATGAGCGCGGTGTCGAGCACGCGGTCGAGCCCTTGCGGGGACGGCTCGCGCTCCGGCCCGAAGCTTTCCGCGACGGCGCGGATCATGGCGCGGGCATGGCCTGCGTTTTCTTCGAGCACGCGCACGACATCGGCGACCTCGACATGGGCATGCTCCGGATGCCAGCAGTCGTAGTCGGTGACCATGGCGACGGTCGCGTAGCAGATCTCCGCCTCGCGGGCGAGCTTTGCCTCCGGCATGTTGGTCATGCCGATGACCGAGCAGCCCCAGGAGCGGTAGAGATTGCTCTCGGCGAGCGTCGAGAATTGCGGGCCTTCCATGACAAGATAGGTGCCGCCGCGCGTATAGGCGATCTCGTTCGCCTTGCAGGCCGCTTCGAGATGATCGCCGAGACGCGGGCAAACGGGATGCGCCATCGACACATGGGCGACGAAACCCTCGCCGAAGAAGCTTTTCTCGCGCGCAATGGTGCGGTCGATGAACTGGTCGACGATGACGAAGGAGCCGGGCGGCAGCTCTTCCTTCAGCGAGCCGACGGCGGACACCGAGATGATATCGGTGACGCCCACGCGCTTCATCGCGTCGATATTGGCGCGGTAGTTGATGGAGGTCGGCGAATGCGGATGGCCGCGGCCATGGCGCGGCAGGAAGACCATCTCGACCGACT
>PHEF01000031.1 GCA_002842875.1 Alphaproteobacteria bacterium HGW-Alphaproteobacteria-3 | reverse complement strand
CTTGCGACCTATGCGATGTGGTGGATCCGCGCCTCGATCCAGGAATATATCCTGCGCTCCTGGTCGCTCGTGAAGATGGGCACCACGGCGGCGCAGAAGAAGCTCTTCTTCAACCTGCGCAAAGTGAAGGGCCAGATCCAGGCGATCGAGGAAGGCGATTTGCGCCCCGAACAGGTGGCGGAGATTTCCGAGCGCCTCGGCGTGACCGAGGACGAAGTGATCTCGATGAACCGGCGCATGTCGGGTCCGGACAATTCGCTGAACGCGCCGCTGCGGCAGGATAGCGAGAGCGGCGAGTGGCAGGACTGGCTGGTGGACGACACCGCCGACCAGGAAGCGACGCTCGGCGAGGCGGAAGAAATGGGCCTGCGCCGCGAAATGCTGGCGGCCGCCATGGAAAGCCTGAACGAACGCGAGATGCATATTCTGACGGAGCGCAGGCTGAAGGACGAACCGGCGACGCTGGAAGACCTCTCCCAGGAATATGGCATCAGCCGCGAGCGCGTGCGCCAGATCGAGGTGCGCGCCTTCGAGAAGCTGCAAAAGGCGATGAAGAACGCCATGCGCGACCAGGCCGATGCAAGACGGGACGCGCTGGCCGGCGTTTGATCCGCAGACGGATTCGGGAATTGGAAAGGCCGCGCCTTCGGGTGCGGCCTTTCCTGTTTAAACGGAAAGGCCCACCGGACAGGAGACGCCGGTGCCGCCGAGGCCGCAATAGCCGTTCGGGTTTTTCGCCAGATATTGCTGGTGGTAGTCCTCGGCGAAATAGAATTCCGGCGCGTCGAGAATTTCCGTGGTGATGGCGTCATAGCCCTGTTTGCGAAGCTCGGCTTCATAGGCGGCTTTGGACGCCTCGGCGGCGGCGCGCTGGCTCTCGCTCGTCACATAGATGCCGGAGCGGTATTGCGTGCCGGTATCGTTTCCCTGGCGCATGCCCTGCGTGGGGTTGTGGGATTCCCAGAAGGTTTTCAGCAGCATCTCGTAGCTGACCTTTTTCGGGTCGTAGACGACGCGCACGACCTCGTTGTGCCCGGTGAGGCCGGAGCAGACTTCCTCGTAAGTCGGGTTGGGCGTGAGGCCGGCGGCATAGCCCACCGCGGTGACGACGACGCCGGGGCGTTCCCAGAACTTCCGCTCCGCCCCCCAGAAACAGCCGAGCCCGAAAAGCGCGATCTCGCTGCCCGCGGGATAAGGTCCCTTGAGGTCCGCGCCGTTGACGAAGTGGCGCGCGGCGGTCGGGATCTCGAAATCGCGGCCGGGCAGCGCCTCGTCGGGCGACGGTATCTGCGTCTTGCGGCGGAGATTGAACATCGGCTGGCCTCCTTGTTCGGGCGCTTGTCCCTGATGTGAGGGAGACTACGCCCGCGAAAAAGCCCTGTCAGCCTTCGCTTGCGCGCGCGGGCCGCCACCGCCTTGCCCTTGGGCCGGGCATCGACGCGAAAGGCTACCGCGCGACGGTGCTTTCCGGTGTCGTCGTGGCGGAGAATGACGAGCCGACGGGGGTATTGCCGGGGCGGCTCATTCGCGGGGTGCAGATGGCGGCTTAGGCGGCGGCTTGAGTCAGAACAGTAAATTCGTCATTGCGAGCGACCGTAAGGGAGCGAGCAATCCAGGGGCCGCTAACGCATGCGCCTGCCGCCCCTGGATTGCTCGTCGCGCCTGCGGCGCTCCTCGCAATGACGAAGTTGTATTGACACCTCCTAAACCTTCGCCCCTCCGAGAAACCGCGCGAGTTCCGCCCAGGGCTCGATGGTCCAGGCGCGCCGTCCCGCGCCGGAGGGCGAGGACAGCACGAAGATTTCCGGGAAATCCGCGATGCGGCGCTGGTGGCCATATTGAATGCGGGCCGTCGGCACACCCATCCAGACGCTCGCGGCCTTCTTCGAGGTGAAGGCGACGGCGCGCGGGCGGCATCGGCGCATCTCTTCCTCGAAGCGCTCGACCTCGAAGAGCTCGGGATCGATCTCGTGATCCATGCCGGAGGCACGCTTCGCCATGTCGGTGAAGCCGATGCCGAGATGGATGATCTGCGGATATTCATGCGGCTCGTAGAGACGCGGCGTGATGCCGGTCTCGTATAGCGTCCGCCAGAAGCGGTTGCCGGGATGGGCATAATAGGCGCCGACGGCGGCGGAGCGGCGCGACGGTGCCGTGCCGACAAAGACGACATCGAGGCCGGGCACGAGAACATCCGGCAATTTCTCGCCGCGCGTGTTTCGCCGGAAAGCCATCACGCCTCGCTGGCGGACATGCCGAATTTCAGCAGATTGCCATGCGGGTCCCAGACGTAGAATTCCTTCATGCCCCAGGGGCGCGTCGTGAAGTCGGAAAGGCGCTCGCCATCGATGGGATTTTCGCCGATGCCTTTTGTCCAGAACTCCGCGTAGAGCGCCGGAACCTGCCCGCCTCTGATGTAGCAGGAGGTGTGTTCCGGATGGATGCGGTCGTTCGCGAGCCAGAAATGGATTTCCATATCGTCGCGGCGCGCGATCATGTAGTCGCCGAAAAGTTCGGCGGTGAAGCCGAGCTTGTCGGTGTAGAAGGTTTTCGACTGCTGAAGGTCGAGCGAGGCGAGGACGGGAATGGCGCGGGCGGGATCGGTCATATGAGGCTGCGGTTTGTGATGGATGCGGAGAGTTTAGACGATCCTCGTTTGGCTATGAAGGTTTTGTCGTCCGCCCATGGGCCCCAGCTTTCGCCGGGGTGACATTGTTTTTTGTAGCGGAACATTAAAAATAATTGTCATCCCGGCGAAAGCCGGGATCCATGGGCGTCTCGTGTTGCTGAGACGTGGATTGGGTCCCGGGGACAAGCCCCGGGATGACACTGAGTTTTTTTACTCCGCCGCCTTGCCGCCAAGCGCCTTGTTCGATGCTTTCACGGCCGCATCCGCTTCCTCCAGATAAATCTCGCCGCCGGAATTGCGGAACTCCGACGCCATTTCGGCCATGCCGCTTTCGGCATAGTCGCGGACTTCCTGCGTGATCTTCATGGAGCAGAATTTCGGGCCGCACATGGAGCAGAAATGCGCGACCTTGTGGGCTTCCTTCGGCAACGTGCGGTCGTGGAATTCCTTTGCGCGTTCAGGATCGAGCGCGAGGTTGAACTGGTCTTCCCAGCGGAATTCGAAGCGCGCGCGGCTGAGCGCGTCGTCGCGAAGCTGCGCCGCCGGGTGGCCTTTCGCGAGGTCGGCGGCATGGGCCGCGATCTTGTAGGTGATGACGCCTTCCTTCACGTCGGCGCGATCCGGCAGGCCGAGATGTTCCTTCGGCGTGACGTAGCAAAGCATGGCGCAGCCGAACCAGCCGATCATGGCCGCGCCGATGCCCGACGTGATGTGGTCGTAGCCCGGCGCGATGTCGGTGGTGAGCGGCCCGAGCGTGTAGAAGGGCGCGCCGCCGCAATGCCTCAACTGCTTGTCCATGTTGACCTTGATCTTGTGCATCGGCACATGACCCGGCCCCTCGATCATGACCTGGCAGCCCTTCTTCCACGCGATCTGCGTGAGCTCGCCCAGCGTTTCGAGTTCGGCGAATTGCGCCTCGTCATTCGCGTCCGCGATGGAGCCGGGACGCAAACCGTCGCCCAGCGAGAAGGAGACATCGTACTGACGCATGATGTCGCAGATGTCCTCGAAATGGGTGTAGAGGAAACTCTCCTTGTGATGCGCGAGGCACCACTTTGCCATGATGGAACCGCCGCGCGACACGATGCCCGTGACGCGCTTCGCGGTGAGCGGCACATAGGCGAGGCGCACGCCCGCATGGATGGTGAAATAGTCGACGCCCTGCTCCGCCTGTTCGATCAGCGTGTCGCGGTAAACTTCCCATGTGAGGTCTTCGGCGACGCCGTCGACTTTTTCCAATGCCTGATAGATCGGCACGGTGCCGATGGGGACCGGCGAATTGCGGACGATCCATTCGCGCGTGTTGTGGATATTGCGGCCCGTGGAGAGGTCCATGACATTGTCCGCGCCCCAGCGGATCGCCCAGACCATCTTGTCGACCTCTTCGGCGACCGAGGAGGCGACGGCGGAATTGCCGATATTGGCATTGATCTTCACAAGGAAGTTGCGGCCGATGATCATCGGCTCGACTTCCGGGTGATTGATGTTCGCCGGGATGATGGCGCGGCCGGCGGCGACTTCGGCCCGCACGAATTCCGGCGTGATGAACTCGGGAATATCGGCGCCGAAGCTCTCGCCCTCGGCGATGCGATGCGCGGCGTTCGCGGCGGCCTGCTTGCGGCCCATGTTCTCGCGCTCCGCGATATAGGCCATTTCGGCGGTGACGATGCCCGCCTTCGCATATTCATATTGCGTGACCGGATGACCCGGCAGGCCGCGGCGCGGGCGGTTGGCGACCGGGAAGGCGCGCGCGAGATGTTTTTCGCCGACATTGCCATTGTCTTCCGGCTTCACCTCGCGGCCGTCGTAAAGCTCGGTGTGCCCGCGCGCCTCGATCCAGGCTTCGCGGTGGCGCGGCAGGCCCGCCTCGACATCGATCTTCGCCGTGGGGTCGGTGTAGGGGCCCGACGTGTCGTAGACGCGGACCGGCGGCTCATTGGCGGTGGCATGCAGCGCGATCTCGCGGAACGGCACTTTCAGGTCCGGGAAGCCTTGCGGGCTCGTGAATATCTTGGTGCTGGCGGGAAGCGGCCCGGTGGTGACTTCCGGGAGCGCGTCCCTGGATGTTTGAACATTCATCATGGATCTCCTTGGACGGCTCTCGGGCCGCATGGAAATCCGGGAAGGTAGCGGAGGTGGCGGCCATCCTTCGGCCAATGCCCGTCCCTTCGCCGGCATGACCCGGATCAGGTTCTAAGGGTGGCGTGCCCGCATCAGGCCCGTCTCAGCCGGCTGCTGCCGGCCCCCCTCGGTTGTCGGGAGTGTGACTCGTCCCATTTAAGAGGTAAAGGGAAAGAGGGCGCGACAGAGGAGAAACGCGATATGGACAGACAAGCTGCCCTCAAGGGGCTCATCGGCACCGAGCTTCCGATCCTGCTCGCCCCCATGGCGGGCGCCTCGACGCCGGAACTGGCAGCCGCCGTATCGAATGCGGGTGGCCTCGGCGCGCTCGGTTCCGCGATGATGAGCGCGGCGGAGCTGCGCAAGGAAACGGCGGCGCTGCGCGGGCTCACCAACAAGAGCTTCAATCTCAATTTCTTTGTCCACCACGAGCCGGATGTCGCGAGCTACGACGCGAAGCCAATGCAAAAGGCGCTCTCGGGCTACTTCGCCGAGTTCGGGCTCGGCGAGGTGCCGCCGCCCTCCGTGCCGGCGCCCGCCTTCAACGAGGAGATGCTGGAGCTGCTGCTGGAGCTGCGTCCGCGCGTGGCGAGCTTTCATTTCGGCCTGCCCGCGAGCGCCATCGTGGAGCGGCTCAAGGAAGCGGGCATGGCGGTGATCGGCAGCGCGACGACGGCGGCGGAAGCGCGCGCGCTGGAAACGGGCGGCGCCGACGCGGTGATCGCGCAAGGCCACGAGGCGGGCGGGCATCGCGGCACGTTCCTCGATCATGTCGATCTCGGCACGGTGGGCACCATGGCGCTGGTGCCGCAGGTGGTGGACGCGGTGCGGGTGCCCGTGATCGCAGCGGGCGGCATCGGCGATGCGCGCGGGATCGCGGCAGCCTTCATGCTGGGCGCGGCGGGCGTGCAGCTCGGAACGGCCTATCTCGCCTGCCCTGAGGCGAAGGTGCATCCGGTTCATCGTAAGGCGCTTCTCGAAGCGTCGGATCATTCGACCGTGGTGACGAAAATCTTTTCCGGACGGCCCGCACGCGCGATCCGCAACCGCCTGACGGAGGAAATGCGCTGGCACGAGGACGCCGCCGCGCCCTTCCCCGCGCAGCGCCCCATGGTGGCGCCGCTGACAAGCGCGGGCGCGAAGCTGAACCACGCCGAGTTCATGCAGCTCTGGGCCGGACAGGCCGCAAGGCTGTCAAAGGCGGAACCGGCGGCGGAGAAGACGGCGCGGCTGATGCACGAGGCGGAGAAGATGCTGGGGCGGTGAACCGTAACCCCCTTCTCGTCATGACCCGCCCGCCTTGATTACAAAGGAGGGCGGGTCATCTACGTCTTCTTTCTGCGGGAGCGGCCAAGACGTGGATGGCCCGGACAAGCCGGGCCATGACGTCTAGAGTAGAGAAATTATCTGACGCTCGGGGAGGGTTTCCATGACCGTTGAAATCGCGATGCTGTTCTGGGCCGCCGTGCTGGGGCTTGTGCAGGTTGGGGCGCAGAGCTTCGCCTACACGGCGCAGGAGGGAAATGCCTACACGGTGAGCGCGCGCGACGAACACCGGCCAGCGAGCGGCCTTGCCGGGCGCATGGAGCGCGCGCTGCGCAATTATCTCGAGACCTTCCCCATCTTCGCGGCGGTGATCCTCGCCGTCTACGCGACCGAGCGCACGGATATGTGGAGCGAGATCGGCGCGCAGGTCTATTTCTGGGCACGCCTCGCCTATCTCCCCGCCTATGCGGTGGGCCTTCCCTGGCTGCGCACCGTCATCTGGCAGATCGCCACCATCGGCATCGTTCTCTGCATGGTGCCGCTCTTCGACCGGGCGCTTCTCGCCGTGCTGATGGAATAGACCGGAACGATTCGTTTGAGCCGAAGGTGATTCGTTTGCGTCCGCGCAGGAAGTTCCGGGTGCGGACGAGCCGAATCGCGCCTAAGCTTCGCGCGGTGGCAATCAACCGGGGAGGAAACCCATGTCCGTGGAACTCTGGTCGCTCGTCTGGGGCGGCCTTCTGCTTTTCATCCTGATCCTCATGTCGGCCAATGCGAACGTCTCCGCGATGGGACTTGGCTGGGGCATCGGCAATCGCGACGAGGCGGCGGCGACGACGGGATGGGGCGCCCGTGCGCGCCGCGCCTATCTCAACCACCTCGAAAACCTGCTGATCTACGCCTCGTTCGCCATTCCGCTGGCGATGACGGGGCTGAGCACCTCGACAAGCGTGCTCGGCGCGCAGATATTCATCGCCGCACGCGTGCTTTATGCGATCGTCTATGTTGCAGGCATCACGGTGGCGGGCCTCCGCACCCTGCTCTGGCTCGCCGGTGTGATCGGTTGCGGCATGGTCTTCGTCGCGCTGCTGCAGGGCGCGATGTAGAACGCTTCGGCTTTCAACGAGAAAAGGCGCCGGGATGTCCGGCGCCTTTTTTGTTTTCTCTTTTTTATGTCACCCCCGGGCTTGACCCGGGGGTCCAGAAAGATTGTCGATATTGCGAAGAGTCTTTCCCGACGCCGCTTCGCGGCTACTGGATTGCCGGGTCACGGACTTCGTCCGGCCCGGCAATGACATACTGGTTCAATCCGCGAAGGGATCGGTCATCAGGATCGTGTCCTCGCGGTCGGGCGAGGTGGAGAGAAGCGCCACCGGCGCCTCGATCAGCTCTTCCACGTAGCGCACATATTTGACGGCGGCGGCGGGCAACTGCGCCCATGAGCGCGCGCCCTGCGTGCTGTCCTGCCAGCCTTCGAGCGTTTCGTAGATGGGCGTGACTTTCGCCTGCGCGTCCATACCGGCCGGGAAATGATCGAGGCGCTTGCCATCGGCTTCGTAGGCGACGCAGACCTTGATCTCGTCGAAACCGTCAAGCACGTCGAGCTTCGTGAGCGCGATGCCGGTGATGCCGCCGGTCTTGATCGCCTGGCGCACCATGACCGCATCGAACCAGCCGCAGCGGCGCTTGCGGCCCGTGACCGTGCCGAACTCGTGGCCGCGCTCGCCGAGCCGCTGGCCCGTCTCGTCGGTAAGCTCGGTCGGGAACGGACCCTCGCCGACGCGCGTCGTATAGGCCTTGGTGATGCCGAGCACGTAGCCGATGGCGCCGGGACCGACGCCCGAACCGCCCGCCGCCGCCTCGTCGAGCACGCGCCAGACCGGCGCGACGAAAGGCAGGATGCGCGGCGCGATGGCGAGCAGCGCCTCGACGATGGGCGCCGCCTCGAACTCTTCGAGGCGATTGCCGCGGCGGAGCGCGTTGTGATGCGCGAGCAGCCCCGCGACCTTGACCGGCAGCGTCGAGGGATCGGCAAGGTCGATCACACGAATGGCGCGGCGGCCCGCCTTGTCTTCATAGGCAGGCCCGATGCCGCGCTTCGTCGTGCCGATCTTGACGCCCGAATTCGAGCCTTCGCGCATCTCGTCGAGTTCGCGGTGAACCGGCAGGATGAGGACGGCGTTTTCGGCGATCTTGAGATTTTGCGGTGTGACCTTCACGCCCTTGGACGCGATCTCGTCCACTTCCTTCGCAAAGGCCCAGGGATCGAGCACGACGCCATTGCCGAGAATGGAGAGCTTGCCAACGCACCACGACATCGGCGCGCTCGCTGAGCCAGTCCACGATCTTGCCCTTGCCCTCGTCTCCCCACTGGGAGCCGACTACCGCCACATTTGCCATTTGATTCAATGCCTTAGGAAGTGGGTGCCCGCCTGCGCGAGGCGTCCGCGCGGACCCCCAGACAAGCCGAAAGCCCCCTTGGCCTTTTGGGCCGGGGGCTTTGGCATTGTCTATCCGATCGGGAGGCCGATGGGAAGGGACTTTGGACCGGCCGGAGGCTATCCTTTCTCATCATTGATGACGGCGGTCGAGTATGACCTGGCTACCCGGCAAGGAACCCGGGCGCCACGCTTCGTGTAAACGGCACTTTCGTGCAAACGGATTGAAAAGATTGAAAAACAGCAGGATGAAACGATACGCGGCCCTTGTACTGGCCGCCATCGCATTGACGGCCGCGCCCGCGCGCGCCGAACCGGCACCGGAGGTTCAGGCGCTCGCCGCAAAGATCATCGAGGACCAGTTCAAGACGATCATCAATTGCGAACGATGCAACCTTGCGGAAGCGAATTTCGACGGACAGTTTCTTCGCCTCGCCGCCCTCCAGGGGGCGAACCTGACCGGCGCGCGGCTTCGCGGCGCCGATATCACCGGCATCCATCTCAACCGCGCGAAACTCGACGGTGCGAATTTCAGCGGCTCCAATATGGCGGGCGCGGTGCTGACCGGCGCCACATTAAGAGGCGCCGATCTTTCCAACACGCGGCTCGATGCCGTGCGCATGTCAGGCGCCGACTTCACGGACGCAAACCTTTCGGGCGCCAATCTGCGCATGCTCGAATATGTGAAGGGCACGAAATTCACGAACGTGAATGCACGCAACGCGATTTTCCGCCATGCCTATCTGGGACGCGTGGATTTCACCGGCGCCGATCTCTCGGGTGCGGATTTTACCCGTTCCGTGGGGCTCACCAACGAGCAGCTTGGCCGCGCCTGCGGCGACGGCACGACGATATTGCCGCCGGGTCTTTCCATACCCGCCTGCCGCGGCGGCAAGTAAACCGCCTCAGGCCGCGAGCGGCGTGGCGATGCACCGCTCGCGCGTGGCCGAGTGCGGATCGGTGAAGTAACTCGCCGCGCGCACGATCATGTTGACCTCGCCGTCTTCGCCGATAAGGGGAAGTTCCAGCGACTCCATCGACAGCCATTGCCGCACATGCCAGTCGAGATGGGCGATGCGCCGGTAGGGGCGAACCTCCTCCGTCACGGCGCGAAGGCCGTCGAAGATGCTCGTCCATGCCGGACCGTAAAGCGCCGATCCGACCCAGCAACCCGTCGCATCGCGCCCCAGGCGTTCCACGATTTCAGTGCCGACGAGACGGTGCCGGAAGCCGAGCGGCTCGTGCCGCACATCGATGAGATTGAGGATCGGAAGCAGCGGTTTGACCTCGAAGGGAGCGAGATCGCAACGCGATGCGGCGCGCCGGTCGCCCTTCTTTTCCAGCCAGTAGCCGTAGAGCCATTCCAGCCTCGGGTCGCGGAACCCGTTTTGTCCCATATCCATTTTGCCCCCCGGCGATACTCAATACACGAGGGGCCAGTCTCCCAATATGACGGTTAAGGAAGGGTTACAGGCTCGTCCGTCCGGCATGCTGGTTCGGCGACGCCGACGCCGACGCCTATCGGCAAAGGATCGAGGAACTGGAAGAAGCCGCAAAAAAGAAACAGGCGGCACCCCGATGGAGCGCCGCCTGTTTCCGTTCGCGAATACCGGGCTTCAGAAGCTGAGCGACTTCACCTGCACGACATGCGGAAGTGCCTGAATTTCGGCGAGCGTTGCCGCCGTCACGTCGCCATCGACCTCGATGAGGCAGATC
Source organism: Alphaproteobacteria bacterium HGW-Alphaproteobacteria-3 (assembly GCA_002842875.1). GTDB lineage: Bacteria > Pseudomonadota > Alphaproteobacteria > Parvibaculales > Parvibaculaceae > Parvibaculum. The sequence goes on along the minus strand of PHEF01000031.1, from coordinate 18,992 downwards.
GCGTCGCCGCCCGCCGCCTCGCGGCCGAGATTGAAGTTGGCGATATTGATGCCTGCCTTGCCGAGCGTCGAACCGAGCGCGCCGATGAAACCCGGCTTGTCCTGGTTCGTCACATAGAGCATGTGGCGTCCGAGCGTCGCTTCCATGTCGACGCTCTTGATCTGGATGATGCGCGGAAGGCCACCGGAGAAGACCGTGCCGGCAACGGACCGTTCCTGCCGCTCCGTTTTCACGGTCAGGCGGATATAGGTCTCGTAGGCGCCCTGCTGTTCGGTCTTGACCTCCGACACCTTGATGTCCCGTTCCTTCGCGATCACAGGCGCGGAGACCATGTTCACGTCCGCGAGCTGCGGTTTGAGAAGGCCCGTGAGCGCCGCATTCGTGAGCACGCGGGTGTTCATTTCCGCGACATCGCCCGCATATTCGATGGTGACGGCGGAAATGCCCGTCTCCGTGAGCTGGCCCGCGAAGGAACCGAGCTGCTGGGCAAGCGTGAGGAAGGGCGTGAGCTTCGGCGCTTCTTCCGCCGAAACGGACGGCACGTTGATCGAATTGGTGATGGCGCCGGTGAGGAGATAGTCCGCCATCTGCTCGGCGACCTGGAGCGCGACATTTTCCTGCGCTTCGTTGGTGGAAGCACCCAGATGCGGCGTGCAGATGACCTGCTCCATGCCGAAAAGCGGGTTCGTCTTGGCGGGCTCTTCCTCGAAGACGTCGAGCGCCGCACCGGCGACATGACCGGCTTCGATCGCTGCCTTGAGGTCGGCTTCCACGATGAGGCCGCCGCGCGCGCAATTGACGATGCGAACGCCCTTCTTGCACCTCGCGATGCTTTCCGCATTCAGGATGTTGCGCGTCTTGTCGGTGAGCGGCGTGTGCAGCGTGATGAAGTCGGCGCGCTTCAGGAGTTCGTCGAGCTCGACCTTCTCGACGCCGAGATCCTGCGCGCGCTCCGGCGTGAGGAACGGATCGAAGGCGACGACCTTCATGCGCAGGCCAAGACCGCGATCGGCAACGATGGAACCGATATTGCCGCAACCGATGATGCCGAGCACCTTGCCGGTCACTTCGACGCCCATGAACTTCGACTTCTCCCACTTGCCCGCATGGGTGGAGGCATTCGCCTGCGGAATGTCGCGTGCCAGCGACAGCATCATGGAGATGGCGTGTTCGGCGGTGGTGATCGAATTGCCGAAGGGCGTGTTCATGACGATGACGCCCGCCGCAGTCGCCGCCGGGAGATCGACATTGTCGACGCCGATACCGGCGCGGCCGACGACCTTCAATTTCTTCGCCGCCGCGAGAACCTGCGGCGTGACCTTCGTCGCCGAGCGGATGGCGAGACCGTCATACTCGCCGATGATCTTGATGAGTTCGTCCCGGTCGAGGCCGGTCTTCACGTCCACCTCGACGCCGCGATCCTTGAAAATCTGCACGGCGGCGGGCGAAAGACTGTCGGAAATCAGAACCTTGGGCATGTGTGCCTCCGTCTATTTTATTCGCCATGCCCGGGCTTGCCCCGGGCATCCAGAACCGCAAGCGCTGAGGCCGGAGCTCTGGATTGCCGGGTCAAGCCCGGCAATGACGACCATTGGATGGAATCGGATAACGAGACTTACGCTGCCGCCTTGAGCGATGCGATGGCTTCCGCGAAGGCCCAGTCGAGCCAGGGCATCAGCGCGCGCATGTCGGTCGCCTCAACCGTCGCGCCCGCCCAGATACGAAGGCCGGCGGGGGCGTCGCGATAGCCCGCGATGTCGTTCGCCACACCTTCCTTGTCGAGAAGATCGGCGATCTTCTTGGCGAAGGCGACCTGATCGTCTTCCGACAACGCGGTGACGCGCGGATCGACGATCTTGAGGCAGACGGACGTGTTGGACCGGGTTTCGATTTCCTTCGCAAGGAACTCGGCCCAGGGTGTGCGCCCGACCCATTCGGCGATGACGGCGGTGTTGGCATCGGCGCGGCCGATGAGCGAACGCAGGCCGCCGATCGAGTCCGCCCAGTTGAGCGCATCGAGGTAATCCTCGACGCAGATCATGGACGGCGTGTTGATCGTCTCGCCCTTGAAGATGCCTTCGATGAGCTTGCCGCCCTTGGTCATGCGGAAAATTTTCGGCAGCGGCCAGGCCGGCGTATAGCTCTCGAGCCGTTCGACGGCACGCGGGGAAAGGATCAGCATGCCATGCGCGGCCTCGCCGCCGAGCACCTTCTGCCAGGAGAAGGTGACGACATCGAGCTTGCTCCAGGCGAGGTCCTGCGCGAAGGCGGCGGACGTCGCATCGCAGATGGTGAGACCTGCGCGGTCCTGGGCGATCCAGTCGCCATTCGGCACGCGGACGCCCGAGGTGGTGCCGTTCCACGTAAAGACGACGTCATTGTCGAAATTGACCTCGGCGAGATTGGGGAGCTCGCCATAGGGCGCCTTCAGCGTCCGGACATCCTTCAGCTTGAGCTGCTTCACGGCATCCGTGACCCAGCCTTCGCCGAAGCTCTCCCAGGCGAGCATGTCGACGCCGCGCGCGCCAAGCATCGACCAGAGCGCCATTTCCACGGCGCCGGTGTCGGAGGCGGGCACGATGCCGATGCGGTAATCGGCGGGAACGCCGAGCACGCTGCGGGTCTTTTCGATGGCATCGACGAGACGCGCCTTGCCCGGCTTCGCGCGGTGGCTGCGGCCGACGAGTGCATTTTCGAGGTTTTTGATGGTCCAGCCCGGCCGTTTGGCGCAGGGGCCGGAAGAGAAGTGCGGATTGGCCGGACGCACAGCCGGACGTTCAGTGGCGGTCATTTGCAACCTATCCTTTCAGATAGCTGCCCCTCGGTGGGGAGGGGTGTCCCGCCGCCGCGTATAGGCCTCTGCCGGGATCAAGTCAAATGACGGCAAGGCGACAAGGGGGCGACGGAACGGCGCAGCCCCCGGAACCCGTTGAACCCCGCGGCATTGAGTATGGTAAGACGCCTGCATGGAATAGCGGGCGCGTTTGCGCCGAACCGGGGAATCGCCCTTGCCGCACAGAAGCTCGAACTGGCTGATGCTCGGCCTGCTGGTCGCGCTGTGGGGGTCGGCTTTCGCCTTTGCCAGGATCGCCATCGAAACCGTGGCTCCCGAATGGACCATGGCCGGACGGCTCGTCGCAGGAGCAGCCCTGTTGCTGCCGCTCGCCCTCGGCGCCGGCAAGGTGCTGCCCCGGGAAAGCAGCCATTGGAGCTGGCTTGTGAGCCTTGCCCTTGTCGGCAACATCGCTCCTTTCTTCGTCATCAGCTGGGGCCAGCAGCACGTACCCTCGGCGCTGGCCGGCATCCTGATCGGCTTCACGCCGCTTGCAACGCTGGTCATCGCGCATTTCCTTCTTGCCGACGAACGGATCACGCGCCTGCGCGCCGCAGGATTTGCGACCGGCTTTGCGGGTCTCGTGATCGTGCTCGGACCGTCCGCGCTTGCCGATATGGCATCGGGCGGCGACAGGCTGCTCGGGCAACTCGCCGTGCTGGCCGGCGCCTTCTTCTTCGCCTGCAACAACGTGATGGCGCGGCTTGCCCCGGAGATGCCGCTGCTCGTGAAATCTTCCGGCGTGATGGTAGCGGGCGCGGTGGCGGGCACCGTGATCGCCGGCACCGTCACGCCGCCTGCGGCGCTTGCATCGGCAAGTGCGGCCTCGCTCCTCGGTGTGGCGGGGCTCGGCGTTTTCTCGACCGGGCTCGCCACCCTCGTTTTCTTCCGCCTCGTCGACCGTGCGGGACCGGCCTTCGTTTCGCTCACCAATTATCTCGTGCCCGTCTTTGCGTCACTCGCGGGCTTCTTCGTCTTCGGCGAGGAACTCAATTTCCGTATACTGACGGGACTCTCCCTCATCCTTGCCGGGATTGCGGTGAGCGAATGGCGAACGACGTTCAAGGAATGAGTGCCACGCCGGCGGCGATGACGACGAGCGCGCCGGGTGCGAAGGCCCGGTCGCACATCGCGACACCGCCGTGGAAAAAGATCAGAAGGAAATTTCGGCTTTCATGTAGTCGGCGCAGCGCCCGCGCAGGATCACGCGCTCGCCCGCATCGGTGCACCAGAGCGTGCCGCCGCGCTTCGAGACCTGCCGCGCGACGAGATCGGCCTTGCCGAGCTTCCTCGCCCAGTAGGGCACGCTGGTGCAATGCGCCGACCCCGTGACCGGGTCTTCGTCGATGCCGTGAGAGGGCGCGAAGAAACGCGAGACGAAATCGATGCCGCCGCTTCCCGGCGCCGTGGCGATGAGCCCTGCATTGAGCGGCGTGAGCAGACGGCCGAGCGCGGGAAAGTCGGGCGTGAGGGCGACAACCTCTTCCGCCGCGTCGAAGACGGCCATGAGGTTCGACGTCTTGAGCCAGACGCGCGCCTTGCCGCCGAGCGCTTCCGCGATCGCTTCGGGAGCGGGATAAGGCTTCGGACTGGCGGCGGGGAAATTCATGGAGAGCCTGTCGCCCTCGCGTGTCACGACGAGCGTGCCGCTTCGCGTCTCGAAATGGATTTCAGGCTTCGCATATCCCAGATGCGCGAAGAGGACGTGAGCGGAAGCGAGCGTCGCGTGGCCGCAGAGATCGACCTCGACGGCCGGCGTGAACCAGCGCAGCCGGTAGCCCTCGCCTTCAGGCGCGAAGAAAGCGGTCTCGGCGAGATTATTTTCCGCCGCGACCGCCTGCATGACCTCATCGGACGGCCATGCGGACAGCGGAACAATGGCCGCCGGATTGCCCTCGAAGACACGATCGGCAAAGGCATCGACCTGATAGAGAACCGCTTTCATGGTCCTTCGTCCCTTCTCATTGTCAAATTGTATCGGTACAATATAGCCGGAATTGGTTCGGATACCTCGGGAAATCCGTGATTGTCGCCGTATTTGAAACATGATTGACTCCAAAAATGGATTCAATGGGTTTATTGTTACCATGACAATTTCAATCTTCGATCATGAGGACATCGCCGCCCGGCCGGGCCCGCGCTACCGCGCCATCGCCGACCGGTTACGCGATACCATCCGGTCCGGGGCGGTGCCGCCCGGCACGAGACTGCCGCCGCTGCGCGACCTGGCCTATGAACTCGGCGTGACGGTCGGCACCGTTTCGCGCGCCTATGCGCTCGCGGCGAGCCGGGGCGAAGTGGCGGGCGAAGTCGGCCGGGGCACCTATGTGCTCGGACAGGGAACGCATGCGCAAGGCGGAACGGGCGTCGGCTCCGCCGCCTTCCTCACCATGCCGGAAGCGACAGTGGCCGCGATGAAAGCGGCGCTCGCCCCGCCCGCCGGACAGACCGAAATCGTGGGAGCCGCCATGACCGCCCTGCTCGCCGAAAGGCAAGCGCCGGGCGCGCCCTCCCCTTTCAATACCTATCTGGCACCGGGCGGCGAGGAACGGCACCGCCGCGCGGCGGCGGCGTGGCTCTCTTACGGAGATTTCATTCTGCAGCCTGGCGACGTGCTCGTCTGCTCGGGCACGCAGCAGGCGATCCTCACATCCATTCTCGCCGCAACGGAGCCCGGCGACCTCATCCTCACCGAAGAGATGACCTATCACGCCATGGTGCAACAGGCGGGCCTCATGGGCCGCCGCGTCGCCCCCGTCGACATCGATGCGGAAGGCATGGTGCCGGACGCGCTCGAGCGCGCCATCCGCGAACAACACCCTACCGCCCTCTTCATCGTGCCGACGCTGCAAAACCCGACAGGCGTCACCATGAGCGAGAGGCGGCGCCGGCGGATCGCGGAACTCGCGGCCGCGCACGACATTTCGATCATCGAGGACGACATATATGGCGCGCTCGCCGGAGAGCGCCCGCCGCCCATCGCGCAATTCGCACCCGAGCGCACCTGGTACGCGACGAGCCTCGCCAAAACCGTCGGCTGCGGCTTGCGCGTCGGCTTCCTGAAACCTCCGCCACGATTGCTGGAACGGGCCCGCGCGATCCAGAACGGCTTCGGCCAGACAGTGCCGCCGCTCATGGCGGAACTTGGCAGCCGCCTGATCGAAACCGGCGATGCGGCGGCACTTTGCGCGCGCATCCGCACCGAAATGGCCGCACGTCACGACATGACGGCAAAGGCGCTCGGCCCGCATCGGCTGACGGCGCGCCCCGCCGCGCTCTATGTGTGGCTTGAACTGCCCGACGCATGGCGCGCGCATGGCTTCGTCGAAGCGGCACGCGCGCGCGGCGTTGCCATCGCAGCGGGCGAGGATTTCATGGTCGGACGGACAGACCGCGCCTCGCGCCATGTACGCCTCGCGATCGGGCAGCCGCAAACGCGCGATGAACTCGCACACGGTCTCGCCGTCATTGCCTCGCTGCTTTCGGAATCCCATATCGGGATCGTCGAGCCCGCGTGATCCCGCCTGAACTTTTGCGGCTCAACCGTCTTTGAGAGTCCGCGGCTTGTTGCTAGGCTTTCGTCAGGAGGCCGCCATGACCGCACGGAAACGCCAGCCGCTGCTCATACGCCCCGTCCTGCCGGACGAATGCGAGGCGCTGTCCGCGCTTGCGCAGGCGTCGAAGGCCCATTGGGGTTATGACGACGAGTTCATGGAAAACTGCCGCGACGAATTGAGGGTGACGCCCCGGAAGATTGCGCGCTTCCGTATGCGCTTGGCCCAGGCGGGCCGCGAAATCGCGGGCTTCTCGGCAATGCGCTATCACGATGACGCGGCCGACGTTGAAGAGTTCTTCGTCGCACCGGATTATATCGGCACGGGCATCGGCCACAGGCTGATGCAGGACATGCTGGACCATGCGCGCCGCCACGGCGTCCATCGCGTGAGAGTGGAAGCCGATCCGAACGCCACCGGTTTCTACGAGAGAGAAGGCTTCGATATCTGCGGCGAAGCGCCTTCCGGCTCGATACCGGGGCGCAAACTGCCGCTGGTGGAACGGAAAATCTGATCGCTACGCGTCGTCGTCGTCGAGCACCGCGAGAAAATTGAGCGGTCCGTGGCCCTTGCCGAAGCCGGGTGCGGTGCGGATGGCTTCATGCACATAGTCGCGCGCCGCGGCGACAGCGGCGGGGATCTCCACGCCCTGCGCGAGGAGCGCCGCGATGGCGGAAGCAAGCGTGCAGCCCGTACCATGCGTGTGGCGCGTGCCGATGCGTGGCGACGAGAATATCTGGATCGTCTCCTGCGTCGCCAGCACGTCGAAGATGAGATCGCCCGGCAGATGACCGCCCTTGACGAGAACGGCCTCGGCGCCGAGACCGAGCAGCGCATCGGCGGCGGCCTTTTGCCCCTCCACGTCCACGATCTTGCGGCCCGTAAGAATCTCGGCTTCCGGTACATTGGGCGTGACGAGGGCAGAAAGCGGGATCAGCACCTCGCGAAGCGCGGCGACGGCCGCGTTTTCCAGCAGCGATGCGCCGCCTTTTGCCACCATCACCGGATCGGCGACAAGCGGCGGCAGTTCGTCGCGACGGGAAAGCTCCTCCGCCACCGCTTCGACGATTGCGGCGCTGTGCAGCATGCCGGTCTTGACCGCGTCGGTGCCGATATCGTCAAGCACCGCGCGCATTTGCGCCGCAACGATATCGGCCGGGACTTCATGGATGCCATGAACGCCGAGCGTGTTCTGCACGGTGATCGCGGTGACGGCTGTCGTGGCAAAGCCGCCCATGACGGTGACGGCTTTTATGTCCGCCTGGATGCCCGCCCCGCCGCCCGAATCCGATCCTGCGACAATAAGCACGCGGCCCTGTTTGCCGATCTGCATTTGATGTTTCTCTTGTAAGCGTGGAGGAATAGAAAAACACATCTTGACGGGAGGGGATACAGGCCATGACGGACCACACCGATGCAATTGCCGGGGCACGGAAATGCCTGGACGACTTCATGACCGCGTTCAATGCGCGCGACCTTGAAGCATGGGAGGCAACATTCAACTTTCCGAGCATCCGGCTCGCGTCGGGCACGCTCGCCATCATCGACAAGCCCGGCTGGCATCCGAAGGACACCTTCGAGCGCGGCGCCCTCGCGGAATGGGATCATTCCGACTGGGAACGGCGGGAAGTGATCCATGCAGGCCCCGACAAGGTGCATTTCGACACGTGCTTCGCACGCTACCGCGCGGACGGCAGCACCATCGGTCATTTCGACTCGATCTACGTGGTCACGCTCGAAAACGGCCATTGGGGCGTGAAGGCCCGCTCGAGCTTCGCGCCCTGAGAGGGAATATCAAGCGGCGTTGTGCTCGATCACGGCGGCGATGTCGTTGACGACGGTGGCCACAAGCTTTTCGTCGTCGCCTTCCGCCATGACGCGGATGAGCGGTTCCGTGCCCGACTTGCGGATGACGAGGCGGCCGCCCGCGCCGAGCCTGCTTTCGCCCTCGCGGATCGCGTCCTGCACATCCTTGTCCTTCAGCGGTTCGCCCCGCTTGAAACGAACATTCTTCAGGAGTTGCGGCAACGGCTCGAAGACGTTGGTGAGCTCGCTCACCGGCCGGTCTTCCGCCTTGAGAACGGCAAGAACCTGCAGCGCGGCGATGAGCCCGTCACCGGTCGTCGAGAAGTCCTTGAGAACGATATGACCGGACTGCTCGCCGCCGACATTGTAGCCGTGTGCACGCATGTGCTCCACGACATAGCGGTCGCCGACCTGTGTGCGCACGAGATCGAGGTCCAGTGTGCGGAGAAAGCGCTCCAGGCCCAGATTGGACATGACAGTCGCAACGACGCCGGGCGCGGAGAGCTTGTCCATTTCCTTCCAGTGCCGGGCGATCAGGCCCATGATCTGATCGCCATCGACGACCTTGCCGTTCTCGTCCGCAATGATGACGCGGTCGGCATCGCCGTCGAGCGCGATGCCGATATCGGCGCGGCGCTCGCGCACCGTGGCGCACATGCGATCGGTCGCCGTCGAGCCGCACTCCTCATTGATGTTGAAGCCGTTCGGGTCCGTGCCGACGGTGACGACTTCGGCGCCGAGCTCCCAGAGGACGGCGGGCGCAACCTTGTAGGCGGCGCCGTTCGCGCAATCGATGACGATGCGCAGGCCCTCAAGCGTCTGCTGCCGGGGAAATGTGTGCTTCACATGCTCGATGTAGCGCGCCTGCGCGTCGTCGATGCGTTTGGCGCGGCCAAGCTCGCGCGGGCCCGCCAGGTTGTCGGCGAGGCCATTGTCCATGTGATGCTCGATCGCGAGCTCCACCTCGTCGGAAAGCTTGAAGCCGTCCGGTCCGAAAAGCTTGATGCCGTTGTCCTGGAAGGAATTATGCGACGCGGAGATCATCACGCCGAGGTCCGCGCGCAGCGACCGCGTGAGCATGGCGACGGCGGGCGTCGGCAGCGGCCCGAAAAGGAAAACATCCATGCCCATCGAGGTGAAACCGGCCGTGAGTGCGGGCTCCAGCATGTAGCCCGAAAGCCGCGTATCCTTGCCGATCACGACGCGATGGCGATGCTCGCCGCGCCGGAACACGCGGCCGGCCGCCATGCCGACACGCAACGCCGTTTCCGCCGTCATGTTTCCGGTATTGGCAGTCCCCCGGATTCCATCCGTGCCAAAATATTTTCGGGCCATGAATTGAACGGTCCTCGCGCCCTGCCTCGGTCTGTGTCTCACTCTGGCTGCCCATTGCCCCCACGGCCCCGGCACGCCCCCATCAACACATTCAAGCAAACATATGTGGCGAATATAGGAATCTATGCGCCAAATGCAGTTAAATATTTCTTGCGATTTCTTTCAGTCCCGCCCGGAAACCGTTTCGAAGCGGGCCAGAACGGCCAGGGCATCGGAAAGGGGCCGCGGCTCATGGGTGCGAATGCAGCCCGCCCCCCGCTCGACCGCGAGAAGCTCGGCCGCGAGCGTCGCCGCCCCTGCCTCGCCGGGACGACGGCCCGTCACCGCCCGGAGGAAGGACTTCCGGGAAACCGAAATAAATATGGGAAGCCCGAAGCGGTTCCGAATTTCGCCGACGCGCGACAGAACCTCGAAGGAGGTTTCGGGCTTCGGGCCGAGAAAAAACCCCATGCCCGGGTCGAGGATGAGCCGCTCGCGGGCGATGCCAGCCGCCACGAGCGCCGCGATCCGGGCCGCGAAGAAGGCACAAATCTGCTCGACGATATCGCCTTCGGGCGTCGCACGGCGATCCGCGTTTCCCTCGCGCTGGATCGAGTGCATCACGACGAGCCGGGCATCCGACGCGGCAAGCGAGGGATAGAGGGCCTCGTCCGCAAAGCCGCGAATGTCGTTCAGCCAGTGGGCGCCATGGGCAAGCGCGAAAGCCTGCGTCTCCGGCCGGAAGCTGTCGACCGATACCGGGATGCGCGCGGCGGTCAGCGCCTCCATGACGGGTGCGAGACGGCGGATCTCCTCCTCGGCCGAAACCGGCGCCGCATCAGGATGGGACGAGGCTGGACCGATATCGATGACATCGGCGCCGTTGGCAGCGAGTTGGCGTCCATGAGCGATGGCCGCATCGGCGGCAAAATACTTTCCGCCGTCGGAGAAGGAGTCCGGCGTGATGTTGAGAATACCGAAGATGAGGGGCCGCGCGCTCATGACCGGTTTCTAGCACGGGCCCCCGCGAACGGCGAGCACGGCTCAGCCCGCAGCGGGAAGGGGCGCACCGGGTCCGATCCCCATGGCGGTTCGCACGAGATGGCCGATGACGGCGTCGATCTCGGGCGGCGTCGCGCCGGAAAACTGCATCAGCGCCACGGTGTGCCCGCCGCCGAGATAGACGCGGGCGGCCGCCTTCACGCTCAGGTCAGGCGGAATGACGCCCTCCCCCATGCCGCGCTCCAGCACCTTCTGCGCGATCGCGTGCAGCCGCTCCAGCACATCCATGTAACGCGGCCAGACATCGGCGCGCACGCCCGTGCTCCAGTCGAGCCAGACCTTCATCATGTCGGGCTTCTCCTTGGCATCGCGCGAGAAGTTGACCGCGAGCGCTTCGAGCGCCTCATGAACCGCTTTGGGACCGCCAAGGGAGCGCGACACGATCTCGATGAGATAGACCTCGACTTCGCCGAGCACGGCAGCAACGAGATCGTCGCGCGTGCGAAAATAGGAATGGACCGCAGGCACCGAAACGCCCGCCCGCTCCGCGACATGAGAATGGGTCGCCCGCGCGACGCCGTGTTCGGCAAAGGCGGCCAGCGCGCAATCGAGAAGCTGGGCGCGGCGAGCCTGAGGCGTGAGCCTCGTGCGGGCGGTTCTGACGGCGGTGGTCACGGGCAGGGTTTTCCCTAGAGAATCGGCGGATTTCCACGGCAAGCATAGACGGGACGCATGGCGAGCGGCGGCGCCGCGCCTCACCCATTTCAACCCATATTGACTCTCTGCTCAATACCTATTGATATATTACTCAATAGTGGGACCGGCACATCTGGGAGGAAACGCCATGACCGCACTCGCATCCGCCACCTTGGCCACGTCCGAGGCCGCGCGTCTGCCGCTCGACCGGATCGACGTCAGCAATCCGGATCTTTATCTGAACGACACGATTGGCGAATATTTCAGCCGCCTGCGCCGGGACGACCCTGTGCATTACTGCGCCGAGAGCGCCTATGGCCCTTATTGGTCGATCACGAAATACAACGACATCATGCATGTCGATACCAATCACCAGATCTACTCCTCCGAAGCGAGCCTCGGTGGCATCACCATCGACAACGCGCTTGCGATCGCGGAGGAAGGCGGCATCGACCTGCCCAACTTCATTGCCATGGATCCGCCGCGCCACGACGAACAGCGCAAGGCAGTCAGCCCCATTGTGGCGCCGGCAAATCTGGCAAAGCTTGAAGGCACCATTCGCGAACGCGTCTGCCGCGTTCTCGACAACCTGCCGGCAGACGAAGAATTTGACTGGGTCGACCGCGTCTCGATCGAGCTGACGACGCAGATGCTCGCGACGCTGATGGACTTTCCCTTTGCGGAACGCCGCAAGCTGACGCGCTGGTCCGACGTCGCCACGGCCGCCCCCGGAAGCGGAATCGTCGATAGCTGGGACCAGCGAACGCAAGAACTCACGGAATGCGGCAGCTACTTCCAGAACCTCTGGAATGAGCGCGTCAATACCCGCGAACCCGGTAACGACCTCATCTCCATGCTCGCCCATTCGCCGGCCACGCGGAACATGACCCAGGTGGAATATCTGGCGAATGTGCTTCTTCTGATCGTTGGCGGCAATGACACGACGCGCAACTCCATGACGGGCGGCGTGCTTGCCATGCACGAAAATCCCGGCCAGCTTGAAAAGCTCAAGTCCAACCCCGACCTGATCGAAAGCACCGTTCCCGAAATCATCCGCTGGCAAACACCGTTGCCGCATATGCGCCGCACGGCTGTCGCCGATACGGAACTCGGCGGCAAGACCATCAAAAAGGGCGACAAGGTCGTCATGTGGTACCTCTCGGGCAATCGCGATGACGAGGTCATCAGCCAGCCCGAGGATTTCATCGTCGACCGGACACGCTCGCGTCAGCACCTCTCTTTCGGCTTCGGCATCCATCGCTGCGTCGGCAACCGTCTTGCGGAGATGCAGTTGAAAATTCTCTGGGAAGAGATTTTGAAGCGCTTCTCCCGTATCGAGGTGACGGGCGAACCCGTGCGCGTCCGCTCGAACTTCGTGCGCGGCTACGCGTCGATGCCGGTGCGGCTCCACGCGCGATAAAACAAGAAGGAAAAAGAAGAATGACGAAAGTGAACTATGTCGAGGCGAGCGGAACGGTCCATGCGGTCGAGGCCGACGCCGGTATCACGGCGATGGAAGCGGCGGTGAAGAATGGCGTTCCGGGCATCGATGGCGATTGCGGCGGCGCGGCCGCCTGCGCGACCTGCCACGTCTATGTAGATACCGCATGGATCGCAAGGACGGGACCGGCGGGCGAAGGGCTTGAGAAGAGCATGCTCGAATTCGCCGAAGACGTGACCGAGGCGAGCCGGCTGGCCTGCCAGATCACGCTGAGCGATGCGCTCGACGGTCTGGTCCTCCGCCTGCCCGACCGGCAGCACTGATCGCAACGGCGAAAGACAAAAAGAAAAGGGAGGCTTCGAGCCTCCCTTTTTTATTCTCTATCGCGGGACCTTACGTTCCCTGCGGGGCCGGCGGCACGCCCATCGGGCCGTCGCTCGGCTTGCTCCCCGTAACCGGCACGGCGGAAGTCGGGCCTTCCACGGGCCTCGCCGGCTCGCCGCGATCGCGCACGGGCGGCTCGCCCTTGAGCAGGTTCTGGATTTCGTCGCCCGAAAGCGTCTCGTATTCCAGCAGGCCCTTTGCGATGATGTGCAACTGGTCGATGTTGTCGACGAGAATCTTCTTCGCCGTCTCGTAGCCTTCATCGACGATGCGGCGCACTTCCGAATCGATGACGCGTTGCGTCTCTTCCGACATGTTCTGCTGCCGCGCGACGGAATGACCGAGGAAGACCTCTTCCTCGTTTTCGCCATAGGCAAGCGGACCGAGCTTGTCGCTCATGCCCCAGCGCGTGACCATCGCCTTTGCCATCTTGGTCGCCATCGCAATATCGGACGACGCTCCCGACGTGACCTTGTCGTGGCCGAAGATGATCTCTTCGGCAAGGCGTCCGCCCATGGCCACCGCGAGGTCGGCTTGAAGCTTCGCGCGCGTCACTGAAATCTGATCGCGTTCCGGCAGGCGCATCACCATGCCGAGCGCGCGTCCACGCGGAATAATCGTCGCCTTGTGGATCGGGTCGGAAGCCGGCATGCGGATCGCGACCAGCGCGTGTCCACTTTCATGATAGGCCGTGAGCTTCTTTTCTTCTTCCGTCATGACCATGGAGCGGCGTTCCGCGCCCATCATCACCTTGTCCTTTGCGTCCTCGAACTCCGCCATGGTGACGAGGCGCTTGCCGCGGCGCGCGGCCATGAGCGCGGCCTCGTTGACGAGGTTTGCGAGATCGGCGCCCGAGAAGCCCGGCGTGCCGCGCGCGATCGTGCGCGGTTCGACGTCCGGTGCGAGCGGCACCTTCTTCATGTGAACTTTCAATATCTTCTCGCGCCCCACGACATCCGGGTTCGGCACCACGACCTGACGGTCGAAGCGGCCCGGTCGCAGCAGCGCGGGATCGAGAACGTCCGGCCGGTTCGTCGCCGCAATGAGGATGATGCCCTCGTTCGGCTCGAAACCGTCCATCTCGACGAGCAACTGGTTCAGCGTCTGCTCGCGCTCGTCATTGCCGCCGCCGAGACCGGCGCCGCGATGACGGCCAACCGCATCGATTTCGTCGATGAAGATGATGCAGGGTGCGTTCTTCTTCGCCTGCTCGAACATGTCGCGAACGCGGGAGGCACCGACGCCGACGAACATCTCGACGAAGTCGGAACCGGAAATCGTGAAGAAGGGCACGTTGGCCTCGCCCGCGATGGCGCGCGCCAGCAGCGTCTTGCCCGTGCCGGGAGGACCGACAAGCAGCACGCCCTTCGGAATGCGGCCGCCAAGCCGCTGGAACTTTGCCGGATCGCGCAGGAAGTCGACGATCTCGGTGAGATCGTCCTTCGCCTCGTCGATGCCCGCGACATCGTCGAACATCACGCGGCCATGACGCTCGGTCAGCAGCTTCGCCTTGGACTTGCCGAAGCCCATGGCCTTGCCGCCGCCGCCCTGCATCTGGCGCATGAAGAAAATCCACACAGCGATGAGCAGCAGCATCGGGAACCAGGAAACGAGGATGCCGAGCAGCGAAGGCACGTTGTCCTCGTTCGGCTTCGCGGTGATCGCCACGCCCTTGTTGTAGAGGCGATCGACCAGCGAGGGATCATTCGGCGCATAGGTGGAGAACTTGCGTCCGTCCGAATAGGTTCCGGAAATCTTGTCGCCCTGGATGGTGACCTCGCTCACACTGCCGGAATCGACGTCCGACAGGAGCCGCGAGAAGGTGATCTCGGAGCCCGTTCCGCTCTGGGGCGAGGGGCTCTGGAAGAAATTGAACAGCAGCACCAGAAGGAGCGCACCCAACACCCAGACGGCGAAATTCTTGAAATTGGACAAGGGCTTTTACCTTTTTACCTGACGACAGGCCCTGATTTGCAGGGGACGTGCCAACGCCTCCCGCTTCTCGAGTTTTTCTAATCTAAGAGAAGATAGTGACCATAGAAAGGTTTACCAAGTGCCAGCGTCGGCACGATTGCCTGTCCTTCAGGCTTTTTCCGCCCCTTTTCCAATATCCGGCCAGGGCATGCGGCGCAGCGCCACACGCACCTCCATGCCGCGCCGGAGCGTTCCCAAATGGGGCGCTGCGGCAAGCTTGTCCGAAAGCCACAATCCGGGCAGGGCCTGAAGGATGGCGCTCGGCACCTCGGGAAGGCCCGTTTGCGTCGCACGAAGCGCCGCAAGCCCCTCCGAACCCAGCGCCCGCACCTCGAAACGCCGCCCGCGCGGCGCCCTGTCGAGCCGGAGACGGAACCGCCCGTCCCATATCCCTTCCTCCCCCTGCCTCAGCAACAGCGGCGCGGCGCCTTGCGCCGCCGCCACTTCCCGCGAGACGATGAGAATGCCGCCCTTCAAGGCAAGCTTCACGCCACCAAGCGTCCGCCCGCGCCCGAGCGCACCGGCGCCGATCACCGCATGAACGGCTTCAAGCTGGACGAGACGCGGCGCGTAACGGCCGCCACCTGCGGCGCGGATGAGCGCGGCAAGCGCGCGGAGGCCGATTTCGGCAGGCGCGCCGATGAGAGCCTCGGCCTTCATTTCCGCGAAACCGAAAGCCGAATAGCTCGCCTGCCCCGCGAGAAGCCGCGCCATCTCCGCCTCAAGCGCCTCTCTCGCTCGCCCCATCTGTGCCGCCGTGCGGGCAAGACGGGACGCATCGAGCCCAAGTGGCGCAAGGATCGAAAGGGCCTTCCGCGCCTTCACCCGGTCGAAGCGTTCGTTCTCGTTACTCGGATCCTGAATCGGCGTGAGACGCGACTTTGCAACCGTTGCCAGCAGCCGCGCCCTCGGCAGGTCGAGAAGCGGGCGCAGCAGACGCAGCGCCGGATCGTCGTCCCGCAGCGGGCGCGATGCCGGCATGGCGGCAAGACCGTCGATGCCGCTGCCGCGTGACAGCCGCAGGAGAAAAGTCTCCGCCTGGTCTTCGAGATGGTGCGCCACAAGAAGATCGTTCGCCCCCACGTCGCGGCAGGCTGCAAACAGCAGACCGTAACGCGCCTCGCGCGCGGCCGCCTGAATGCCGGTGGACGGCTTCTCTCCCTTCCACTTCAGGATGCGATGGGGCACGCCGAGCGCTGCCGAAAGGCGCGCCGCTTCTTTTGCCTCGCGGCCCGACGCAGCCCGAAGACCGTGATCGACGGTGAAGGCATGAAGCACGGTGTTCTTGCGTCTGGCTGCCCAGCGCGCGGCAAGAACGAGAAGCGCAAGCGAATCCGGTCCGCCCGAAAATGCGACCGCGACCGATCGGCCCGGATCGAAAGACGAGAGGCACGCGGCAAACTCTGCCTCGGAAACGGGAGACGGGGACCGCGCGACATCGTCCTGCGCGTTCATTTCTCCCTCCCCGTCAAAGGATCAGCAGCCGGCCTTCTGCCGCTCGAGCTTCGCGCGCGCAACGACGGAAGGCGACGCCTGCGGGAACTTCGAGCCGAGCTCGCCCCAGACCGCACAGGCCGCGTCCTTGTTGTCGAGCGCGGCAAGGCTCATGCCGAGCTTCAGAAGGCTGTCCGGCGCCTTGCTGCTGGCCGCATAGGCCGTATAGCCGGTCAGAAAGGCGTCGCCCGCGCGCTTGTAGTCGTTCTGCGCGTAGTAGGTCTCGCCGAGCCAGTATTGCGCATTGCCCGCCAGGGCATTCTTTGGATGGACCTGCAGGAACTCCTGGAAGGCGCCGCGCGCCTTGTCGTACTGGCCACGCTTCATCAGGTCGATCGCGAATTCGTACTGCGTTTCCGGGGTGCCGTTCGGCAGCACCGAAGGCGCCGAACCGGCCGCAGCGCCAGCGGCAGGCGCGGCCGCGGCAGATGAGCTCGGGGCAACGGACGGTTGCGCGCCGGCCCCATCGCCCGAACCGGCGGCGGAAGAGCCGCCGGCCGCGTCCTGGAAACGAAGATCGACGTCCTGCTGGAAAGCTTCGAGGTTGCGCTGAAGCGTTTCCGCGCGGTGGTTCGCCTCCTCGAGGCGGCCGGTGAGGTCACGGACCCGATCTTCGAGTTCGACCACGCGCGCCTGAAGGTCGGCGGTGCCGGCGCCGCTGTCCATGGCGACCGGCGCGCCGGACGAACCGCCGCCGCTATAGGTCTGTCGCTGAAGATCGGAAAGTTCGCGCTCGATCCGGTCGAGACGGTTCGCGACGGCGCGCGGGTCCAGGTCGCCGGATTGGGCAAGCGCCGTTCCCGCGACAATCAAAGGCATGCCGACAAGCGCCACAGCGGCAACGCAGGCAAAGGCGGATTTCAAGGGGCGACGATCGGGCCGCAATCGAACCTCCCGTGATGTCAAATCAGGACGTTATCTTAGGGTCAAACACGACCAAATTGCGGCATCGGATGCACCGCAACCGGATGAAAAAAGCGCCCCCCCGCAATGCGGAAGAGCGCTCTCATTCGTTTCGCAAATCCGGGTTCGCTTGAACCAGGTTAGCTCGCGGCGCCAGACGCGATAACCGTCACGGCGCGACGGTTCTGGCCCCAGCAGTTCTCGTTGGACTCGAGGCAGACCGGACGCTCTTTGCCGTAGGACACGGTGCTGAGGCGGCCGGCGTCGACGCCGAGGCTCACGAGATAATCCTTCGCGGCGTTGGCGCGACGGCCACCGAGCGCGAGGTTGTATTCACGCGTGCCACGCTCGTCCGCATGACCTTCGAGCGTGAAGGTCAGGTTCGGATAGAGCTGCGCCCACGCAGCCTGACGCTGCAGGGTCGCGCGCGCATCGTCGCTGAGCGACGACTTGTCGGTGTCGAAGAAAACGCGGTCGCCAACATTGGCCACCAGATCTTCCTGCGAGCCCGGCGCGATCTGGCCAGACGTCGAGGAGGAGGAACCGCCGGCAGCCTCGTCGGTCGAGGAGCAAGCAGCAAGCATCAGGAAAGCAGCGGCCACGGCAGCGAACCGCAGACCAGCATTCGGGGACTTCATTCGGGTGATCTCCTTTTGATCTCAGCGGCCATGGCGCCTCAGCGCTCAATTGATTAGACACTCTCGCACGAGCAGCCCCCGCAGTAAAATCAGGCTGGAACCCGACTTACCCGGAGGCGGTGCTATATTTAGAGAACCTTTTCGGACCGGCATTATTCCGAACCGAACTTTACGTCGCCCGCAATTGGCCGACGCTGGGGTTGCTGTACCGCAACAGAATACTAGCCAGCAACCGAGGATCAAGCAAGAACCAACAAATATCATGCGACTTTTCAGTCAAGGTTTAGTGACATTTTTACATCAGTTGGCCAGCCTGCCGCTCGGCTGGCCAATGCCGAATACTTGAGCGCCTACTGGATACGGGGCGACCAGGCCGGATCGGAGGCCATGGTCGCGGCCGGCACGGGACGTTCGTTATAACCGGTCACATCGACCGACCAGAGACCGGGCCCGCCCTGCGCGCCGCGCGTCTCGCGGAAGAACATCAGCACGCGTCCGTTCGGCGCCCAGGTCGGCCCCTCATTGTGATAGCCCTCGGTCAGCACCCGCTCGCCGGTGCCGTCAGGCCGCATGACGCCGATGACGAAGCGGCCGCCCGTCATCTTGGTGAAGGCGATGAGGTCGCCGCGCGGCGACCACACAGGGGTCGCATAGCTTCCCTGGCCGAAGCTGACGCGACGCTGGCTCGAACCGTTGGCGTCCATGACGTAGATCTGCTGCGAGCCGCCGCGATCCGATTCGAAGGTGATCTGGCGCCCGTCCGGCGAATAGCTCGGCGCCGTGTCGATCGCCGCCGTATTGGTGAGGCGCGTCACCTGCCGGCTGCGAAGGTCCATCGTATAGATGTCGGAATTGCCGCCGCGCTGGAGGCTCATGATGATCTTCTGGCCGTCCGGCGAGAAGCGCGGCGCGAAGGTCATGCCCGGAAACTCGCCGACCACTTCCTGCTGTCC
>PHEF01000030.1:4207-44659 GCA_002842875.1 Alphaproteobacteria bacterium HGW-Alphaproteobacteria-3 | reverse complement strand
AGACCGTCGCCTCGAAAAGCTTTTCGGAAACGACATCCGGCCACTCGCCGAGCCCGTAGCGGATGCCGATATCGACATCCTCGCGCGCGAAATCGACGATGTCGGAGGATGGCAGCAGGCGAAGCTCGATCTCGGGGTTCGCGCGGTTGAACTTGCCGAGCCTTAGCACCAGCCAGCGCGCCGCAAAGGAGGGCTCGACCGAAACGGTGAGCGTCGCATTGTCCTTCGCGCCCGCCTGCGTCCAGGCATCGGCCATCTGCTCGAAGGCGGCGGTGAGCACGGGAACGAGCTTCTGCCCGCGCTCGGTCAGCTCGACATGACGGCCCGTGCGGTGAAAAAGCGGCGCCCCGAGCGCCTCCTCCAGCGCCCTGACCTGATGGCTGATCGCGGCATGGGTCACGCTGAGCTCGGCGGCGGCCTGCGAGAAACTGCCATGCCGGGCCGCCGCCTCGAAGGCCCGGAGCGCTTTCAGCGATGGCAGGCGGCGGGGAGCCATGTGTTAGTTTATCTCACAACTGCGGTGCAAAAAGATCGTTTGATATATAGGCCCCGGCAGCGCATATCACCAGCGTAAACCCAAGCTTGAAGAGGATACGCGGCCGGGTTCGATGGGAATGGTTCCCCGCTGGCCGTGTCTGAAGGTGAATAAAATGAACATCCTTGCCACTTATGCCACGAGTTATGTGGGCGCCTTCGATGTCGCCCTTTCGGCTCGCCGCGGAGACATCCGCGAGGCTGAAGGCCAGTTGGCCGGCAAGACCCGCGGCCAGACGATCCAGAACCGTATCGCCAGGCTCTTCTCGCGCGGCAACGCCAAGCTCGCCGCCTGAGGGCTCCCCCGAAAAAGTGAGGCCACTACTTCGCATCCCCTCGAGCAGATCACGATCGGATGGAAGCGCTCCGCGCTTCGATCCGGTCGTGTAAATCTGCTCGTCGCTTGAAAAGTTGGACCGTTTTCCGAACCGGCAGGTGGTTCCATCTGCCTGGAAAACGGTCTCGCATCGCTCCTGAAGGATAGGTAGAGTCCCCCGCGACCCCACCCTTCCCACGCGACGATACGAGGAGATGCGCAAGTGAGCGGCGAGACGATAACGATCAAGGGACCGGACGGCTCTTTCTCAGGCTATCTCTCCAGACCCGCCTCCGGCACCGGTCCGGGTATCGTGGTCATCCAGGAAATCTTCGGCGTCAACAAGGTCATGCGCGACCTCTGCGACTGGCTCGCGGGGGAAGGCTATGTCGCGCTCTGCCCCGATCTCTTCTGGCGCCTCGAGCCCGGCATCGACATCACCGACAAGACCGAAGCCGAGTGGAAGAAGGCTTTCGACCTGTTCGGCAAGTTCGATGCCGACAAGGGCGTGACCGACATTGCCGCGACCATCAAAACGCTCAGGCCCATGACCTCCGGCAAGGTCGGCGCCGTCGGCTACTGCCTCGGCGGCCAGCTCGCCTATCTCACCGCCTGCCACACGGATAGCGACGCCTCGGCCGGCTATTACGGCGTCAACATCCAGAACCGTCTCGACGATGCCAGGGGCATCAAGGCGCCGCTGATGCTGCACATCGCCGGCAAGGACGAATTCGTCCCGCCGGAAGCGCAGGAGGCGGTGGTCGCCGGGCTGCACGGCAATCCCCATGTCACCATCCATCGCTATCCGGAAATGGACCATGCCTTCGCAAGGGTGGGCGGCGCGCATTACGACAAGGCAACGGCCGACGAGGCGAACGACCGCACGCTCAAATTCTTCCAGCGGCATCTGGCCTGACGCCTCTGCATAGCGGGAGTCGCGGCCATGTCCTTTGACCTCTATCTCGGCTTCATCGCCGCGACGCTCATTCTCTGCGTGATCCCGGGGCCGGTGGTGACCTGGCTTGTCGCCTGCGGTATTGCCCAAGGGCCGCGCGCCGCGCTGACGGGGCTCGCCGGCACGACCGCCGCGCTCTCGACGCATATGGTGCTGACCGTGCTCGGCCTTGCGCCCTTGCTCGCCGCGCTCGGCTCGTGGACCGAGGCGCTGAAACTGATCGGCGCGGCCTATCTGGTCTTTCTGGGCGTGCAGGCGTTGCGCACGCGCTATGCGAACCCGGACCTTCCCGATGCGCGGCGCGGACATGCGAACGCCGCGACGCTTTTCCGGCGCGGCTATCTGATCTCGGTGACGAACCCGAAGACGCTCGCCTTCTACGCCGCCTTCTTTCCGCAATTCATCGACCATGCGGCGCCGGCGGGCCCGCAGCTCATTCTTCTTGCCATCACCTTCATCGCCGTGAGCACGCTGTCCGACGGCACATTCGCGCTGGCGGCGGGCAAGCTCGCGCCTTATCTGAAGAGCGAACGGGCGCAAATGCTGCGCAATAAAATCACCGGCTCCGTCCTCGTCGCGGCGGGCATCGGCCTCGCGCTTTCGAGACGGTAAGCTTCGGCAAAAACAGAGCTGCAAAACAGGGAACGAAACGCATGACGACGATCAAGGCGATCCGCATCGAAAAGACGGGCGGCCCCGAAGCGATGGCGCTGCAGGAGGTGGAACTCGGCGCGCCGAAACCCGGCGAGATCACGGTGCGCGCCAGGGCGATCGGCGTCAATTTCATCGACACCTATCACCGCTCCGGCCTCTATCCCGTGCCGCTTCCCTCCGGCATCGGCATGGAAGCGGCCGGCATCGTCGAAGCCGTTGGCGAAGGCGTGACGCAATTCAAGGTGGGCGACCGCGCCGCTTATGGGTCGGGCCCGATCGGCGCCTATGCGCAAGCGAATAATGTCGCCGCCGCGGGCGCCGTCAAGGTTCCCGACGGCGTCAGCGACGAACAGGCGGCCGCGATGATGCTGAAAGGGCTCACCGCGCAGTTCCTGCTCCGCCAGACCTTCAGGGTGGAAAAGGGTCAGACGATCCTCTGGCACGCGGCGGCGGGCGGCGTCGGTCTCATCGCCTGCCAATGGGCGAAGCATCTCGGCGCCACCGTCATCGGCACAGTCGGCTCGGAAGAAAAAGCGCAGCTTGCGCGCGAGCATGGCTGCGATCACGTCATCGACTATTCGAAGGAAGACGTCGCCGCGCGCGTGAAGGAAATCACAGGGGGCAAGAAGCTTCCCGTCGTCTATGACGGTGTCGGCAAGTCGACCTTCATCGCCTCGCTCGACAGCCTCGCGCCCTTGGGCCTTCTCGTTTCCTTCGGCAATGCGTCCGGCCCGGTCACGGATGTGAACCTCGGCATCCTGGCGCAGAAGGGCTCGCTCTATGTCACGCGGCCGACCATGTTCCACTACGCCGCGAAGACGCCCACCGCGATGCAGGAAATGGCCGACGATCTTTTCGCGGTCGTGAAGTCGGGCGCGGTGAAGATCGAGGTGAAGCAGCGCTATTCGCTCGCCGAAGCCGCCCGCGCCCATCTCGATCTCGAGGCCCGCAAGACGGTCGGCGCCAGCGTGCTCGTGCCGTGAAAGAGGGAAAATGATCGAAGGCTCCTGCCTCTGCGGCGCAGTGCGCTTTTCGGCGAAGGCCATGAGCGGCATCGTCGAATGTCATTGCGCCATGTGCCGCAAGGCGGCGGGCGGCCATGCCGGTTTTTTCTTCGTTTCGTTCCGCCGCGACGTGACCTGGCAAGGCGCGGAACATCTGACTCAATATGAAAGTTCGCCGGATCTCGTGCGCCGTTTCTGCGCGCGCTGCGGCACGGCGATGACCGGCGCCAACCTGAAGGTGCCGGACGCGACGATCATTCTCGCGGCGAACGCGCTGGATGGCGAGGTGCCTGCCCGTGTCGTCGCGCAGGAGTATTGCGCTTCGAAAGCGTCATGGGCAGAGCGCCATGACGGCGCGCCGTCATGCGAGGCGGGCTGGGAGAATTTGTGGCCATGATCCGGATGGTTTGCGTCCTCGCCGCCACTATGCTCCTCTCGCCCGGCATGACCATGGCCGACACCTGGACAGAGCGAACGGTATCGATCGACGGCGGCCCGGCGCCGCTGCGCGGCACGCTGACCATGCCTGCTGGCACAGATGCTGTCGACGCAGTGCTGATCCATCCGGGCTCCGGCCCGGTAGACCGCGACGGCAACAATTTCCTCATCGGCGACAACAACAGCCTGTCCCTGCTGGCGCGCAGTCTCGCGGACCGCGGAATCGCTTCGTTGCGGATCGACAAGCGCGGCATCGGCGAAAGCGCGAAAGCGGCACCGGATGAGCGCGACCTGCGTTTCGACATCTATGCCGACGACGCAGTTCAATGGCTTGATTTTCTGGAAGTGCAACCACGCATTCGCCGCCTCTTCCTGATCGGACACAGCGAAGGCGCACTTGTCGCGACGCTTGCCGCGCAACGAAAGCCCGTCTCCGGCGTCATATTGATAGCAGGCACTGGCCGTTCCGTGCCCGCGCTCCTGCGCGAACAGTTTGCCGTCAACCTTCCGACTTCGCTGCAGACGCCGGCCGCAACCATTCTGCAAAAGCTCGAACGGGGCGAAACGGTTGCCGGTGTGCCGGCGGCGCTCGCGGCAGAATTCCGACCGAGCATCCAGCCCTATCTGATCTCGTTGTTCGGATACGACCCAGCCGCCGAACTGGCAAAACTGCACATTCCGACGCAAATCGTCCAGGGGACGCGCGACATTCAGGTCAGCACCGACGACGCCGAACGCCTTGCCGCCGCACGCGGCGACGCGAGGCTCGTCATCGTCGAGGACATGAGCCATGTGCTGAAGATCGCACCCGCCGACCGCGCCGGAAATATCAGGCTCTATGCCGATCCCGGTGTACCGTTGGCGCCCACACTCGTCCCGGCCATCGCGGATTTCATCCGCGCCGAATAGCGAGGCGAGTGGCTTGCAAAAGGTAGGAAAAAATCCTACTATATGCACCCGAAAGGATCGCCAAATGTCAGCCAAGATAAGCATTTCCCTGACCGACGAATATGCGCGGCTGATTGGCGACGCCGTCGAGAGCGGCGACTACGCTTCGTCCAGCGAAGTCGTCCGCGATGCGTTGCGGGAGTGGAAGACCAAACGTCTCTTCGGCCAGCTTTGGGACGAGGGCCTGAACTCGGGCCGCGCCGATCCTGCCGAAACAATCGACGACATCAAGGCCTCCGCCCGCAAACGCGGTCGTTGACCGGATGGCGCGCATCCACCGCACAAAAAAAGCGCGTGCCGATCTGATCGATATCTGGCGCTTCGTTGCCACCGGCGATCCCGGTGCGGCGGACACGCTGCTCGACCGCCTCGATGAGGCCTGCCGGAAACTTGCCGAGCATCCGCGAAGCGGCCCCGCACGAGACGACATCCGGCCAAGTTTGCGCTACCTCGTCGTCGACGCCTACCTAATTCTCTATCGTATCGTTGGCGACGGAATCGAGATCGTCCGTGTGGTCCACGGTCGGCGCGATCTCTTCAATCTCGATTGAACTACTTCCCGAGCCCGCGCGAGGCTGCCGGCACGCCGAAGCCGGTGTCGACGAAGCTTGCGCGGTGCAGCGTCTGGATGCGGTCGAACACGACATCGACATTCCATTCGGCAATCTGCTCGCAAGGGACGACCGTGCCGATGATGCGTTCGCGGCCATCGCCATTCTCGGTATCGGCGGCAATCGGCAGCGTCATGAATTCGCAGGCAAAGGGTTTGCCCGACCGCGCATAGACGTCGCGGATCATCACGACGCCGCAGGGCTGCTCATGCAGGGTGCGAAGCCGCGCCCGGTCGATTTCCGTTTCGGCATGTTCGGCTGGCCCGAAGACATTGTAGCCGGTGAAATCGAGACCGCTGGCCTCGACCAGCGCGCTGCCATAGATGCGGAAGACGAGCGACTTCTCGTCTTCCCAGCTCAGGTAACGGATATAGGGGAGAAGCTCGACCAGCGCCCGGAGGCTGACCTCGCTCGAGGTCGGCATCGGCTTGTCGCCGCGCGCCTCAAGCCACCAAGCGTCGAGCTGACGGCCGATATTGGAAAGCGGCAATCCGCCGATCTCGACCGGCACATGATCGATCGGACCGGCCAGCCGCGCCTTCACCGTCTCAATCGAGGACCACTGCATCAGCGGCTGCACCCAGATCGGCCGCTTGTCCGCCGGATCACCCCCGCCCTCGCCAATCGTCATGCGCGCCCCCGCCGTCAACAAACCGCCTGTTCTGCCCGCTCCAAGCAACCCGGCACACGCATCGCGCCGCCGGGCGCCTAGGCAGAATAGCAGTTTTCCGGATCAGGTGTTCATCGAGTCGAAGAACTCGCCGTTGTTCTTCGTCTGCTTGAGCTTGTCGAGCAGGAACTCGATGGCGTCGACCGTGCCCATCGGATTGAGGATACGGCGCAGCACATACATCTTGGAAAGCTGGCCCTTGTCGACCAGGAGCTCTTCCTTGCGGGTGCCGGACTTGAGAATGTCGATCGACGGGAAGACACGCTTGTCGGCGATCTTGCGGTCGAGAATGATTTCCGAGTTACCGGTGCCCTTGAACTCTTCGAAGATGACTTCGTCCATGCGCGAGCCTGTGTCGATGAGGGCCGTCGCGATGATGGTGAGCGAGCCGCCTTCCTCGATGTTGCGCGCGGCGCCGAAGAAGCGCTTGGGGCGCTGCAGCGCGTTCGCATCGACACCGCCCGTCAGCACCTTGCCCGAGGAGGGCACGACGGTGTTGTAGGCGCGGCCAAGGCGGGTGATGGAGTCGAGCAGGATGACGACGTCGCGGCCGTGCTCGACAAGGCGCTTGGCCTTCTCGATCACCATTTCGGCGACCTGGACATGGCGCTGCGCGGGCTCGTCGAAGGTGGAGGAAATGACCTCGCCCTTCACCGAACGCTGCATGTCGGTCACTTCTTCCGGGCGCTCGTCGATCAGCAGCACGATCAGATAGCATTCGGGATGATTGGTCGTGATCGAATGGGCGATGTTCTGGAGCAGCACCGTCTTGCCGGTGCGCGGCGGCGCGACGATCAACCCGCGCTGGCCCTTGCCGAGCGGCGCCACGATGTCGATGACGCGGGACGAGCGGTCCTTCAGCGTCGGATCGTCGACTTCCATCTCGAGCTTCGAATCCGGGTAGAGCGGCGTGAGATTGTCGAAATGGACCTTGTGGCGCGCCTTGTCCGGGCTCTCGAAATTGACCGTCGAAACCTTGAGCAGCGCGAAATAGCGCTCGCCATCCTTCGGGCTGCGGATCTCACCCTCGACCGTATCGCCGGTGCGGAGCGAAAAGCGGCGGATCTGCGAGGGCGAGACATAGATGTCGTCGGGACCCGGCAGGTAGTTTGCTTCCGGCGAGCGCAGGAAGCCGAAACCGTCCGGCAGCACCTCGACCACGCCCTCGCCGATGATGTCGACGCTCTGCTCGGCATATTGCTTCAGGATCGCGAACATCATGTCCTGCGTCCTGAGCGTGGAGGCGTTTTCGACTTCAAGTTCCTCGGCAAGCGCCAGAAGGTCTGTCGGGGATTTGGCCTTGAGGTCCTGCAGCTTGATCTGCGTCATCGGCTTGATCGGTCTTTCTATGGGGGTTTCCACTTGCCGTCCCTCTGTCAGGGTCGGGCCTCGTCGCGAGGGAGGGGAAATCTTTTCGGAATGGGGAGGGTGGAACGGGTCTGCGAACGGGTGATGATGTGCCGGAGAAACGGGCCTCGAGGTTCTTTCCGTCGCCGCGAAGACCCAGGACTTTTGCCCTTGTGGAACCTCGTGCGGGGTCTTCTGGCCGTCAAGACGCCCTTCGACGTGAGGAAGGACCGCTTTGAAGCCGGGAGAGAACGTAGGAAGGCCGCCGGAAGGAACCCGGCTTTAAAACCCATATAAAGCCGTCCGGTTCCGATTTCAACGGAAATTGGTTGGCGGAGCACCCCTGGGATCAGAACGGCTTCGCGACCGCCAGCAGCACGATGAAGATGACGAGGGTGGGCGGCGCCTCGTTGACGATGCGGTAGAAACGGGACGGGCGCCGGTTTTCGTCGCGCTCGAAGGCCTTGCGCCAGCGCGAAAACAGGCCATGAAGGCCGGACATGACGAGGATCAGCACGAGCTTCACCTGCATCCAGTGATCCGAGAAAAGCGACGGGTTGATGGCAAGCATGAGCCCGCCAAAGAGGAAGGTCGCGATCATGGCCGGATTGACGATCCCCCTGAGCAGCCGCCGCTCCATCACCTTGAAGGTTTCGGACTTGTCGGAACCCGCCTCGCATTCGGCGTGATAGACGAAGAGACGCGGAAGATAGGCCATGCCGGCCATCCAGAAGATCACCGAGATGATGTGGAGCGCCTTGATCCACAGATAGTATTCGGCAAGAAAAACCATCTCTCTTCTTTTCCTTGATCAGCGGATCGTCTTGAGATCGGCGTCTTTGGTGCAGACATGCCCCGCGGCGTCTTCCGGGCAGAGGATCGTTTCGCTTGCCTGCGCCGCACGCACGAGGCGGGCAAGCCCCTCGATGAAATGCGGCTCCGTGCCGAGCGCGGGCACGCGGATATAGGCCGGCACCCCGCTCTCCTTTGCCAGATGGGCATATTCCTTGTCGAGTTCGACGAGCGTTTCGGAATGTTCCGAAATGAAGGCGACCGGCAGCACGATGAGGGATTTCCCTTCCCTGCCCGCGCGCCGGACCTCGTCGTCGGTCGAGGGCCCGATCCATTTGAGCGGACCGACCCGGCTTTGATAGCAGGTCACCCAGTCGAGACCCTCCACCCCGAGCCGCGCGACGATCGCGGCGCAGCTCTGCTCGACCTGGGCCTGATAGGGATCGCCCCGATCGATCACCTTTTTCGGCAGGCCGTGAGCCGAGAAGAGGACGCGCCAGCCTTCATGGCCCCCCGCTTCGCCGATGGCGGCGCGAAGCAACGCAGTATAACCGGCGACAAAACCCTCTTCGGTGGGATAGCAGCAGACCACCCTTGCCGGCACGGCAAGCCCGGCGCGTGCGGCGGCCCTCTCCCAGTCGCGAAGCGAGGACTCGGTGGTCGTCGTCGAATATTGCGGATAAAGCGGCAGAAGCACGAGTTCGCTCGCGCCCCAGGCCTTTGCGGCGGCGGCCGCCTCATGCGCGAAGGGATGCCAATAGCGCATGGCGAGGAAGCAGCGGACTTCGGACTCGCCACCGGCTAATGCCGCTTCGAGGGCGCCAGCCTGCGCCTGCGTCAACGGCACGATCGGCGAGCCGCCGCCAAGCTCCGCATAGATATCCCTTGCCACGGGAGCACGGCGCCTGGAGACGAGTTTCGCGATCAGCCAGCGAAAAGGCTGCGGCACGCCGATGATCGCCGGATCGCTGAACAGGTTGAAAAGGAAAGGCTCGACCGCCTCCGGCCCATCCGGACCGCCAAGGTTGAAAAGCACGATGGCGGTTTTTTTCGCCGCTTGTGCCGTCACGGGCGCCACGCTTTCACGAGTTCGACAAGCTCCGCGACATGTTCAGGCGGTGTTTGCGGCACGATGCCATGACCGAGATTGAAGATGAAGGGCCCCTTGCCCAGCGTTTCGAGAATGTGGAGCGCATGGGCGCGCATCTCCGCCCCGCCCGCCACCAGCAGCAGCGGATCGAGATTGCCCTGCACGCAGCCCTGGACCTGAAGCGCGTCGCGAGCCCATTCGGGCGAGACGCCCGTGTCGATGCTCAACCCCGTAACGCCGGTTTCGCTGAAATAGCGCACCGCCATCGCACCCGCGCCGCGCGGAAAGGCGATCACCGGCAGGCCCGGAAAGCGTGCCTGCATGAGGTCGCGGATCGCCTTCATCGGACGGAGCGCGAAACGCTCGAAGGCAAGCTCCGGCAGGCTTCCCGCCCAGGTATCGAAGATCTGGATGACTTCGGCACCGGCCATGACCTGTGCCGACAGATGCTCGACCGTCGCCTCGACCAGAATGTCGATCAGCTTCTGGAATTCGTCCGGCGCGCGATAGGCCCAGAGCTTTGCCGCCGCCTGGTCGGGACTGCCCTTGCCGCCGACCATATAGGTCGCGACCGTCCAGGGCGCGCCCGCAAAACCGATCAGCGTGACGTCTGAGGGAAGGCTCTTCGACAGCCGCGCCACCGTCTCGTAGACGGGCTTGAGATGCGCCGTGACGCGCGACGGGCTCGACAACGCCGCGAGCCCGGCCATATCCGAAATCGGTTCCAGCACCGGCCCCTCGCCTTCCTTGAAGGCAACCTTCTGGCCGAGCGCATCGGGCACGACGAGAATGTCGGAAAAGAGGATCGCCGCATCGAAGCCGTAGCGCCTTATCGGCTGCAGCGTCACTTCCTCGGCAAGCTCGGGCGTGTAGCAAAGATCGAGAAAGCCGCCGGCCCTGGCGCGCACCTCGCGATACTCCGGCAGGTAGCGTCCTGCCTGGCGCATCATCCAGAGCGGTACGCCTTGCGTCTCGAGACCTGCAAGCGCTCTGAGCAGTTTCTTTTCCGGAAGCATGGTTCCGGGAGCCTTTCTGTCGCTCAACGGTTCTTTTCCCAATTCTATAGAAGAGTCTTGAAAGTGGTGGATAGGAGTGGATGCCTGTGGATGGCGGGGATCAAACGCCGATACGGATTTTTCCACAGTTCCGGACCCGGCGCGCCGATCTGCGTTTCCTCACCTGCTTCTATGCCACAGCCTGTGCGAAATTTCAGCCCGTCAGACTGACGCGCCTTTATACGCGGATAGTTGGCCTGTGGATTGTCTCCGGCCCGCGAAGCGTTAATAGCGTGGACAAGTTGCGCACAGCGGCGAGACTCGCCGGTCATACCCGTTTTCCGCAAGTGAACCGCGGGCTTTGTTCATGGACTCATGGAACGGGGGACGTATTTCGAAGCACGGGTATGACCGGGTAGGGCTTCCTTCCCTGACACCTGTTACACCCGTTAATCACAGCTTTCCACAGGGCGGAGGCCAATATGCACAAAGCCCGTTATGCTTCCGGACAGGACCAAGACCATCGCCATGAGCAACAAGCGCGTCTTTCATCTTCATCTCGTCTCCGACGCGACCGGCGAGACGCTGAACATGGTCGCGCGCGCGGCCTGCGCGCAATATGAGGATGCGCGGCCGATCGAGCATGTCTATGCGCTGGTGCGCGGGCCCAAGCAGCTCGAACGCGTGTTGGGCGAAATCGAGAATGCGCCCGGCCTCGTCATGTTCACCATGGTCAATGACGAGCTTCGCGCGCGGCTCGAAAAGCGCTGCGCGGAGATACAGACGCCCTGCATCTCGGTGCTCGACCCGGCAATGCAGGCGCTGGGGAAATATCTCGGCAAGGAAAGCTCGCACAAGCCCGGCTCGCAGCACATCATGGATGCGGAATATTTCGACCGCATCGCCGCGCTCAATTACACGATGGCACATGACGACGGACAGTCGGCCGGCGATCTCGACGAGGCGGATATCGTCCTGCTCGGCGTGAGCCGCACCTCGAAGACGCCGACCTGCATCTACCTGGCAAACCGCGGCATCAAGGCGGCGAATATTCCGATCGTGCCGGGCGCCGCCCTGCCCCCCGATCTCGAAACCGCCAGCAAGCCGCTCATCGTCGGTTTGACGACAAGCCCCGATCGCCTGGTGCAAATCCGCAAGAACCGGCTTCTTTCGCTGCACGAGAACACGGACACGGATTACGTCGCGCCCGATGTCGTTGCCGACGAGATTGCCTTCGCACGCAAGCTCTTCGCGCGCAACGGCTGGCCGGTGATCGACGTGACGCGCCGCTCGATCGAGGAGACGGCGGCGGCCGTGCTCAATCTCTATAACGAGCGCCAGCGCGAGCGCATGAGCTGAGGCATCATGACGGCTACCCCCCTTATTCTCGCCTCCGGCAGCGCCGTCCGGCAGAAGCTCCTCGCGGAAGCGGGGCTGCGCTTCACGGCGGAGGATTCGCGGCTCGATGAAGACGCGCTCAAGGCCGGATTCGCCCGCAGAGAAACCGGGGACCATGCGAGCCCCGAGGCGGAGACGGATGCGCTGGCGCTGGCGCTCGCTGAAGCAAAGGCGATTGCCGTCTCGGCAAAACGCGAAGGCGCTCTCGTCATCGGCGCGGATCAGATCCTTTCCTGCGAAGGCCGCAGATACGACAAGCCGAAAAGCATGGCGGAAGCGCGCGCGAACCTGCTGGCCTTTCGCGGCCGCCCGCATATTCTTCATTCGGGTCTCGTCATCGTGAAGGACGGCGCCGCGATCTGGAACCTGACCGCGCGCGCGACGCTGACCATGAGGGCTTTCAGCGAGGAATTCCTCGACGCCTATCTGGACGAAGCCGGAGAGCGCGTGGTGAAAAGCGTCGGCTGCTACCAGCTCGAGGGACCCGGCGTGCAGCTTTTCGAAAAGATCGAGGGCGACTATTTCGATATTCTGGGGCTGCCCATGCTGCCGCTTCTCGATGAACTCCGCCGGCAAGGAGTTTTGGGTTTATGATTCGCCGCGTCTGCGTCATTGGCTGGCCCGTTGCCCATTCGCGCTCGCCCCTGATCCATAATCACTGGATCGCGGAGCACCGCATTCCCGATGCGCGCTACGAATTGCTGGCGGTGAAGCCGGAAGACGCGGCCGGGACGATCCGTCATCTGCACCGCCTCGATTTCATCGGCGCGAATGTCACCGTGCCGCACAAGGAGACGGCCTTTGCCGCGCTTGAGCGGCATGACGCGGTGGCCGGGCGCCTCAAGGCAGTCAACACCATCGTCACGCTGAAGGATGGCGCGCTCGAAGGCCGCAATACCGATGGCTATGGCTTCATCGCCAACCTGAAAGCGGGCGCGCGGGACTGGCGCGCCGGCGAGGGCCCGGCGGTGATGCTCGGCGCGGGCGGCGCGGCACGCGCCATTGCGCTGGCGCTCGAAGAGGACGGCGCGCCGGAAATCCGCATCGTCAATCGCACCGTGGAACGCGCCGAAGCACTGATCCGCGATCTCGGCCTGACAAGGGCGAAGGCCTGGCCGATGGACGAAGCGGAAGCCGCGCTCGATGGCGCGGGCCTTCTCGTCAACACGACAACGCTCGGCATGAAGGGCGAAAACGACGTCGGCCTCGATCTCGCGCGTCTGCCGCGCGACGCGGTCGTCACCGACATCGTCTATACGCCGCTCGAAACGGGCTTGCTCCGCCGCGCGCGGCTTGCCGGTCACGAGGTGGTGGACGGCCTCGGCATGCTGCTGCATCAGGCGGTGCCGGGCTTCGAGGCCTGGTTCGGCATCCGCCCGCATGTAACGGAAGAGTTGAGGAACATCGTGCTTGCCGATATCGGCCAGGCGAAATAGGGGAAGCGGGGAACGCAATGCTTCTTATCGGTCTCACCGGCTCGATCGGCATGGGAAAATCCGAAACGGCGAAGATGTTTCGCGATCTCGGTGTGCCCGTCTATGACGCGGATGCCGCCGTTCACAAGCTCTACGAAAAAGGCGGCAAGGCGGTGGAACCGCTGCGCGCGGTCTTTCCCGCCGCCATTATGGACGATGCGGTGGACCGCAAGGCGCTGTCGCGCTGCGTGATCGGATTGCCCGACGAGATGAAGAAGCTCGAGGCAATCGTGCATCCCCTTGTCGGCGAGGCGCAGATGGACTTCCTGCGCGAGAACATGGCAGCAGGCCACGCGATGGCGGTGCTCGACATTCCACTACTCTATGAGACGGGCGGCGAAACGCGCGTCGATGTTGTGGTGGTGGTCTCCGCTCCCTACGATATCCAGAAGACACGCGTGCTGGCGCGGCCCGACATGGACGAGGCGAAATTCGCCGCGATCCACGCCAAGCAGGTGCCCGACGCGGAAAAGCGCCGCCGCGCCGACTTCGTGGTCGAAAGCGACAAGGGCCTCGATCATGCGCGCGCGCAGGTCGCCGCCATCGTCGAGGTCTTGAAGACGCGCCAGGGCAAGGTATTGAAGGAGCGTCTTCGCACCGGCTGACGGCAAAGGAGAAAAAGCATGGAACAGCGCATAAGCTTTATCACGCTGGGTGTCGCCGATGTCGCCCGCTCGCGCCAGTTCTACGAAGTGCTTGGCTGGACGGCGCTGCCGCAAAGCAATCCCACCGTCGCCTTTTTCCAGTGCGGCGGCATCGTCTTCGCGCTGTTCGGCCGCGAGGCGCTTGCCGAGGACGCGAAGGTAGCAGCTTACGGCGAAGGATTTTCCGGCGTCGCGCTCGCGCATAATGTGCGCGAGAAAAGCGAGGTCGACGAGGTGCTCGCCGAAGCCGAAGCGGCGGGCGGCCGCATCATGAGACCGGGCGGCGATGCGTTCTGGGGCGGCTATACCGGTTATTTCGCCGATCCCGACAACAATCTCTGGGAAGTCGCCTGGAATCCGGACGGGATCATCGGCGAAGACGGCTCGTTCCATTTCTCCGCCGGATAGGCGACAATGGACATCGCCGCTTTCGGGGGAAAGCGGGTTACGGGCGACACGGGATAAACATGCGCGAGATCGTGCTCGATACCGAAACCACGGGCATCAGCCCGCAGGACGGCCACCGGCTTGTCGAAATCGGCTGCCTCGAACTTTTCAATCACGTCGCGACGGGAAAGTTTTTCCATACCTATGTCGATCCCGAGCGCGACATGCCGGAAGGCGCCTTCCGCGTTCACGGGCTCTCCGCCGAGTTTCTCTCGGACAAGCCGAAATTCGGCGAAGTGGCGGACGCTTTTCTCGACTTCATCGCCGACGATCCGCTCGTCATCCACAACGCTTCCTTCGACATGGGCTTCATCAATGCCGAGCTGAAGCGGATCGGCCGTGCGGCCCTGCCGATGGCGCGCACCATCGACACGCTCGACATCGCGCGGCGGAAATTTCCCGGCTCGCAGAACAATCTCGATGCGCTGTGCCGCCGCTTCAATGTCGACAATTCCGGCCGCACCAAGCATGGCGCGCTGCTCGATAGCGAACTTCTCGCCGAGGTCTATCTGGAAATGATGGGCGGCCGTCAGCCGGGCCTTGTGCTGCAGAGGGAACTGGCCGGCAAGACGGGAGAACGCGTGACCCGCCCCGGCCGGCCCGTGGCGCTGCCCTCGCGCCTCACCGAGGCCGAGCGCGAGGCGCATGACGCCTTCATCGCCACGCTGGGCGGCGACCCGCTCTGGCTCGGCCAGAAAAGCTGAAGAGAGAAGCGGGCAGTCAGTTGGGCTGCTGCGCGCCCGCGACTTCCTGCGCCATCTGCTCGCGGCGCTGCTGATAGAGGCTCACGAAGTCGATCGGATCGACCATCAGCGGCGGGTAGCCGCCATCGCGCGTGACATCGGCGAGCGCGCGGCGCGCGAAGGGAAAGATCTGGCGCGGGCATTCGACGACCAGCACCGCCTCGAGATCGTGCTCGGGAATGTTGGTCAGGCGGAAGAGCCCCGCATATTCGATCTCGACGAGGAACATCGTCTTGTCCTTCACCGTCGCCTCGGCGCCGATCTTGAGAGCGACTTCATAATCGCTGTCGGCCATCCGCTTCACGCCGACATCGACGCGGATCCCGATCGAGGGCGTTTCGTCCACCGGGCCGAGCATTTGCGGCGCGTTCGGATTCTCGAAGGACAGGTCCTTGACGTATTGCGTCAGCACGCGCAGTTGCGCGCCCGTCTGTGCGCCGCCATTGCCTGCATTGGCCGAGCCCTGATCCGACATTCTTGCCTCACCGCTTATCGATTTCGGAAAGGTTGCTGGCTATCACGGAACGCGGTGGCGGACAAGAAAACCGGGGCCTGTGGGAGGTGTTATTGCCTCCAGGGTGAATCCGGATCGGTTCCGGACCCCTGGTTCCCCTCGCCGTTTCCGCCGATTTCCTCCGCTTCGCCCTCGATGATGGGGCCTGGCCGCGAGGCTCTCGCGCCTTTCCCGTCCGGTTCGAAACCGCCCGGTCCCATGCCCATGCCGCTCCGATAGACCGTGAAGCAGCTGCTCGCGGCCATCCGCCGCGCCGCGAACCGCCCGATTTCGCGCCTGAGGGGAGGAATGAGGAGCACGAAGCCGATGCTGTCGGTGAAGAGGCCGGGCGTCACCATGAGAAGGGCGGCGGCGATCAGGAAGAGACCGTCGAGCATTTCAGCGACTGGCGGCTCGCCACGGCGCATCGCTTCTTCGGCGCGGCGCCATGTCGCAAGCCCCTGCACCCTGAGAAGCGTCGCGCCGGCAAGGGCGGTCGCAAGCACGATGCCGACCGTCGGCCAGACGCCGATCGCGCCCCCCACTTCGATGAAGAGGACGATTTCGATGAGCGGTACGGCGATAAAGATGAGGAAGATGAAAGCGGGCAAGACGGACTTTCGTGAGGGTTCCGGTAAATCGGGCGCCGGGCCGCGCCCGCACTAACCATAAAGATAGGGTGCCGGACGTCCTTTGCCCACATGGCTCCGGTAGTAAAACACCTCCCGATGCCCTAGGTTATGGCTCAGGAACGAATAAGTGAAAGAACAACGGTAACGGCGGGCTTGCCCCCGTCACGAACGCGGCTCCGGCCAAGATGAGCCCCGCGCAAGTGGCGGAAGACGGCGCGGCCTCCGGTGCGAAAGGCTCCTCGGGCAAATGGACGACGGCTTGAATCTTCTGAACATCATCCTGCTCGCGATCGCTGTCGGCGTCTTTCTGAAACTCAGAAGCGTGCTGGGACGGCGGACCGGGCATGAGCGCCCGCCCTACGATCCCTATTCGGGCGATGCGGCCGGCAACGACAAGGTTGTGACGCTGCCCAAGCGCCACCGCGACGGCACGCCGGGCGAGGCCGATGGCGCGGCGCGCGGGATCGACGCCGCCGGCGATCCCTTTGCCGAGGCCCTGTCGCCAAACCGCTGGCGCGGCATTGCCGAACCGGGGACGCCGCTTGCCGCCGGCCTCGACGCGATTGCCGCGAACGACCGTTATTTCGATGCCGAAGCCTTCCTCTCCGGCGCGCGTGCGGCCTATGAAATGATCGTGACCGCCTATGCGGCGGGCGACCGGGAAACGCTGAAGCCGCTTTTGAACGACGAAGTCTATCGCGGTTTCGACGACGCCCTGAGCGCGCGCGAAAAGGACGGCCTGACGGTCGAGCAGAGCTTCATCGGCATCGAGAAGGCGGCCCTCAAGGGAGCCACGCTCGACGGCTCGCGCGCAAGGCTCACCATCGCCTTCAAGAGCACGCTCACCTCCTGCACCAAGAACGCGGACAGCGTGGTGATCGAGGGCGACCCGGTGACGGTGCGCGAAGTGACGGATATCTGGACTTTCGAGCGCGACCTGAAGAACCGCGACCCGAACTGGAAGCTGGTCGCGACCGGCGCTTCCGACTGACCGGCGGTGGCGATGCGGCTCGGCGCGGCGTCCCTTCTCCTCATGGGAGGACTTCTTCTTGGTCAGGCGCCCGGAGCGCATGAGATGAGCGCGCATGCCGCCTCTCCCGCCCCCTTGTCCTTTGCAGCCCTCGATGGCTGGCAGACCGACGATCAGTCGGCGGCGCTGACGGCTTTCAGGGGATCCTGCGCACGCATATTGAAGCTCTCGCCCGCCGCGCCGCTCGACACGAAAGGCGGCGATGCGCTTTACGGGCGCGCGGGCGACTGGCAGCCCGCCTGCGAAGCGGCGGCGAAGGTTGCCCCCGGCGCCGGCAATGCGCGCGGTTTCTTCCAGCACTGGTTCGCGCCCATGCGTCTTTCCGGCGGACCCGGCCTCTTCACCGGCTATTACGAGCCGGAGATGAAAGGGTCGCTGACACGGCACGGGGTTTACCAGACGCCGGTGCTGGCACCTCCCGCCGGCTTCCGCATGGTGGAAGGCGGCGGCCGTTTTCCCAACCGCGCCGCCATCGAGGACGGCGCGCTCGAGACGGAGACGCTCGCGCTTCTCTGGCTCGAAAGTCCGATCGACGCGTTCTTTCTTCACGTGCAGGGCTCGGGCCGCGTGAAACTCGAATCGGGCGAGACCGTGCGTCTCGCCTTCGCGGCGAAGACCGGCCATCCCTATACCTCCATCGGCAAACTCCTCGTCGAGAAGGGCGCGATGCCACTCGACGAAGTTTCGATGCAGACGATCCGCGCCTGGATGGAAGCGCACCCGCAAGAGGGCCGCGCGCTGATGCGCCGCAACGAATCCTACATTTTCTTCCGCATACTGAGAAATATCGACCCCGCCATGGGACCGCCCGGCGCCGAGGGCGTGAACCTGACGCCGGGCCGAAGCCTCGCCGTCGACCGCAGCCATCATCCGCTCGGCACCCTGCTCTTTCTGACGACCGAACATCCCACCGTCGACGGGAAGGCCCGTGTGCCCGTGCGCCGGCTGATGGTCGCGCAGGATACGGGTTCGGCGATCAAGGGCCGCCAGCGCGGCGACATCTTCTTCGGCTCGGGCGCGGAAGCGGGCGAGATCGCGGGCCGGATGAAGGCCGAAGGCGAACTGATCGCGCTGGTGCCCAAGAGCATTGCGCGCTGATCGGGGCCGTCGAACCGGGACAGGGCATTTTTATGGCGAGCGGGAAAGAGAAGATGCCGCGCCCGAAATCCAGACAGCGCCGCCATCTGACGGACGAGGAGCGCAAGCTCTGGCGTGCCGTCACGAAGGACGCGAAGCCGATCTCCCGGCGCCCCGCGGAAGCGGAGGAGGCGCTGCCCGAAGAGGAGCGCAAGGAAGCCCT
Source organism: Alphaproteobacteria bacterium HGW-Alphaproteobacteria-3 (assembly GCA_002842875.1). Lineage (GTDB taxonomy): Bacteria > Pseudomonadota > Alphaproteobacteria > Parvibaculales > Parvibaculaceae > Parvibaculum. The sequence goes on along the minus strand of PHEF01000030.1, from coordinate 26,143 downwards.
CCCCGTCCGGCCGCAATCGCTTGTGCCCCTGCCCGAACGGCCAGCCGCGCCGCCGCCGCGCCGCCCCTCCGAGCCGCCGCCGCTCACCGGCCTCGACCGCCGCACGAGCCAGCGCCTTGCCCGCGGACAGATGGAGGTGGAGGCGACGCTCGATCTTCACGGGCACGGCCAGGAAGCGGCGCATCGGGCGCTGACGGGCTTCATCGGCACGGCGCGGGCGCGCGGGCTGCGTTGCGTCCTCGTCATCACCGGCAAGGGCGCCTCTCCCTATGCGCGCCACACGCTGCATGGCACGACTTTCTATGAGGTGCCGGAGCGCCAGGGCGTGCTGCGCAGCGCCGTTCCGCGTTGGCTCAACGAGGCGGAGCTTCGCGCCCATGTCTCGGGTTTTCAGCCCGCCCATCCCAAGCATGGCGGCGGCGGGGCCTTCTATGTCTGGCTGCGCAAGAAGAGATGACCCCCTTCGGCCGCAAGCTGCGCGAATTGCGCGCCATCCGGGGCGTCACCATGAAGGAGATGGCCGCCGCGCTGCGCGTCACGCCCGCCTATCTCTCCGCCCTCGAACACGGAAAACGCGGCCGTCCGAGCTGGCGCCTCGTGCAGGCGATCGTCGGCTATTTCAACGTGATCTGGGACGAGGCCGAAGAGCTGGAGCGATTGGCCCGGATTTCCCATCCCCGCATCGCGATCGACACTTCGGGTCTTGCCCCGCAGGCAACGGAACTTGCAAACCGTCTTTCGGAAGAGATCGCGGAGATGAGCCTGGCGGAAATCGCCGGGATGCTCGCCCTTCTCGACAGACGGCAGAAGAAAACGAAGCGCTGACTCGCCTATAGTGAAGAAACCGCGCGCGCGGGACTCGCTTGCGGCGAAGCCGACGGGTGCCCATGGACGACAGCAGGAAAACCGAGCTGAGTTTTGCCCGCAAGGTGGACTGGAACCTTTTCCAGCTTTTCCACGAAATCGTTCGCGCGGGCGGCATCGGCGCGGCGGCGCGCCGGCTCAACCGCCAGCAGCCAAGCGTCAGCGCCGGGTTGAAGCGGCTTGAAGACCATCTCGGCGTGACGCTGGTGAAGCGCACGGCGAGCGGCATCGAGCTGCTGCCCGCGGGCCGCGCGCTCTACGATCTCTGCGAGACCATGATGGGCGCGGTGCGCACCGCCCCGCACGACGTGGCGCTCGCCGCCGGTCTCGTCGAGGGCGTCATCAATATCCGCATGATCTCCTCCGTCGTCTCGCCCGCGTTCGATGCGGCGCTGGCCGGCCTCCACCGGCATCACCCCGGCGTCGGCATCCATATCGAGGTGGCGCCCTGGCGCGAGGTGATCGCGGCGCTGAAATCGGGCGAGTCCGAAATCGGCATCGCCTGCGACAACGCGCCGGATGCCGGCCTGCGCTACCAGCCGCTGATGCGCGAGGTGCAGCAGCTCTATTGCCACAAGGCGCACGCGCTTTACGGCATGACCGTGCCGCAACCCTCCGACCTCGCCGCCGAGCCCTATATCGCGACCGGCCTCGACGAGCCGCAGGAACTGGCGAATTTCCGCCAGCGCTACGGGCTTGGCAAAAGGGTCGGCGGCTATGCGGAAAACCTGCACGAGACGAAGCGGCTGATCGAACTCGGGGTCGGCATCGGCTTCCTGCCGACCTGCACCGCCGAGACACTCGACCGCGACGGCGCGCTCTGGCCGCTGCTGCCCGAAGCGGTTCTCCCTGCCTACCAGGTCTATCTGGTGACGCGGGACGAACCCGCCCGCAACACGCCGACGGAATTGTTCCTCGCGGAAATCATGGGAAAACTGAGAGAGTCCGGCCTCGATACATAGATTTCATCTATGCCTCCCATCGAAATTTAGCGTCTAGGCCAATGACCGTGAAGCCGCCAGCATGGCCTCATGTCAGCCGCCCTCGATGCCACCCTCCCCGAACCCTCCCTCGAGACCATGCCCGGCCTCTGGCGCCGCTCGCTCATCGCCTGGCCCGACGGGCGGCGCGACACGACGAGCTTCGTCAATTGGCTGCAGGGGCCCGGCCTCTATCTCGATCTCCGCCAGCCGGAAGGCCGGCCGGATTTTTCCGGCATCGCCTCGCTCTCCGCCGTCGGACCCGAAGCCATGACCTGGCTTGCGGCGCAGGAAGGCTTCGCGGGCGAGCTTGTCGCGGAAGATGGCTGGTTCGAATGGCGCCGCGACATCGATTTCCAGCCGAAGGCAGTCTATTCGGACCGGGGCCGGCTCCAGGTCGAGGGCGCCACCATGATCGAGGAGGGAAAGGACATTCCCTATATCGAGCACTGGCACCGCGAACCGATCGCCGGCATGCCCTCATGGGCGGCGCGGCTTCAAGACCGCGAGACCGGACAGAGAGGTGCGATTGCGCGCATGGGCGGTCTTTTCATGCTGGCGCGCGAGCGCGGTTGCGTCGCGCCTGCGGGCCTCTCGCTCGCCGAATGCGTGGCGGGCGCCGACGGCATCGACCGCGCCCGGGACTTTCTCGATTGCGAAATCTCGCAAGGCGTGGCGACGGGCGCGGGCTGGATCATCCAGCGCTCGACGCTTCCCTTCCGCGAGGCCAGGCCGCTGGCACCCGCCCTCACGGGCGGGCTTCTCGAAACGCTGGATCAGGACCGCGCGGGCAAGCCGTTCACGCGGCGCTGGGAAATCACCGACATGCGCGGCGAGCCGCTGACCGATGTCTTTTCGAAGGGAGACTTTTCATGAGAGAGACCGAAACGAAAGGCGCGGCCTTCACGAGCATTCCCGTCATCGACATCTCGGCCCTTTTCGGCGAGGACGAAGAGGCGAAGATGCGCGTCGCGGCGGAGATGGCCGATGCGGCGGGGAATGTCGGTTTCCTCTATGTGAAGGGCCACAACATCCCGCGCGAGATGATCGAAAAGCTCGAGGCGCGCGCCGCCGAATTCTTCGCGCGCCCGCTTGAAGAGAAGATGGATCTCTATATCGGCAAGTCGCGCGCCCATCGCGGCTATGTGCCGACCGGCGAGGAAGGCTTTTACGACGGGACGGACCCCGCGAAGATCGACAAGAAGGAAGCTTTCGACCTGTCGATCGAACTGCCCGACGACGACCCGGACCATGTGCTCGGCTACCGCATGCTCGGGCCGAACCAGTGGCCGGACGAATTGCCGCAGATGCAGCGCGACGTCTATGCCTATTACGAGGCGGCGACGGCGCTCGGCCACAAGCTGTTCGAAGGCTTCGCGCTGGCGCTCGGACTGCCGGAAGACCATTTCGAGCAATGGCTGACAAAGCCGCCCTCGCAGCTTCGCCTCGTGCATTACCCGGCGGACCCCGCCCGTGCGCCCCTTGAAGGACAGAGAGCCGAGTGGGGCATCGGCGCGCATACGGATTACGAGTGCTTCACCATCCTTTATGTGACGGCACCGGGCCTTCAGGTGATGAACGCCAATGGCGACTGGATCGACGTACCGCCCGTCGAGGGCGCCTTCGTCATCAATATCGGCGACATGCTGGAAGCGATGACGAATGGCCGCTTCATCGCGACGCCGCATCGCGTGCGCAACGTGCCCGATGAGCGCTTCTCATTCCCGCTCTTCTGCTCGCTCGACTACGACACGTTGATCGAGCCGCTGCGGCAGTTCATCGACGGCGAGAAGCGCTATCCGGGCTATGGGGCGGGCGATCATCTCGTCACGCAGACCATGCGCACCTTCAACTATCTGAAGAAGCTCGTTGCCGCCGGGGAACTCGAACTGCCGGAGAGCGAGGACCGGGCAACGGCCTTCGGCCGCCGCGAAAAGGAAGTCGCCTGACGCGAGCTTCAGAGCGAGGTTCAGAGAATGAACTTCGTGAGATCGGCATTCGTCGTCAGGTCGCCGATATGCTCACGCACATAGGCCTCGTCGATCCGCACCGTCTGGCCGGACCGGTCGGAGGCGGCAAAGCTCACCTCGTCGAGCACGCGCTCCATGACGGTGTGAAGGCGCCGCGCGCCGATATTCTCGACCGATGAATTGACGGCGGCCGCGATCCCGGCGATGGCGTCGATCCCGTCATCGGTGAAGTCGAGCGTGACTTCTTCCGTCTTCATCAGCGCCACATATTGCTTGATGAGGCTCGCTTCAGGCTCGGTGAGCACGCGGCGCATATCGTCCTTGCCGAGGGCTTGCAGTTCGACGCGGATCGGCAGGCGTCCCTGCAGCTCTGGCAGGAGGTCCGATGGCTTGGCGATGTGGAAGGCGCCGGAGGCGATGAAAAGGATGTGGTCGGTCTTGACCGCGCCATGCTTGGTCGCGACGGTCGTGCCCTCGATGAGCGGCAGAAGATCGCGCTGCACGCCCTCGCGGCTTACATCGCCGCCCTGCTTTTCGGCGCGGGCGCAGATCTTGTCGACCTCGTCCAGAAACACGATGCCGTTCTGCTCGACGGCGCGGATCGCATCCTGTGTCACCTGCTCCTGGTCGAGAAGCTTGTCGCTTTCCTCCGCGATCAGCACCTCGTAGCTCTCGCGCACCTGCATCCGGCGTGTCTTCGTGCGGGCGCCGAAGGCCTTGCCCATGATGTCGCCGAGATTGATCATGCTGACCTGGCCGCCCGGCATGCCGGGAATGTCGAAGGACGGCATGCCGCCGCCCGCATCCTGCACCTCGACCTCGATTTCCTTCTCGTCGAGTTCCCCGTCGCGGAGCTTCTTGCGGAAGCTGTCGCGCGTTCCCTCGCTCGCATTCTGGCCGACCAACGCATCGAGCACGCGGGCCTCGGCGGCGAGATGCGCCTTCGCCTGCACGTCCTTGCGCCGCTTCTCCCGCGTCATCGCAAGCGAAATCTCGACGAGATCGCGGATGATCTGTTCGACATCGCGGCCGACATAGCCGACCTCGGTGAACTTCGTCGCCTCGACTTTGAGGAAGGGCGCTTCGGCAAGCCTGGCAAGGCGCCGCGAGATTTCGGTCTTGCCGACGCCGGTCGGTCCGATCATCAGGATGTTTTTCGGCAGCACCTCGTCGCGAAGTTCCTCCGGCAATTGCTGACGCCGCCAGCGGTTGCGCAGCGCGATGGCGACGGCGCGCTTGGCGTCGCGCTGCCCCACAATGTAGCGGTCGAGCTCGGAAACGATCTCACGCGGCGAAAAACTGGTCATGATTGAAGGGGAAACTCCGGAAAGAATGAATGAAGGCGGTGGCCGGGATCAGGCATCGAGCGTTTCCACGGTGAGGTTGTTGTTCGTGTAGACGCAGATTTCGGCGGCGATCTTCATCGCCTTGCGCGCGACCTCTTCGGCTGAAAGCTCCATGTCGGCAAGTGCACGGGCGGCGGCGAGCGCGTAATTGCCGCCCGACCCGATGCCGATGACGCCGCCCTCGGGCTCCAGCACATCGCCATTGCCGGTGAGCACGAGGGTCACTTCCCGGTCGGCGACGATCATCAGCGCTTCGAGGCGGCGCAGATAGCGGTCGGTCCGCCAGTCCTTGGCGAGTTCCACGCAGGCGCGCATGAGCTGGCCGGGATACTGCTCGATCTTCGCTTCCAGCCGTTCGAACAGCGTCATCGCGTCCGCCGTCGCGCCCGCAAAGCCCGCGATTACGTCGCCCTTGCCGAGGGGGCGGACCTTGCGGGCATTGCCCTTCATGATCGTGTCGCCCATCGAGACCTGCCCGTCGCCCGCGATCACGACCTTGCCTCCCTTGCGGACGGAGAGGATCGTTGTGCCGTGCCAGTTGATGGGGTCGTGCGAGGCCATTTCTTTCCTGTCTTGCTGTGTCAGGAGGCGGGAAGCTGCCGATAGCATGTGGCCGTTTCGCGCCATAGGGTCAAGCCCGCGGATGGCCGGGGGTGGAAAGGGGCAATTCCCGTTGGTGCTGCAAATATGCAAATGATAGTCTTTTGCAAATACCGGCGATCCTGGGAACAATGCGAACGGAACCTTTATTGACGGGCTGTTTGCCATGCCGGCAGCTCCAATTCGCCCGGGTCGCGGAGCCGGGCTTCAAGCGCCCGCTGCGTCAAGATGTTGTGAGCCCACCCATCCCGATGACTAGGAAGCGCGGATCCTTGCAATTTGAATCAATGACTTGGCTCTTGTCCCGCAACGGGATTCGGAGATACTTGAAGTATTGGATGAGAAGTCCTCAAGAATATTGGTTAACGTCCTGTAAGTATTTGTGATTCAATCTGATTGCGCACTTCAAGTAAATCGGGTGCGGTACTGGGGCTTTGCGCTGGCCTGCCGGCCCCCCGCCTGATAAAAGCTGCCGCGAATGAGGCCCCTCAGGGCCCTCGAACGGAAACCGGACCATGCAGATCGAAAGCGAAAGCCGCATAGCGACCGTTGAGCGCAAGACCAAGGAGACCAATGTCTTCGTCTCGCTCGATCTCGACGGCAACGGGGAATACGACGTCGATACCGGCATCGGCTTCCTCGATCACATGCTCGAGCAGCTCTCGCGCCATTCGCTGATGGACCTCAAGGTCCGCGCCCAGGGCGACCTCCACATCGATTTCCACCACACGACCGAGGACACGGGCATCGTGATCGGCGAGGCCGTGCGCCGGGCGCTGGGCGACTTCAAGGGCATCCGCCGCTACGCGACGGCGGTGATCCCCATGGACGAGACCTGCACCCGCGTCTCGATCGACGTGTCGCAGCGCCCCTATCTCGTCTGGAAGGTGAACTTCACCAAGCCGAAGCTCGGCGACATGGATACGGAACTCTTCAAGGAGTGGTTCCAGGCCTTCGCGCAGAATGCGGGCATCACGCTGCACATCGAAAACATGTATGGCGACAACAACCACCATATCGTCGAAAGCTGCTTCAAGGGCCTCGCCCGGGCGCTTCGCGAGGCGGTGGAGATCGACCCGCGTGCGGCAAACCGCATCCCCTCGACCAAAGGCGTTCTCGGCAACTGATCGCCGGTCTTCATGCCGGGGCCTTCCCGCTGGTTTTCGGCGGCGATCTGTCCTAGATAAGCGCGAATGCAAAGCCCCTCACGGGCGGAACGAACCCATGCGCATCTACACGGTCCACGAGCTTCCCGGCGCGCCGCTCGACGGCGCGGGGCTGGTGCTGGTGAAGGAGGGCTTCTCCTTCCCCGCCTTCCTGCTGTCCTGGATCTGGCTCGCCTTCAACCGGCTCTGGATCGCGCTCGCATTGTGGATCGGCCTCACCGCCGTGGTTTCGTTCCTTGCCGAGCGCCTGCTCGGCGTCGAGGCGGCGGCGGTCTGTTCGCTGGCGCTGCAGCTTTTCCTCGGCTTCGAGGGAAACGACATCCGCCGCTGGACGCTGGCGAGGAAGGGCTACCGCGAGATCGGCATCTCCGGCGGCTCGTCGCTCGAGGAAGCCGAACGCCGCTTCTTCGAGAAGTGGGACCGTCCACTCGATGTCGCGCCCGTGGCGCCGCTCACAGCGCCGGTCTGGCCGCGCCGCGATGCGGCCGCTCCCGCCCCGGCCAATACAGCCATGCATGAAGTTTTCGGCCTCTTCCCGGAAGCCGGGCCGAAAAGAGGAAGCTGAACGTGCAAGTCGCGATCATCGATTACGGGTCCGGCAATCTCCGCTCCGCCGCGAAGGCTTTCGAGCGCGCGGGCCGCGATGCGGGGCTCGTGGCGGACGTGCTGGTGACGAGCGACCCGAACGCCCTGCGCGCGGCGGATCGGATCGTGCTTCCCGGCGTCGGCGCCTTTGGCGACTGCCGCGCCGGGCTCGATGCGATCCCCGGCATGGTGGAGGCGCTGGAAGAGGCCGTGCGAAAAGACGCCAAACCCTTCTTCGGCATTTGTGTCGGCATGCAACTGATGGCGGAGCGCGGCCTCGAACATGGCATTCACGAAGGCCTCGGCTGGCTCAAGGGCGATGTCGTGAAGATCGAGCCGTCGGACCCGTCGCTCAAGATTCCGCATATGGGCTGGAACGAACTCGAGGTCGTGAACGGGCATCCTCTTCTCGCGAACATGCCCGCGACCCACGCCTATTTCGTGCACTCCTATGCCCTGGCGGTGTCGGATCCCGCAGTCCTTGCCGCGCGCACCGATTATGGCGGGCCCGTGACCGCGATGGTCGCGCGGGACAACATGGTGGGCACGCAGTTTCACCCCGAAAAGAGCCAGGCGCTCGGCCTCGCCCTCATCGGCAATTTCCTGAAGTGGCGTCCGTGAAAGTAAACCCATGATCCTCTTTCCCGCGATCGACCTGAAGGATGGGCAATGCGTCCGTCTCGTGCATGGGCTCATGGACCAGGCGACCGTCTTCAACGACGATCCGGCGGCGCAGGCCCGCGCCTTCGAGGCGGCGGGCTTTGAATATATTCATCTGGTCGATCTGAACGGCGCTTTCGAGGGCCGCCCGGTGAACGCCGATGCGGTCGAGCGCATTCTCGCCGCGATCTCGATGCCTGCGCAGCTCGGCGGTGGTATCCGCGATCTCGCCACCATTGAAACCTGGCTCGAAAAAGGCATTCGCCGCGTCATCATCGGTACAGCCGCCGTGAAGAACCCCGATCTGGTCATCGAGGCCTGCCGGAAGTTTCCGGGCCGCATCGCCGTCGGTCTCGATGCGAAGGGCGGCCGCGTGGCGACGGAGGGCTGGGCCGATGTTTCGGACCTCACGGTGCTCGACATGGCGCGCCGCTTCGAGCATGCGGGCGTCGCCGCGATCATCTACACCGACATCGACCGCGACGGCGCGCTGCAGGGATTGAACATCGAGGCGACGGTTGCGCTGGCCGACCAGATTTCCATTCCGGTGATTGCGTCCGGCGGCCTCTCCTCGATCGAGGATTTGAAGAAATTGATGGCGGCGAACTGCTCCGGCATCGAAGGCGCGATCTCGGGCCGCGCGCTTTACGATGGCCGCCTCGATCCGAAGGAAGCGCTGGCCCTTCTGCGGGGGGCCGCCCGATGCTGAAGGCTCGCGTCATTCCCTGCCTCGACGTGAAGGACGGCCGCGTCGTCAAAGGCGTGAACTTCGTCGATCTGCGCGATGCGGGCGATCCGGTCGAGGCCGCGCGCGCCTATGATGCGGCGGGAGCGGACGAACTCTGCTTCCTCGACATCACCGCGAGCCACGAAGAACGCGCGATCATTTTCGACGTCGTGCGGCGCACGGCGGAACAATGTTTCATGCCCCTCACCGTCGGCGGCGGGGTGCGCACGGTGGACGATGTGCGCCAGCTCCTGCTCGCGGGCGCCGACAAGGTCTCGATCAACACGGCCGCCGTCTTCAATCCCGACTTCGTGCGCCTGGCGTCGGAAAAATTCGGCAACCAGTGCATCGTCGTCGCGATCGACGCCAAGCAGACAGCGCCCGGCAAATGGGAAATCTTCACCCATGGCGGACGCAAGGAAACCGGCATCGACGCGGTGGAATATGCAATCAAGGTGACGAAGCTCGGGGCCGGCGAAATCCTCCTGACCTCGATGGACCGCGACGGCGCAAAATCGGGTTTCGACCTCGCATTGACAAGAGCCGTCTCGGATGCGGTCTCCGTTCCCGTCATCGCTTCGGGTGGCGTCGGCACGCTCGACCACCTGGTCGAGGGCGTTCGCGACGGTCATGCGAGCGCGGTCCTCGCGGCCTCGATCTTCCATTTCGGCGATCACACGGTGGGCGAAGCGAAGGCCCACATGGCAAAGGCCGGCATACCGGTCAGGCTCTAACCGCAACAGCTTGTGCCAAAACGGTTCTATTCCTACTAGAACCTGTGGAGAAACGCCGCAGGCTGAAGGTGGCAATTGCGTGCGGGGGCGGCGCCCGGCAGAATGCTCCCGCCTTGGTGCGCGTGAGGCTTGGCTTTCCAAAGGCGTCGGCGAGAAAATGTCGGACCGCGAAATCGAACTGAAGCTCGTCTGCGAGCCTGCGGAGCTTGAGCGCGTGCGCCGGGCACCCGTGCTGCAGCGCCTGAAGCAGGGCCGCGCTTCCGGCAAGCACCTTCATTCCGTTTATTTCGATACGGACGATCTGGTCCTCGGCGACAACGGCATGGCGCTGCGGCTGCGCCGTCACGGCCGGGGTTGCGTGCAGACACTGAAAACGGAAGCCGATCCGTCGGGCGCGGGCAGCGTTGCACGCGACATCGGCGAATATGAAGCGCGGCTGCCCGGCAACGCTTCCACGCCGGACCTGAACAAGCTGCCCGAAGACCTGCGCGCCCGTGTCCGCAAGCTTGCCAACGGCCACGTGATCGCGCCGCGCCTCGTCAGCGACATCCGCCGCACGATACACAACATCGCGACGCCCGAAGGCGACCTGATCGAACTCGCGCTCGACCGCGGCGAATTGCAGGCGAACGGCCGCGGTGCGCCGGTGAGCGAAATCGAACTGGAACTCAAGGAAGGAACGCCCGCGAGCCTCTATCGCATCGCGCTCGACCTGAACGAGATCGCCGAACTGCGCGTCGGCCACAGGAGCAAGTCGGAACGCGGCTTCGCGCTTCTGCGGCGGCAGACGCCTGTGGCGGTGAAGGCGGAACCCGTTCTCATCGACGCTCACGCAACGCTCGACGATGCCTATGCGATCGTGCTCCGGCATTGCCTCGTCCACATGATGGCGAACGAGGAAGCCGCCGCCGAACACAGATCGCCCGAAGGCCTGCACCAGATGCGCGTTGCGTTGCGCCGCGCGCGCTCGGCCTTCGAAATCTTCCGCCCCGTCATCGGCGGCGATCTCGCCGGCCGGCTCGCCTCCGAAGCGAAGTGGCTCGCGAACGAGCTTGGTGCCGCGCGCGATCTCGACGTCTTCACATCGGACATCGTCGCGCCCGTGGAGCTCGGTGGCGCCCGTTCCGCCGCGCTCGAAGCCTGCATCGAGAAGGCGCGCGCGGATGCCTGGGAGCGGGCGCTCGCCGTTCTCCGGTCGCGCCGCTATACGCGCTTCCTCCTCGAATACGGTCTCTTCCTTGCCGAACGCGGCTGGCATACCAGGCGCAAGGCGCCGGCTTTCGCGCGCGACTTTGCCGTTGCGGCGCTCGACAAGCGCCTTGCCAAGGCGGCGAAGCTCGGTCGCGACATGGAAAATCTACAAGGCGGCGAGCGGCATGAGCTCCGCAAGCGGCTGAAGAAACTGCGCTATGCGCTTCACTTCTTCTCATCGCTTTATGAGCAGGAAGACGTAAAGCCCTACCTGAAATATCTCGGCCAGATGCAGGACGTGTTCGGCGGCCTCAACGATGTCGAGACGGCGCACGTCATTCTCGGCCGCTTGGCGGAGGGCAAGGAAATGCGGGAGGCCGCCGCCCGCATCCTCGCCTTCCACGAAAAGCGGGCGGCGAGGGAATGGAAGGGCGCGATCCGCCTCTGGCGGCGCTTCGGCGGCGCGGCCCCCTTCTGGCGCGAGAATTCCGCCTGATCCTGCGGCCCGTCCGTTTTTGCCGAAATCCCGGTTTCCGTTAAGAAAATCTGAGAAATTGCCGCTCTAGCATGCGCTTTGTGACGCCCCGTGCACCGCGCCGGGCAGTTTGTTGGCGTAAAGGGCCTGGCTCACCATGTCGAATTCCGACACTGCTGCGAAATCCGGGGAAGAGGCGGAAACCGCCGCCAGGGGGAAGGCCGGCAGGATGGGCTCGGACGACAACGCGATCATCGGCCGCCGCATCGGCCAGGAGGCGCTGAACCGGATCGCGGAATTGCACCTGCGTTACCTCAAGGGCATTCCCGGCGGCTGGTGCGTCGTGATGAAGGAATGCGACCTTTCGGGCCTCGACTTCCGCAATCTCAATTTTTCGCAGGGCCATTTCATCGGCTGCGACTTCGCGGGCTCGAACCTCGAGGATGCGCGGCTCTCGGGCACCAATCTCTTCAGCGCGAACTTCGATCGCTGCAACATGACGCGCACCAATTTTTCGCGCGCAGACCTGCGCGGCGCGAATTTCAGCGATGCCGAAATGACGGAGGCCCGGCTCGACGGCGCCGATCTCCGGCGTGGCGCGGTGATCCGGCGCGGCGCGACCGCACCCGCCGGCCGCGAGAATTCGAGTTTCCGCGGCGCACGCATGTACGGCACCAACATGTCCGAATGCAAACTGCTCGATGCCGATTTCGAGGGGGCTTCGATTTCCGGTGCGAGCCTTCAGGGGGCGGATTTGCGCGGCGCGAGCTTCGCCGGCGCGGAACTCAAGGGTGTCGAACTTTCCGGCGCGAACCTCGCCGATGTGGATTTCCGCCGCGCCATCATGGACGAGGACACGGCCTCGCGCGGCGACATGATGCGCGCCACGCGGCCGCGCACGGCGCCCGGACCCGAGCGGATGGCAAAAATTCTCTCTGCCCATCTCGAATGGATACAGACCGGCCAGCGGGGCGGCGCGCGCGCCGACTTCGCCCGCATGGACCTGTCCCGCCGGGATTTTTCCCGGGCGGTGCTCGCGGGCGCGAATTTCCGCGAGGCGATCCTGGCCGATGCGAATTTCGAAAAGGCGGTCCTTGCCGCAGCGGATTTCGGCGATGCGATCCTGTTGCGGGCCAATCTGAAGGATGCGGACCTGCGCGGTGCCGACCTGCGCGGCGCCGACCTGAAGGACGCCGTCCAGGCCGGCACCAAGAAGGGCGAACTCTCGGGCACCAGCCTCTCGACGAGGCTCTGAGGCCGTGCAAGCCCCGCCACTGGCCTCGATCCCGTAAATCTGCTACGCAATGCCGCCGCGCAAGGCCCCTCAAGGGGTCCGGACGTGGCCCGTCAACCGTCCGGGGAGCGCCTCATGGCAGCCGACGCCCGCCAGCTCGATCGTCTGTTCGAGGTGATTGCCGCCCGCAAGGGCGCCGACGCCTCCTCTTCCTATACGGCAAAGCTGTTCTCGAAAGGCGTGCCCGCCTGTGCCCAGAAGCTCGGCGAGGAAGCGGTGGAAACCGTGATTGCCGCCGTCTCGGGTGACGAAAAGGGCGCCATCTCCGAAAGCGCCGATCTTCTTTATCACTGGCTCGTGCTGATCGCGGCTCTCGGCCTCGATCCGGCCGACGTCTATGCCGAACTCGAGCGCCGCGAAGGCCGCTCCGGCCTCGACGAAAAAGCCGCGCGCGCGCAAAGCTGACGGAGGTCATCGGCATGGGTGGCACGGGCGTCTTGGATCGGGAGGAGCGGGAGTCTCTTTCGCCGTTCCGCCATTTTACGGCGGCGGATTGGGGACGGCTGCGCGAGGACACCGAGCGCATCTCGCTCGACGAGGTGTCGGAAATCTTCCTGCCGCTGTCGCGGCTCCTCAATCTCTATGTCGGCGAGATGCAGGAACTCTACCGCGTCACCTCGGATTTTCTCGGCCGCGCCGACAAGGTGCCCTACATCGTCGGCGTGGCGGGTTCGGTTGCCGTCGGCAAGTCGACCACAGCGCGTATTCTCCGCGCCCTGCTCGCGCGCTGGCCGAACCATCCGAAGGTCGATCTCATCACGACGGACGGCTTTCTCTATCCCAACAGGCTGCTTGAAGAGCGCGGGCTGATGCAGCGCAAGGGCTTCCCCGAAAGCTTCGACATCAAGCGGCTGATCCGTTTTCTCTCGGATGTGAAGGCGGGCTCGCGCAATGTCGAGGCGCCGCTTTATTCGCACTTCACCTACGACATTCTCGACGGCGAAACCGTGACCGTCGATCAACCCGACATTCTGGTCGTCGAAGGCCTGAACGTATTGCAGCCCTGGAAGCCGGCCGATGGCGACGAACCGCAACCTTTCGTTTCGGACTTTTTCGATTTCTCGATCTATCTCGATGCCGACGAAGCGACGATCCGGCGCTGGTATATCGAGCGTTTCCTGAGCCTGCGCCGCACCTCCTTCAAGGATCCGGCGGCCTATTTCCACCGCTACTCCAAGCTCAGCGAGGAAGAAGCGGTCCAGACCGCGGATGCGATCTGGACCTCGATCAACCTCGCCAACCTGCACAAGAACATCCTGCCGACGCGCCAGCGCGCCGACCTGATCCTCAGGAAGGGCGACGACCACCGCATCCGCGAAGTCTATCTCCGGAAAATCTAGGCGAGCCCCTTCTCCATCGCGAGATCGCGAAGCGAGACCTGCGGGCGCGGCCCGTAATGCGAGATGACTTCGGCGGCGGCCAGCGCGCCGAGCCGTCCGCAGGTCACGGGATCCTTGCCGCGCGTGAGCCCGTAGAGGAAGCCCGCGGCGAAGAGATCGCCCGCACCTGTCGTATCCACCACCTTCTCGACCTTGGCCGCATCGACGACATGCACCTCGCCATCGGCGACGATGACCGAGCCCTGTTCGGAACGCGTCAGCGCGGCGAACTTGCAGTCCCTGCGCACCTGCTGCAGCGCTTCGTCGAAGACATCGGTTTCGTAGAGCGAGAGGATTTCGGCTTCGTTCGCGAACAGGAGATCGACTTCGTCTTTCGCGAGACGGCGGAACTCGTCGCGGAACCGGCCGACGCAGAAACTGTCGGACAGCGTCAGCGAGACGAGGCGGCCCGCGTCATGGGCGATCTTCGCGGCTTTGAGGAAAGCCTCCTTCGCGCCGGGCTCGTCCCAGAGATAGCCTTCCATATAGGTGACGGCGGCGGCGCGGATCGTCGTTTCGTCGATGTCGCCGGGCGCGAGCTTCTGCGCCGCGCCCAGATAGGTGCTCATGCTGCGCTGCGCGTCGGGCGTCACGACGATGAGGCAGCGTCCCGTCGGCGCGCCTTCTTGCGCCAGCGAGGCCGGGAAGGCGACGCCGAGCGACCTGATGTCGTGGATGAAAACCTCGCCGAGCTGGTCGTTGCGGACCTTGCCGAAAAAGGCGCCCTTGCCGCCGAGCGAGGCGAGCCCCGCGATCGTGTTGGCGCAGGAGCCGCCCGACATTTCGACCGCCGTACCCATCTTGCCGTAGAGCACATCGGCGCGTTCCGCATCGATCAGCGTCATGCCGCCCTTCTCGATGCCGTTCGCCGTCAGGAAAGTGTCGTCGGCATTGGAAATCACATCGACAAGCGCATTGCCGATGCCCGCCACGTCATATTTGAGCTCTGTCATGATCCTCTGGAATTTTTTCAGGGAGAATTTCGGAGCGTTTTCAGCAAAAGCGCCTCCTTCATATGAGGAGAGGGCTTTTGCGGTTTGAAAACGCGCCACTGAAAGGCCTTGCGGGCGGGAGTATAGGGATTGCGCCGCATATGTCCAAAAACGCCGGATTCCGGGCGGCGTCTTCCGCTTGCGGCGGAAATTGCAGCGGCGCGGGCGGCGCACTAGGTTAGGGCATCGAATTTGAGGAGACCTTGATGCTGTCCGACGCACTGCGCGCCTTCAGAGAGACCTTCTCGCCGCCCTTCCGGCGCGTGATGGTGATTTCGGTGGGCCTGACGATCCTGGTCCTCGCGGGTTTCGGCGCGGGCCTGCAATGGGCGCTCGCCGCCCTGCCGGCCTTCGGGCCCGATTTTGCCGGCGGCTGGGTCGATGCGATCCTGCAGTTTGTGGCGCGCTTCCTCGCCGTCATCGTGCTGGTCCCGCTGGTTCACCCCGTCGTTTCGCTGGTTGCGGGCCTCTTCCTCGAAAACATCGCCGCCCGTGTCGAGGTTGAGGACTATCCGGCCGATCCGCCGGGGCGCGACCAGCCTTTCTGGCAATCGATCCTGGTCGCGATCCGCTTCACGCTGGTGCTCGTCGTCGTGAACCTGCTGGCCCTTCCCTTCTATCTCGTGCCGGGCGTCAATCTCGTCCTGTTCTGGGTGGTGAACGGCTACCTGCTCGGCCGTGAATTCTTCGAGCTCGTGGCGCTGCGCCATCTCTCGGCGGTCGAGGCGCAAGGGCTGCGCAAACGCCACGGCCTGCGCGTTTTCCTCGCGGGCGTCGTCATCGCGCTCTTCACCACGGTGCCGGTCCTCAATCTTTTCGCCCCGCTCTTCGGCACGGCTTTCATGGTCCACACCTGCAAGGGCCTCGCCGCGCGGAGGTCCGCATGAGGCACCTTCTGATTTTCGCGCTCGCGCTCGGCCTTGCCGCTTGCGAGACGGCGCCGGGCAGCGGCATCGACGCGCGCGGCGGCGTCATGGCATCGCTCGGCACGGCGCCGCTGACCCCCGCCTCGCTTCTGGGTGCGGCGCCTGCGGCGATTTCCGCCCGCCTTGGCGAACCCGATTTCCGCCGCGCCGAGCCCCGCGCCGAAATCTGGCAATATGCGGGTGGCGATTGCAGTCTCTTCGTCTATTTCTACGAGACGGAGGGCGGCGTGCTCGGCTCGCGCCATGTCGATGCGCGCAAAATGGAAGGCGGCCCGGCGAGCAAGGATGCCTGTCTTGCCGCCGTGCTTGCGAAGCGCAACGTGCCGATGTCCTGACGTTCCGGGATCAGCTAACGACGGTCTTCGCCTTGAAGCGGCAGAGATCGCTGACGGGACAGGCCGGGCAGTCGGGTTTGCGCGCCTTGCAGACATAGCGCCCATGCAGGATCAGCCAGTGATGCGCGTGCTGCCGGTATTCAGGCGGCACCGCCTTTTCGAGTTTCTTCTCGACCTCGACGACATCTTTCCCCGGTGCGAGCCCTGTCCGGTTGGCGACGCGGAAGATATGCGTATCGACCGCGATCGTCGGTTCGCCAAAGGCCACATTGAGAACCACATTGGCCGTCTTGCGGCCGACCCCCGGCAGCGCTTCGAGCGCCGCGCGGTCATGCGGCACCTCGCCGCCATGACGTTCGATCAGCAGCCGCGATAGCGCGATCACGTTTTTCGCCTTGTTGCGGTAGAGCCCGATCGTCTTGATGTGTTGCGTGAGCCCCGCCTCGCCGAGCTTCACCATCTTTCGCGGCGTGTCGACGGTCTTGAAGAGTTCCTTCGTCGCCTTGTTGACGCCGGCATCGGTCGCCTGCGCCGACAGCACCACCGCGACGAGCAGCGTGTAGGTATTGCGGTATTCGAGTTCGGTCTTCGGCTCCGGCAGCGCCTGGCAAAGGCGGCGGAAGAACTCCTCGATATCGGCTTTTTTCATCTGTATGGGCATGGGGCGAAACTTTGTACATAACCCGCCTGCGTCGCAAGGCCGTATTGCCGGAGCGCGCTCGCCGCTCTACCCTCCGGTCCATGAATATCCTCTCGCCCGATCCGGCGCCCCTCGCGCCGCCGTTGCATTTCAACGCGCTGATCACGCCGCACCGTTCGCTTTCGATGCGCGGCTTCGCGATCCTGATCGGCATCGTGGCGGCGGTGAACTTTGCGTCCGGCGTTCTCTTCATGGCAAAGGGTGCCTGGCCGGTCTTCGGCTTTTGCGGGCTCGAAGTCGTGGCCGTCTGGTGGGCCTTCCGCGCGAATTACCGTTCGGCCCGCGCGCATGAAACGGTGCAGCTCTCGGACGATGAGCTTCGTGTGCGCCGGGTCGATGCGAAGGGACATGCGCGGGCCTTCAGCTTCCAACCCTATTGGGTGCGGCTTGCGCTCCGCGAGGAACCCGACGAATCGACCCATCTGCATCTGACAAGCCATGGCCGCCGCCTCGAAGTCGCCGCCGCGCTCTCACCGCCGGAACGCGCTGATTTCGCCCGCGCCCTCGAAAGGGCGCTGGCGAAGCTGCGCAATGCACCGGCCGTCGAAGAGGCCCCGCTGGAAGCCTAGTGCGCCTCGCGCTCGATCAGCATCTTCTTGGAAAGCACTTTACCTTCGTCGTCGAGCTCGTAGACGATCGGCGCGCCGGTCGCGATGTTGAGCGCAAGAACCTGCTCGCGGCTGAGCCCGTCGATCTGCATGACGAGCGCACGCAGGCTGTTGCCATGCGCGGCGACGAGCACGCGCTCGCCCTTCAGCACGCGGGGCAGGATTTCCCGCTCGTAATAGGGCAGCACGCGCTCCGCCGTCATCTTCAGGCTTTCGCCGCCGGGCGGCGGCACATCGTAGGAGCGGCGCCAGATATGGACCTGCTCTTCGCCCCACTTTTCGCGTGCATCGTCCTTGTTGAGCCCGGAGAGATCGCCATAGTCGCGCTCGTTGAGCGCCTGATCCTTCACGATCTCGATGTCGCTCTGGCCGAGTTCGGCGAGCATGATGCGGTTCGTTTCCTGCGCGCGCGAAAGGTCGGACGTATAGGCAACGTCGAAGCCGAGCCCGGCCGCCTTCATCGCCTCGCCCGCCTCCTTCGCCTCCGCCTTGCCCTGTTCGGTCAGGCCCGGATCGCGCCAGCCCGTGAAGAGGTTCTTCTCGTTCCATTCGCTCTGTCCGTGGCGGACAAGCACAAGCAGGTTAGCCAAGTCTTGCTCCATTGATCCGTGTCGTGATTATTCGATGCCGAGCACGTCGGCCATGTCGAAGAGGCCGGGCCCCCTCTTTTGACCATTGGTGCCCTGCCCCCATGCCGCGGCCTTGAGGGCGCCGCGTGCGAAGATGCTGCGGTCTTCCGCGACATGACGCAGCACGATGCGCTCATGCTCGGTCGCGAAGATGACATCGTGCTCGCCCACGACCGATCCGCCCCTGAGCGAGGCGAAGCCGATCTTGCCCGGTGCGCGCGCGCCGGTGATGCCGTCGCGGCCGCGTTCGGAATTGTGGCCGAGGCCGACGCCGCGCCCTTCCGCCGCCGCTTGCCCGAGCAGCAGCGCCGTGCCGGACGGCGCGTCGATCTTGTGGCGGTGGTGCATTTCGAGGATCTCGATGTCCCATTCGGGTCCGAGCGCCTTCGCCGCCTGCCGCGCAAGCGCGGCCAGAAGGTTGACCCCGAGGCTCATGTTCCCGGCCTTGATGATCGTCGCGTGGCGCGCCGCCGCCTCGATCTTCGGCAGGTCTTCATCGGCAAAGCCCGTCGTGCCGATCACATGGACGATGCGAGCCTGGGCCGCGAGCGCGGCGAATTCGAGCGAGGCTTCCGGCACGGAAAAATCGACCAGCGCGTCGGCGTCCTTGATGACGGAAAGCGCATCCGACGTTGCGGCGATACCGAGGGGCTTTGCGAGCCCGGCCAGTGTGCCGAGATCGGCGCCGAGATGCGGCGAGCCTTCGGCCTCGATCCCGCCTGAAAGCGTCAGCCCTTCCGTCTCCGCGATGAGACGGACAAGCGTCCGGCCCATGCGGCCGCCCGCGCCCGTCACCGCGATCTTGATGTCCTGAGCCATGATCCGCGCTCCATCTGTCCCGCGGGCTCTATAGCAGCCCCGTCTCACCCCCGGAAGACGAAATAGGCCCCGAGCGCGATCAGCGCAAAGCCGAGCCCCGTGTTCCATGTCGGCGCGTGGCCGAGATAAACCGCCGAAAATCCGGTGAAAACAACGAGCGTGATGACTTCCTGGATGGTCTTGAGCTGGGCCGGCGAATAGACCTCCGAACCGAAGCGGTTGGCCGGAACGGCGAGGCAATATTCGAAAAAGGCGAGCCCCCAGCTCACCAGAATGACGAACATGAGGGGCGTCGCCTTGAACTTCAGGTGCCAGTACCAGGCGGTCGTCATGAAGACGTTGGAGGCGACGAGAAGTGCGATGGGCGTGAGATAGGCTTGCATGGGCACCGGCCACGAAAAAGGCCCCGCCGGATTTTTTCCGCGGGGCCTTTAGAGCATATCGCAAAGCCTCAGCTCTGGAAGCCGTCCCAGAACTCCTTCACCTTGGCGAAGAAGCCGGTGCTTTCCGGGCTGTTGCTGGGGTCGGACGCGTCCTCGAATGCCTTCAGCAGGTCTTTCTGCTTGCGGGTCAGGTTCACCGGCGTCTCGATGGTGATCTGGATATAGAGGTCGCCCGTCTCGCGCGAATTCACCACCGGCATGCCCTTGGCCCGGAGGCGGAACTGGCGTCCCGTCTGCGCGCCTTCGGGAATCTTCACCTTCACCTTCTTGCCGCCCAGCGTCGGCACCTCGATCTCGCCGCCCATCGCCGCCGTGACCATGGAGATCGGCACGCGGCAGAAAAGATCCGCGCCGTCGCGCTCGAACAGGCGGTGCGGCTTCACCGAGAGGAAGATGTAGAGATCGCCCGCCGGTCCGCCGCGCATCCCGGCCTCGCCCTCGCCCGCAAGGCGGATGCGCGTGCCGTCCTCGACGCCGGCGGGAATATTGACCGAAAGCGTGCGCTCTTTCTCGACGCGGCCCGCGCCCTGGCAGGCAGGACAGGGTTTGTCGATGGTCTGGCCCCGCCCGTGGCAGGTCGGGCAGGTGCGTTCGATGGTGAAGAAGCCCTGGGAGGCGCGCACCTTGCCGTCGCCCTGGCAGGTCGGACAGGTGATCGGGCTCGATCCCGGCGCCGCGCCGGAGCCGTGGCAGGCCTCGCAGGCGACGGAGCCCGGCACGCGGACCTGCGCCTTCTTGCCCTCGAAGGCTTCCTCCAGCGTGATTTCCATGTTGTAGCGCAGATCGTGACCGCGCATCTGGCCGCCGCCACCACCGCCGCGGCGTCCCCTGCCGCCGCGCCCGCCCATGAATTCGCCGAAGAGATCGTCGAAAATATCGGACATCGAGGCGCCGCCGAAGCCGCCCCCCATGCCGCCGGGCCCCCGCCCGCCCATGCCGCCATCGAAGGCCGCATGTCCGAACTGGTCGTAGGCCGCGCGGGACTGTTCGTCCTTCAGCGCGTCATAGGCTTCGTTGAGTTCCTTGAAACGCTGCTCGGCTTCCTTGTCGCCCGGGTTCTGGTCGGGATGGAGTTTCTTCGCAAGCGAACGATAGGCTTTCTTCAGCTCGTCGGGGCTTGCGTTGCGGCTCACCCCGAGCACGTCATAGTAATCGCGCTTCGACATCGGGGATCACCTTGAAACGGAACGCGCGGGCACGGGCGCGCTCTGGCGCGCCCGGCCTGCATGGATGTGTGAGAACATGGGCATCATGATGAGGCCCCGGATCAGGCGGACTTGTCCTGATCTTTCTTGTCGTCGTCGACTTCCTCGAAGTCGGCATCGACGACATCGTCGTCCGCATTGCTGCTGTCGCTCGCAGACGCCGCTTCGCTCTCGGCTTCGGCCTGGGCAGTCTTGTAGAGCGCTTCGCCCATCTTCATCGACGTCTGGGTGAGGGCTTCCATCTTCGTCTTGATGTCGTCGCTCGAACCGTCCTTCAGCGCGGTCTTCAGCGCCTCGACGGCGCCTTCGACATCGGCCTTCACGCTTGCGTCGAGCTTGTCGGCATTCTCGGCAATCGTCTTTTCGGTCGCGTTCACCAGCGCTTCGGCATGGTTCCGCGTCTCGACCTCCTCGCGCCGCTTCTTGTCTTCTTCCGCATGCGCTTCGGCGTCCTTCACCATCTTCTCGATGTCGGCTTCCGAGAGACCGCCCGAGGCTTCGATGCGGATCGTCTGTTCCTTGTTCGTCGCCTTGTCCTTCGCCGACACATTGACGATGCCGTTCGCGTCGATGTCGAAAGCGACCTCGATCTGCGGCACGCCGCGCGGCGCGGCCGGAATGCCGAGCAGGTCGAACTGGCCGAGCAGCTTGTTGTCGGCCGCCATCTCGCGTTCGCCCTGGAAGACGCGGATCGTCACGGCCGACTGGTTGTCTTCCGCCGTCGAGAAAGTCTGCGCCTTCTTGGTCGGGATCGTCGTATTGCGCTCGATGAGGCGCGTGAAGACGCCGCCGAGCGTTTCGATGCCGAGCGAAAGCGGCGTCACGTCGAGCAGCAGCACGTCTTTCACGTCGCCCTGCAGCACACCCGCCTGAATGGCCGCGCCCATGGCGACCACTTCGTCCGGGTTCACGCTCATGTTCGGCTCTTTGCCGAAGAACTGCTTCACCGCCTCGCGGATTTTCGGCATGCGCGACTGACCGCCGACAATCACGACCTCGTTGATCTGTCCCGCGCTCACGCCGGCATCCTTCAGCGCCGCCTTGCAGGGATCGATCGTCCGCTGGATGAGATCTTCCACGAGCGCTTCGAGTTTCGCGCGCGTGATCTTCATGGTGAGATGCTTCGGACCCGACGCATCCGCCGTGATGAAGGGCAGGTTCACTTCCGTCTGCGACGAAGAAGAGAGTTCGATCTTCGCCTTCTCGGCGGCTTCCTTCAGCCGCTGCAGCGCCAGCTTGTCGCCGCGCAGGTCGATGCCGTTCTCTTTCTTGAATTCGTCGGCGAGATAATTGACGAGGCGCATGTCG
>PHEF01000030.1:0-4111 GCA_002842875.1 Alphaproteobacteria bacterium HGW-Alphaproteobacteria-3 | reverse complement strand
GCCGCCGTCGGCTCGTTGATGATGCGCAGCACTTCAAGACCCGCGATCTTGCCGGCGTCCTTGGTCGCCTGGCGCTGCGCGTCGTTGAAATAGGCCGGAACCGTGATGACGGCCTTCTCGACCTTCTCGCCGAGATAGCTTTCGGCGGTTTCCTTCATCTTCTGCAGGATGAAGGCGGAAATCTGGGACGGCGAATATTTCTCGCCATGCGCTTCCACCCAGGCATCGCCATTGCCGGCGCGGATGATGTCGTAAGGCACCATCCCCTTGTCCTTCTGGGTGGTCGGGTCTTCGTAAGCGCGGCCGATCAGGCGCTTGATTGCAAAAAGCGTATTGGTGGGATTGGTGACGGCCTGGCGTTTGGCGGATTGACCGACAAGGCGCTCGCCGTCCTGCGTGAAGGCCACCATCGAGGGTGTGGTGCGCATGCCTTCCGCGTTTTCGATGACTTTGGCAGCGTTGCCTTCCATTACCGCGACACACGAATTTGTCGTGCCGAGGTCGATACCGATGACTTTAGCCATAACTTGCTGGTCCTCTTTAAACTTGCGGCTGACCGGGCGGGCCACACGGCACCCGCAGGGCCCGGCTTGCGCTTTGGCGCATCCGGCCCGACCGGTCCCCAAAGGGGATCCTTCCCGGGATTTTCGCCCCGGTTCAGGGGTTGAAACGTTGCGCTGTATATAGGTTTGGGTTCTACGGCCCGCAAGCGTCGATGCGGCAATATGGCCACATGGAGCGCGACTTTCAGGACTCACGGGTGGCCCCGGTGCGGGTTCCCCTGCAAAATGCCGGGGAACGAAGGTCCGCCCGCGGCCCCCGGCAGGACCGCTTGTGAACATGACAACGCAAATGACAGAAGACGAGGACGTCCCCGCGCTTGGGCCGGCACCGGTCGAAACCGGCTTTCCGGGTATCGCGCTCTATCCGGGATATCTGGGCGCGGCCGCGCAAGGGGCGCTTCTCGGCGCGCTTCTCGCGGGCTTCGCGACCGCCCCGCCCTATCGCCCGCGCATGCCGCGTACCGGCCAGCCCTGGTCGATCCGCCAGACCAATTTCGGCGAGCTCGGCTGGGTTTCGCGTCCCGATGGCTATTTCTATTCGTCAACGAACGAGGTTAACGGGGGCAAATGGCCAGCCATACCGGCGGCCCTACTCGATATCTGGGCGCAGGTCGCGCACTACCCCGCCCCGCCCGAATGCTGCCTGGTCAATCTCTACGACACGCCGAAATCGCGCATGGGTCTCCATCGCGACGAGGACGAGGCGGCGCTGGACGCTCCCGTCGTCTCGATCTCGCTTGGCGACAGCTGCGTCTTTCGCGTCGGCGGATTCGCCAGAAGCGCCAAATCGAAAAGCTTCAGACTCGCGAGCGGCGACGTGGCTGTCATCGGCGGCGCCTCGAGACTGCGCTATCACGGCGTCGACCGCGTGATCCCCGGCTCGTCCCGGCTTGTCCCCGGCGGCGGCAGGATCAACCTGACGCTGCGAAGGGTGACGAAGCCCGCTCAATAAGGCTGATATCCCGGCACCGGCGACACGCCGAACAGCCAGAGATGGCCGTAGAAAAGCCCGCCGAAAATAACGAGCGCCAGCAGGATTCGCCACCAGCCGAGTTCGCCGGTCTTCAGTTGATTGCGTCCGGCGAAGATCGCCGCGAAAGGCAGGTTGGACGTCTTCGCGGCAAAGCCGGTCCATGCATCGCCAAGCCGCTTGCGCTTCTTCTCGTCGATGGAAAACGTGCCGAGCATTGCCAGCAGCGCAAAAGTGCCGAAGAAGACGATCGACGCCTTGTCGCCATTCACGAAGATGTGCCAGAGCGCCCAGATCGTGGCGCCCCAGAGAAAGGGATGCCGCGTGACACGCAGGATGCCTTTCACCGTTTCGGGTTTTTCGGCAAGTGCCTCCGCGCCGACCGCCGTCGGGTTCGGCGTCGTGACGCCGATCACCGCAAAGAGCGTTGCCGCCAGAATGACGACCGGCGACAGGTGATAGGCCCAGCCGGGCGCCGCCCAGTAGCCAGGAAATGCCGGCGATGGAGAGGACCGAGAAGCTTGCGAGCCAGGCCCGCTCTCCCAATACGCCAACGATCTTCGTCCGGGCGCTGGAGCCCGCGACAAGCAGATGAATACCGAGAAAAAACGCCGCCGCCGCCCATAGCTGAAGCATGATCCGCCCTCCTCCCATTGGTCCGGCCCACCCCGGGGTCCGGTTTATAACAGCGTTATAAAAGATGGGTCAGACACTGCCGGAGTGCAAGGGGCGCCGGGATCGGGCGCCGGAATTATGCCGTCGTATCGACCTTGCCGCCATTCTGCGCGCCATCTTCATGCTTCGCCACGCCCACCCGCGCTGCCCGCAGCAGGCGGTCGCCGATCTTGTAGCCCGCTTCCAGCACATGGACGACGCTGCCCGCCGGATGCTCGCTGCCCGGCACCTCGAACATCGCCTCATGATGGTTCGGATCGAAGCGTTCGCCCGGCTTCGGGGTGACTTCCCGGATCCCGTGGCGCTCGAAAATGGCGAGAAGCTGACGCTCGGTCATCTCCACGCCCTCGACCATCGCCTTGACGCTGCCGGCGGCGGCTTCCCGCTCGTCTTCCTTGAGGGTCGCCAGCGCCCTTCGCAGATTGTCGGAAACCTCCAGCATGTCGCGGGCGAAACCGGCATTGGCGTAGCGCGCGGCGTCCTGCTTCTCGCGCTCGGCCCGCTTCCTCGTATTCTCCATCTCGGCGGCGGCGCGCAGCAGCCGGTCCCGAAGGTCGGCATTCTCGGCCAGGATCGCGGCGACGTCGGGGCCACCGGCCGCCGCATCCTCCGCCTCGCCCTGCGCGGCGGGTTCTCCGGCGAGCGATTCCGCAAGCTTTTCCGCCGCTTCGGCGGGTGTTTCGGTTTCCGTCTTGTTCGTTTCGTCGGTCATTCGTCTTTTCCGGTCATCACGGATAGTTGGGTTCGATGCGTGCGCCCATGTGCGCATGGAGGCCCGATATGTCAACCGGGACAGGCGGCCGCAGGGCCTCAGTTGATCAGCCGGCCCACGAGCTTCGCGGTGTAATCGACCATCGGGATCACGCGGGCATAATTGAGCCTTGTCGGGCCGATCACGCCGAGCACGCCCACCACGCGCTGCTGCGTGTCCATATAGGGGCTCACGATGAGCGACGATCCCGACAGCGAGAAAAGCTTGTTCTCCGAGCCGATGAAGATGCGCACGCCATCCGCCTCCTCCGCAAGGCCGAGAAGCTGCACGAGATCGCGCTTGTTCTCGAGCTCGTCGAACAGAAGCCTTATGCGTTCGAGGTCTTCCACCGCATGCACATCTTCGAGGAGCCGCGAGCGGCCGCGCACGATCAGCGATTTCGTCAGCGGATCGCTCGTCGCGGCCGCCGAGCCCGACCAGGTCGCAAGCCCCGCCTCGATCACCTTGGCAGTGAGCTCGTTGAGCTCCACCTTCTGCGTCTCGAGTTCCCGTGCGAGATGGGTCTTTGCCTCGTCGAGCGTCTTCCCGCGCAATTGCGCGTTGAGATAGTTCGTGGCTTCGGCCAGCGCCGACGGCGTCAGCCCCTTGGGAATCTCGATGACCCGGTTCTCGACCGCACCGCCCTCCGTCACGATGACGACAAGCGCGCGCGCATTGTCGATCGGCACGAATTCGACATGTTTGAGCGCCGCCTCATAGGTCGGCGCGACGACGAAGCCTGCCGCATGGCTGAGGCCGGAGAGAAGCTTCGACGCCTCGTCCAGCACGTCCTCGACGCTCCTGTGCGACCCTGCGACCTGCCGCTCGATGGAAACGCGCTCCTCGTCGGACAGGTCGCCGACTTCGAGAAGCCCGTCCACGAACATGCGAAGCCCCGCCTCGGTCGGCAGGCGCCCGGCGCTCGTATGCGGCGAGAAGATGAGGCCGAGCGCCTCGAGGTCCGACATCACGTTGCGGATCGAGGCGGCGGACAATGACAGCGGAAGCTGGCGCGCGAGGAAGCGCGACCCCACCGGTTCGCCGGTTTCGAGATAGGTCTCGACCACGCGGCGCAGGATCTCGCGCGAGCGCTCATTGAGATCCATCACGCCAATCATGCTCGCAACCCGCTTCCTCATAAGCCTCTGATAT
>PHEF01000125.1 GCA_002842875.1 Alphaproteobacteria bacterium HGW-Alphaproteobacteria-3 | reverse complement strand
AGCCTGGGTTTTGTGCTGCCTCTGATACTGATTTACGAAGCACTGCTGCCGAACCGGCTGCGTCACAGCACAATCCATCGGCGCGCTCGTCTGCTGTGGATGTGGTTGTTGCTGGCAGGCATGATCTTTATTGCTCTGGCTGAAGCCACTTTTTGGCAGGAGTTTGCCACCCGCTTCAACTTCATCGCGGTCGATTATCTGGTTTATACCCACGAAGTGATCGGCAATATCCGCGAGTCCTATCCCATTGGCTGGCTGCTGGCCGGCGTGGCCATCGCTGCCGGCACTTTGCTGTTGGTACTGCGCAAACGCGTCCTCGCGGCCGATCAGCGCAACCTCAGCAGGCGCCAGCGACTGGCACTCCTTGCGCTGGCAGCCGTGTTGCCGGTATTGAGTTATAGCACTGCTGATACCGAGCAAATGCGCTGGAGTGATAATGCCTTCGCCGATGAATTATCAGGCAATGGCCTGTTCACGTTTGCGGCGGCGGCGCGGCGCAATGAACTGAGCTACCCACGCTTCTACGTCACCATGCCGCAAGCAGGTGCCGACCGCATTTTGGCATCGCTCGGCATGACGCGCCCGCCGCTATCACAGCCCGATCAAATCCTGGCGCTGCCAGCGTCAGCAAGCAAATCGCCATTTCGCCATCCCCCGAAAAATCTGGTACTGATTTCTGTGGAGAGTCTGTCGGCCCGCTTCCTGGGCCACTATGGCAGCGACGCCGGCCTGACCCCCAACCTCGATCGCCTCGCCAGAAACGGCCTGAGCTTTGAGCAGGTGTTTGCCACCGGCACCCGCACCGTGCGCGGTCTTGAAGCGCTGTCATTGGGCACCCCGCCGGCACCCGGGCAATCCGTCGTGCGCCGGCCGAACAACGACCACCTCACCACACTGGGCAGCGTGCTGGCACAGCAGGGGATCAAGCCGTATTTCATCTACGGCGGCTACGGCTATTTCGACAACATGAACGCCTATTTTCGTGGCAATGGCTATACCGTGATTGATCGCACCGACTTTCCGACCGCCAGCATCCCTTACGAAAACATCTGGGGTGTTGCCGATGAAGCGCTGTACGAAAACACCCTGCGTCAACTCGATAGTGATGCAAAAAATGGCCAGGCATTTTTCGCCCATGTGATGACAACCAGCAACCATCGGCCATTTACCTATCCCGATGGCCGCATCGACATTCCTTCGCCCGGTGGCCGCGAGGGCGCAGTCAAGTACACCGACTATGCGCTGGGCCGCTTCATCGACCAGGCCAGCACCAAAGCGTGGTTCAACGACACTTTGTTCGTCATCGTTGCCGATCATTGCTCATCGGTAGCCGGCCGGGTGCATTTGCCCGTCGAGAAATATCACATCCCGTTGATTTTCTATGCCCCGGGTTTGCTGGCACCGGGCAGCAACGACCGCTTGATGAGCCAGATCGACATCGTGCCAAGCGTGCTCGACGCCATGCAAAAACAGGGCGCGGAGCAGTTCTTCGGCCACTCCATTTTCAGCACCAGCGCGGCCGATGATCGTGCGTTTATTGCCAACTACCAGGAACTGGGTTACCTGAAGCACAACGTGCTTACCGTACTCGCACCAAAGCGACACGTTGAAGCGTACGCCGTGGACCCGGTGAGCTACGAAACCACGCCCCGCGATGTCGATCCCGAACTGCGCGATGAAGCCATTGCCTGGTACCAGACCAGCGCCGAAGCATTCGCCAGCGGTGCATTGCGAATCCCCGCAACGGCAAGCACGCTGGCCACCAGCTCGACTCAGAAGCGATAGCGCATCCCGGCACTGGCGCTGTAATCCTCATCGCCAGCACCAAGCGTTGCCGTGACATCGACGAACCACGACCAACTTGCGCTGGCGTCACCATCCAGACCCAGACCCAGCACCGCCTGATCGCGGCTGCGTTCGGTACTGCGTACGGTGAAGCGTTGCTCGGCAATGGCCGCAAAGGCAACGCGCTGATCCAGCGCACGATCACCGTACTCGTGTTGCCAAAGCAGGCTCATGCGTGGCCGCAGTTTGGCATCACCGAGCGTGGCCACCGCACTGCTGGCAAAGCCCAGCCGCGAGCGCACGGAGGTGTGTTGCAGACCGCTGTAATCCAGGCTGGCCTGGCCAGCGCCACGCTCGGCAAAGCGCTGGCGATCCAGATGCGCCACATCCAGCGCCAGCAATGGCGACACCACCCATGCCGCACGCGGCGTGAAGGTGTAGCTGGCCTGCACCGCCGCCATCACCATCGTGTTGTCCGAGTCGCCACGGCTGCGGCCAAAATCGACGCTGCCAATACGTACATCTCGCTCGATCCGCGTTTCGCCAAAGCCGATGCCGGCCATTGCCGCCACGCTCAGTGCGCCAGCGTCATATGCACTGTAGCCGCTGATGCGAACACTTTCCTCACGCAAATCCGCCCGCCGCGAACTGACATCGCCATTGAGCTTAGCCAACCCCAGGCTAAAACCACCGCGCCAACGCTCGCCATACGAGCGGTCATAACCCAGTGCAAAGCCGCCGCTATCGTAATCGGCATCACCGGCATTGGCATCGGCCAGCGACCCTGAATCCGCCTCACCTTGCACCCAGAACCCCTGCGCTTGCGTGCGTGTTGCCCCCGCACGCGCCGGCCCGAGGCGATCAAGCACACGCGTGAAATGCCGTTGCTCCCATGCCAGACGCAGCGCCGCACTTTGCGCAGCGGCATCGCCCGACACGGCCTCAAGCCCCCTCACCGCCTGCTCGCCACTGGCCGCAGCGAACGCATTGATCACAT
Organism: Alphaproteobacteria bacterium HGW-Alphaproteobacteria-3; assembly: GCA_002842875.1. Classification (GTDB taxonomy): domain Bacteria; phylum Pseudomonadota; class Alphaproteobacteria; order Parvibaculales; family Parvibaculaceae; genus Parvibaculum. The sequence goes on along the minus strand of PHEF01000125.1, from coordinate 802 downwards.
CGAGCACCGGCCGTGGATTACTGGCCTGCAATTGATCGAATGCATTGCCTACCGCACGCTGGTTGAAGGTCTGCGCAAGGTCGGCAAATGCGGTTGCATTGCGCTGCAAAACCAGAAACGCACGATTACCGTCATAGCTCAACGACGAACTGAAAAACGCCAGATTGCTGCTGACGCCATCGAACTGCCCGCTCAGGCCGGCAACGGAATCAATCAGGGTGTAACGCGTTTCGTATGCGAACTCGCCCGGCCCGGCCAGCACCTGTACCGCGCCACCATCGATGCGTGTCGTGCCACTGACCTGCAAGTGATCGCCACTGCCGTCGGCGGCCACATCGACCTGCAGCAAAGAGCCTTCCGTAAACGTCAACGCGCCATCCACCAAGAGCGCGCCAATGCCGCCATCGCCCGGATTGAGCAATGCCCCCGCATTGACGCCGACATTGCCGACGCGGCCTGTACCACCCAGGATGCCGCCAGCATTGATCTGGACATCACCCACGCGGCCATTGACCAGCAATCGGCCCGCGTCGATACGGGTAATGCCCGTGAACGTGTTGTCAGCCGTAAGCGTGGTACTGCCAGTACCGCGCACATTCACATCCAGCGCGCCGGCAAGCACCGTATTGAACTGATAATCGGCATCGGCGTGATTGAATACGACACTGGCATTGTTGCCACCCAGCACTTGTGCTGCGGCCAGCGTGCCAGCCAAACCGCCATCACCCAATACGAGCTGGCCACTGCCGGCGCCACTGCCCAGATGCAGCGTGCCCGCACCCGCCATGACATCCAGCGTGCC
>PHEF01000124.1 GCA_002842875.1 Alphaproteobacteria bacterium HGW-Alphaproteobacteria-3 | reverse complement strand
TTTCGCGGTTCCGAGTCCCGAGTGCTGGCGAACAGGCGTTTCGCTCGCAAAATCAAAAGCTTGAACCAACCCGGGAAAATTTAAACCGGACAGCAGTGGCATAAAGCGGGCCATGACGGAATTTATTTAGTGCAATCCATGACGGGATTCATCCAGCGCAAGTGAGCCCCCTCTAGACCTCATCCTCTTCCGTCGGCAGCACGCCGCTTTCGGACACCTTCTCCACCATGCGCACGATGCGGTCGATCAGGATGAGCGGCACCATCTCGCTCAGCGTGCGGATGCCGTCCACCGCGAGCTTCGCGGCAGCGGGCTGGTCGAGCTTGTCGCCGAGACGCGAATAGAAGCCGACGACCGCGCGCCGCGCCAGCAATTCGACCAGTTGCGGATAAAACGCGTAGCTTTCGGCCGTGTAGCCGATATCGGGCGTGAACCCGTCCGCGCGGGTCTGCGCGATGATTTCCATGATGCGGACATTGCGCTGGTTGAGCCATTCGCCGCCATCGCGCTTGTCGATCTGGATGAGGCCGATCCCGGCGAAGGTACGGATTTCGTCGAGGCCGAGGCCCGTGTCCTTCACGACATCGGCGAGCTTTTTCGGCGCCAGGTTGCGTCCCTCGGCAAGCAGCGGACCCATCGCCACCTCGAGCCCGATCAGCGCCTCGAAACCGCCCGCGGGTCCGCCCGTATCGGACGTGACGATGGTGCGGATGACGGAGAGCGGCAGATGACGCTCCTGCTGGAGCTTGCGGATGAGATTGAGGCGTTTCACATGTTCGCGCCCATAGGCCGCGACATTGCGCTTCGGCCGGACGGGCTCCGGCAGGAGTCCCTCGCGGATGTAATAACGGATGGTCTCGCGCCCGACCCCGGTCGCCGCCTCCAGTTCCTTCATCTTCATGCGTCTGGTTTCTTCATGCTTCGGCCCGGTCCCCCTCCCCCGCCCACCCGCGGGCGGCCTCCCCGGCGGCCAGGGGCAAGTCTAGCAGCTTTGGGTGGAAAATGCGTAGTACGAATACCCCTACGGGCCGGTCACGAAAAAGGGCGGCGCATCGCTGCACCGCCCTTCCGTCATTGAGCCCTTGAGGGTCAGAGACGCTCGATGATCGTGACGTTGGCGAGGCCGCCGCCTTCGCACATGGTCTGCAGGCCGTAGCGCTTGCCCTTGCTCTGGAGCGCGTGAATGAGCGTCGTCATGAGCTTGGTGCCGGAAGCGCCGAGCGGATGGCCGAGCGCGATGGCGCCGCCATTCACGTTGAGCTTCTCCGGATCGGCACCCACCGCCTGCAGCCAGGCGAGCGGCACGGAGGCGAAGGCCTCGTTCACTTCGTAGAGGTCGATGTCCTCGATCTTCATGCCGGCCTTCTTGAGCGCCTTCCGGGTGCCGGGAAGCGGCGCCTCGAGCATGATGACCGGATCGCCGCCGACCACCGTCATGTGGTGGACACGCGCCAGCGGCTCGACGCCGAGCGCCTTCAGGCCCTTCTCGTTGACGATCATGACGCCGGACGCGCCGTCGCAGATCTGCGAGGAGGAAGCGGCCGTGACCGCACCGCCCTCGACGAGGAGCTTCACGCCCTTGATCGCCTCGAGGCTCGCATCGAAGCGGATACCTTCATCGACCTTGTGGGTTTCCTTCGAGCCGTCTTCGAGCGCGATGTCGAGCGGCACGATCTCGTTGTCGAAGAGGCCGGCCTGCGTGGCGGCAATCGCCTTGCGGTGGCTGTTATAGGCGAACTCGTCGAGCTGATCCTTGGTGAGGCCGTATTTCTTGGCCATCATTTCGGCGCCGTCGAACTGGTTGAACTGGATGTTCGGGTAACGCGCTTCGATGTTCGGGCTCTTGTAGATGCCGAAACCGTTCTTGAAGGGCAGCGCAACCGGCATGCCCATCGGCACGCGCGTCATGCTCTCGACGCCCGCCGCGACGACGACATCCATCGCGCCCGACATGACGGCCTGAGCGGCGAAATGGAGCGCCTGCTGCGAGGAGCCGCACTGGCGGTCGACGGAAGTGGCCGGCACGCTTTCGGGAAGGCCGGAGGCCAGCACCGCGTTGCGCGCGATGTTCATGCCCTGCTCGCCCGCCTGGTCGACGCAGCCGACGATGACGTCTTCGATGAGCTCGGGATCGGCGCCGGTGCGCTTCATGAGCTCGCCGATCACCTTGCCGCCGAGATCGGCGGGGTGCCAGTCCTTCAGTTTGCCGCCCTTGCGGCCGCCCGCGGTGCGGGCCGCGGCGACGATATAGGCTTCCGCCATGATCTTCTCTCCCTGGTTTTCTCGCCCGGCCCGGAACGCGGGCTCACGCGATGACGCTTCTTGATATGTATATACACGGCCGGCTTCGGCAACCGGCTTGTCCGCATATTTGCCGCACATCTTGTACAAGGGCGGCGCCTTGTCCAGCCGGAAACTGCCTCTTGCAAGTTCGCAAATCCGTGCCCAGAGTTGAAAGAAAGCCTTGTAGCACAACAACTTGCCGGTTTACGCAGCGTCGGCGCGGCCCCTCTGACGGGTTGTCCGAATTTGCACCGCCAGCCGGTGAAAAGGAACAGGGCGAAATGCCCCGGAGGACCCCCATGAGCGCCAAAACGAGCGACAAGAAAATCGACAATGCGATCGTGAACCCGAAGACCTACGCGCATATCGACGCGTTTCACGAGCTCTTCACGACGCTGCGCGCGGAAGAGCCCGTGCGCTGGACGGAGCCGGACGGCTTCCGCCCCTTCTGGACCGTGTCGAAGCATGCCGACATCATGGAAGTGGAACGCCAGACCGACAAATTCCTGAACGATCCGCGCCTCACGCTGCAATCGATCGAACTGGAGGAGGAGGTGAAGAAGTTCACCGGCGGCCAGGCGAAGCTCATCCGCTCGCTGGTCGACATGGACGATCCCGATCACCGCAACTACCGGGGCCTGACGCAGGCCTGGTTCATGCCGCCGAACCTGAAGGCGATTTCGGCGCGCGTCGATGCGCTGGCCGAGAAATATATCGACCGGCTGGAAGCGAAGGGCGGCGAATGCGACTTCGTCTCGGACGTCGCGGTCTGGTATCCGCTGCGCGTCATCATGACGGTGCTGGGCGTGCCGGAGGAAGACGAACCGATCATGCTGAAGCTGACGCAGGAACTCTTCGGCTCGACCGACCCGGACATGAAACGCCCGGACGCGACGGAGACGGTCAACACGGTGACCGAGTTCTTCAACTACTTCAACGCCATGACGGAAGACCGCCGCAAGAACCCGAAGGACGATGTGGCGAGCGTGATCGCGAACGCGACCATAAACGGTGAGCCCATCGGGCATCTCGAAGCCATGTCCTACTACATCATCGTGGCGACGGCGGGCCACGACACGACAAGCTCGACGGCGGCGGGCGGCCTTCTCGCGCTGATGCAGAACCCGGACGAGTTCGCGAAGCTGAAATCCGATCCGGAAAAATATCTGGGCGGCGTCATCGACGAGATGATCCGCTGGACGACGCCGGTGAAGCACTTCTTCCGCACGGCGGCCGTCGACTACGAATTGCGCGGCCAGAAGATCAAGGCGGGCGACAATCTGCTCATGTGCTACTGGTCGGCGAATCGCGACGAGGACGCCTTCGACGATCCTTTCGCCTTC
>PHEF01000029.1 GCA_002842875.1 Alphaproteobacteria bacterium HGW-Alphaproteobacteria-3 | reverse complement strand
GGCCAATCCCGACCTGATCGTGTCGATGGTTTCCGAGACGATCCGCTGGCAGACGCCGCTGGCGCATATGGCGCGTCTGGCGACGCGCGACGTCGAGATCGGCGGCAAGACCATCAAAGCCGGCGACCGCGTCGCCATGTGGTACGTATCGGGAAATCGCGACGAAGAAGTCATCGAACGGCCAAATGACTACATCATCGACCGCGAGCGGCCGCGCCATCACATGTCGTTCGGTTTCGGCATCCATCGCTGCGTCGGCAATCGCGTTGCCGAGCTGCAACTGACCATCATCTGGGAGGAAATTCTCAAGCGCTTCCCCGAAATCGTCGTGGTGGAAGAACCCAAGCGTACCTTCTCCAGCTTCGTGAAGGGCTACGAGTCGATGAAGGTCGTCATCCCCCGCCGCAACTGAGCGGTCCCGGGTTCCTGCCGATTGTCTGCCGCCGTGAAAGCTTCCGTTCAAGCGGAATGCTTTCGCGGCGCGCGTTTCCCTTCGCCGCGCAAAAGCCTTCTCCACCTTGCCGCATCCCGCCCCTTGCATCCTGAGGCGATTTTTATATAATCACCATTATGCCAAAAAAGATCGACCATGATGAGCGCCGTCGAGACATTGCCCGAGCCGCCATTTCGGTGATCGGCGATCTGGGCATCGACAACACCAGGCTTGTCGACGTCGCCCGCGCGGCGAATGCGACGACGGGCACGATCACCCATTATTTCGCGGACAAGGACGCGGTGCTGCTCGCCGCGCTCGACCATGTCGCACAGAACATTCTCTTCATGCTGCGGTATCCGGAGAAGCCGGACGACATCGTGACGCTCGCGGAACTCATCCTGCCCATCGACGAGGACTCCCTGCGCGACTGGCGCGTCTGGATGAGCTTCTTCGGCCGCGCCGTGGGCGACCCCGCACTCGCCCGCATCAACAAGGCCTATTACGACGAATTCCGCGACGGGCTCGCAGCGATTATCCGCCGCCAGCAGGCGGAAGGAAAACTCGCCGCCCGCATCGTCCCTGGCACCACCGCCGACGCCATCATTTCCGTCATCGACGGCTTCTGCATTCGCGCCACGCTCGAGCGCGAGGAGTGGCCGGCCGAACGCCAGAAAGCCCAGCTCGAAGCCATGCTGCGCCCGCTGCTTCCGAAGCCCGAAAAGCGCCGCACCGGAAAGGGGGGGATAGACCGTGCCGAAACTCGAAACGCTGCCCGCAACGGCAAGCACAGACGAAATCCTGGCAGTGCTGAAGCGCGACGGTGCCCTGATCCTGAAGGACGTGCTGACCAAGGACGAGCTCGCGCAGGTGCTTGCCGAGACCATGCCCTATATCGACGCGACGGAGCCCGGCCGCGACGATTTCACCGGCCACAAGACAACGCGCACCGGTGCGCTGGTTGCGCGCTCGCCAGCCTGCCGCGAAATGGTCGCCAACAACACCATTGTCGATGCCGCCAACACTTTCCTCAAACCCTTCTGCGAACGCATCCAGCTTCACCTGACGCAGGTCATCCGCATCCGCCCGGGACAGCCGAAACAGCAGATCCATCGCGATCGCTGGGCCTGGGGCACCTATCTCAAAGGGGTTGAGCCGCAGTTCAACACGATCTGGGCGATCACCGATTTCACGAAGGAGAACGGCGCGACGCAGGTCTGCCCCGGCAGCCTCGACTGGCAGGACGATTATCAGCCGACGGACGATCAGATCGGCTATGCCGAAATGAGCGCGGGCTCCGTCCTCGTTTATTCCGGCGGTGTCTTCCATGGCGGTGGCGAGAACGTGTCCAATGGCGACCGCATCGGCATCAACATCACCTACACGCTCGGCTGGCTCCGCCAGGAAGAGAACCAGTATCTCTCCTGCCCGCCCGAAATCGCGAAGACGCTCTCGCCCGAATTGCAGGCGTTGATCGGCTATTCGATGGGAAGCTATGCGCTCGGCTACTACACGCCGCCCCTGCCCGCCGGTCAGGGACCCGAAGTCGTGCCGCCGGAATTTGCGCTCGGGAAGATGGATGCAGGTGCCGCCCAGTTCGGCAATGCCGAACTGCTGGCCGAAGTCTCGGCGCAGATCAGGGGCGAAAAGCAGACGGCGTAAGGGATGGCGTTACCTTTCTTCCCACCCTCCCTCAAGGGATCTCTCTGCAAAAGAGGGTGGCAGAAGGGGTTGATTGATGATTCCCTGTTTCGGGAACAGGGAGGTTTCGATGAAGCAGATGGGTCTTGCCGAAGCGTTTGCGTATCCGCGCCTGGGGCGCAATGAACGGTCGGCATCAAGGATCGCATCATGCATCGCAGGCACAGATACATGCCCGAACTGCCGCGCTGGCAGAAGCGCCGCAACGATCTCATCGCCCAGCGCCGGACCCGGCGCAACGCACAAGATCGAACCGCAATAACAGGGGCAACATCGAACAAAACATCGACCCTCATACCCGGCAACCTCCAATGCGACGGTTTCGCAGAGGAATCCTCAAGGGGAGTGTGGGACGGAAATGGAAAGCGGCACTCTCCTCGGCCTTATGCCCCGCCGTGCGAGGCGATCCAGGCGTCGGCCATGTCGCGCGCCTTGTCCTTTTCGCCGGGCTTCATCCAGCCTTCGTATTTGGCCATGAGCTCATCGGGCACCGCGCGTTGTTCGGGCGTGCCGAAGCGGTTGGCGAGCAGCAGATAACCCCAGCCATCGACGCGCGCCTGCGCCACGCCCTCGCCTTCCATGTGGATGCGGCCCAGCTCCGCGAAGGCCGGTGCATAGCGCTTGTTCGCCGAGAGAAGCAGCCAGCGCAGGCTCTCCGTGCGGTCGACCGACGTGCCCCAGCCATTCCTGTGCATGACGGACACGTAGTACTGCGCATCGCCGCGCTGCGCGAGGGCGCCTGCCTCGAAGCTCTTGAGCGCCTGCGCATAATTCCGCTTGAGGCCGATCCGTTCGTTGCCCTGCAGGTAAATCTCGCCGAGGCGGACGGCAGCGGCGGGTTGGCCGCCGCGCGCGGCGAGGAGCAGGTAGTCGTAGGTTTTCGCATCCGACTGGCTCACCCCGCCGACACCCTTGTCGTAGAGGTTGGCGAGAATCCATGCGGCGCCGACATGGCCTTCGACGGCCGCTTCCTGCCACTCGGTGACGGCGGCTTCCATGTCGCCGGAACGCTGCGCGGCGACCCCGCGCTCATAGGCGGCCTCGGCCTGCGGCGACGGTGCGGCGAAGACGGCACCCGTGACGGCCAGGTTGAGGCCGAAGGCGGCGGCGAGGACGGCGAGGCTCTTGCGGACGGTCATGGATGCTCCTCAATGGACATGGGGGCAGTCTGCCGGAAAAAAGGCGACGCGTCATGGTTCCTTCAAACCCCGCCTTGCCGCGACAATTTTGCAAAATCGGCGTGTTGACCGCGGCGGCGGGGCGGGAGAACATCCCTGCAACCGGAAATCGGAGAATCCACACAAAATCCGGACACAGGGAGATTCCAGTCATGAAAGCCGCCGTTCTGCGCGAAGTGGGCAAGCCCCTCACCATCGAGGATGTGAAGATCAACAAACCGGGACCGCACGAGGTGCTGATCCGCACCGTGGCGGCGGGCGTCTGCCATTCGGATCTTCACTTCGTGGAAGGCTCCTACCCCTACCCGCTGCCGGCCGTGCTCGGCCATGAAAGCGCGGGCATCGTCGAGCAGGTCGGCTCCGAGGTTCACACCGTGAAGCCGGGCGACCATGTCATCACCTGCCTCTCGGCTTTCTGCGGTCATTGCGAACACTGCCTGACGGGGCACATGTCGCGCTGCGTGAGCCCGGAAACGAAGCGGCAGGCGGGCGACGAACCGCGCCTCGCCAAGGACGACGGTTCCATGAACCAGTTCCTCAATCTGTCGTCGTTCGCCGAGCAGATGCTCATTCACGAACACGCCTGCGTGGCGGTCCGCAAGGACATGCCGCTCGACCGCGCGGCCCTGATCGGCTGCTCGGTGACGACGGGCGTGGGGGCGGTGATCCATACCTCCAATGTAAGGCCCGGCGAGACCGTTGCCGTGATCGGCTGCGGCGGCGTCGGCCTCGCGGCGATCAACGGTGCCGCCATCGCAGGCGCGGGCCGCATTATCGCCATCGACATGCAGGGCTCGAAGCTGAACCTCGCCAAGGAATTCGGCGCGACCGACGTCGTGAACGCGAAGGACGGCGACCCGGTGGCGCAGGTGATGGAACTGACCGGCGGCGGCGTGCATCACTCCTTCGAGGCGATCGGCCTCAAGGCGACGACGGAGCAGGCCTTCCGGATGCTGGCGCGCGGCGGCACGGCGAACATCATCGGCATGATCCCGCTGGGCGTGAACATCGAACTGCACGGCGCGGACTTCCTCGGCGAGAAGAAGATCCAGGGCTCGCTGATGGGCTCGAACCGCTTCCCCGTCGACATGCCGCGCCTCGTCGATTTCTACATGTCGGGCAAGCTCAAGCTCGACACGATGATCTCGCGCCGCATCAAGCTCGACCAGGTGAACGAGGCCTTCGACGAACTGAAGCGCGGCGAACTCGCCCGCTCGGTGATCATGTTCGACGCGTAAGCGAAAGTTTGCGGACAAGGAAAAGGCGGTCCCGAGGGGCCGCCTTTTTTACGCGGCGGGCGGCATCGCTGAGAGGATGGAATTCCCGACACAAACCGTCATGACCCGCTTTATGCGGGTCATCCACGTCTTTGCAGCCATCGCTTTAAAGGAAGACGTGGATGGCCCGGACAAGCCGGGTCATGACGATTGAAAGAAAAAGCGACTGAAAAACGAAGGTGGGGCTCCTAAGCCGCCCCTTCGAGCCGCTTCAGTGCATCGGCGAATTTCGCGATGGCCGCTTCGGCGTCGGCCTTGCGCTCGCGCTGCTCCTCGACGACATGGTCGGGCGCAGCGGCGAGGAACTTCGCATTGCCGAGCTTGGCGTCGATCTTCTTCACCTCGTCGGCGAGTTTGCCGAGTTCCTTGCGCAAGCGCGCCGTCTCCGCATCGAGGTCGATGACACCGGCAAGCGGCAGGATGAGCGTCGCCTCGTCGAGCACGAGTTGCACCGCACCATGCGGCGCCTCGGACGCGATGTCGATGGTGGCGAGACGCGCGAGGCGCTGGATGAGATCGCGGTGACGCTCAAGCCGCGCGACGTTGGCGGTGCTCGCACCCTTGATGAGAAGCGCGATCTTCGCACCGGCTGGCACATTCATCTCGGCACGGACGGACCGGACCTCGGAGATGAAACGGATGACCCAGTCCATCTCGGCATGCGCCGCCGCATCGCCAAGCCCGATATGCGCGGGCCAGGGTGCTTTCACGAGCAGGCCCTCGCGGGCAGCCCCCTTCTCGCCCGTGCGCTGCCAGAGTTCTTCCGTGACGAAAGGCATGAAGGGGTGGAGCATCAGCAGGATGCGGTCGAGCGCCCAGGCAGCGGTCGCGCGCGTCTCGGCTTTCGCTTCCTCGTTCTCGCCCAGCAGCAGCGGCTTGATGAATTCGAGATACCAGTCGCAGAAGACGTTCCAGACGAAGCGATAGGCCGCGTTCGCCGCATCGTTGAATAGGTAGCCCTCGATCGCCTCGGCGATCTCGGCGGAGGTGCGTTCGGCCTCTCCCGCGATCCACTTGTTGACGGTCTCTTTCACGGCAGCCGGATCGAAGCCCTCGACGCGGACGCATTCGTTCATTTCGCAGAAGCGCGCGGCGTTCCAGAGCTTGGTGCCGAAATTGCGGTAGCCTTCGACGCGGCTCGTCGCGAGCTTGATGTCGCGGCCCTGCGCCGCCATCGCGGCGAGCGTGAAGCGCAGCGCATCGGCGCCGTATTCGTCGATGAGCTTCAGGGGATCGACCACGTTCCCCTTCGTCTTCGACATTTTCTGGCCCTTCTCGTCGCGGACAAGGGCGTGGATGTAGACGGTGTGGAACGGCACCTCTTCCATGAAATGCAGGCCCATCATCATCATCCGGGCGACCCAGAAGAAGATGATGTCGAAGGCGGTGACGAGCACGTCGGTCTGATAGTAGCGCGCGAGTTCCGGCGTCTTGTCCGGCCAGCCCAGCGTCGAGAACGGCCAGAGACCGGACCGTACCAGGCCGGAATGCGATGACCCCACCAGAGCTGGCGCGAGATGCACCAGGGCTGGATGTTGCGCATCCATTCGAAATAGGTCTTTTCCCAGTTCTTCGGCACAAAGACGGTTTCGCCGCGCTCCACCGCCGCGATGGCGGGCTTGGCGAGCGTCGCCGCGTCCACATACCACTGGTCGGTGAGATAGGGCTCGATGACGACCATCTTGGACTTCTCGTCATGGGGGACCATGACAACCTTGTCCTCGATACGGTCGAGGAGACCCAGCGCCTCGATATCGGCGACGACGCGCTTGCGCGCCTCGAAACGGTCCATACCGCGATAGGCTTCGGGAATTTCTTCGAGACCATACGAAGCGCTGAACTGGCCGCTTTGAACTACGCCTCTTCTCCCATCAACGAACGGTCGCTTGCCGATTTCCTGCTCGATAGTTGGCGGAAAACTCCGTGCGTCGGCGATTCGTCCATCTGGAGTGAGAATGTTGATCTGCTCAAGCCCCTGCCGCTTGCCGACCTCGAAATCGTTGAAGTCGTGCGCGGGCGTGATCTTGACGGCGCCGGAGCCCTGCTCGGGATCGGCATGTTCGTCGGCGACGATGCGCACGCGGCGGCCGACCAGCGGCAGCTCCACGAACTTGCCGATGAGCGGCTTGTAGCGTTCGTCTTCCGGGTTCACGGCGACGCCGGTATCGCCCAGCATCGTTTCCGGGCGCGTGGTGGCGACGACGATATAGTTGCGCGTCTCGGTGCCGGCGGGATTGCCCTCTTCGTCGAAGAGCGGCCATTCATAGGTGACGCCGTCGGCGAGCGGATAGCGGAAATGCCAGAAGTGTCCCTTCACCTCGATGTTCTCGACTTCGAGGTCGGAAACGGCTGTCTGCAGCTTCGGGTCCCAGTTGACGAGGCGCTTGTCGCGATAGATGAGGCCTTCGCGGTAAAGCTCGACAAAGACTTTCAGCACGGCTTTCGAGAGGCCGTCATCGAGCGTGAAACGCTCGCGGCTCCAGTCGCAGGACGCGCCGAGGCGGCGCAACTGGCCGATGATGGTGCCGCCGCTCTCGCCTTTCCACTTCCAGATGCGCTCGATGAAGGCTTCGCGGCCCATCTCGCGGCGGCGGACATTGCCCTCCGCCTCAAGCTGGCGCTCGACGATCATCTGCGTGGCGATGCCCGCATGGTCGAGGCCCGGCTGCCAGAGCACGTCCTTGCCGCGCATCCGCTCGAAGCGGATCAGCACATCCTGCAGCGTGTTGTTGAGCGCGTGGCCCATGTGCAGGCTGCCGGTGACATTGGGCGGCGGAATGACGATGCAATAGGGCTTCGCGCCCGCCTCTACCCGCTCGGGGTCCCCGGCACGAAAAGCGCCGCTTTCCTCCCAGAGTTCATAGAGCCGGGATTCGGCTTCCTGCGGGTTGAAGGTCTTGTCGAGCATTGGCGGTCACATCCATCGGAAAGGCGCAAAAAGGGCGGCGCGGGCCTGTGTTACACAGACGAAGGCCCGCTATCAAGTTCCGGGGAAAGCAAGAAAAGACGTCATGGCCCGGCCCACCTTTGGCGACTTGTCGCCGAAGGCCAACAAGGGGGCGGGCCATCCACGTCTTTGCAGCCTGCCAGAGAAGGGAAAGTTAAAGACGTGGATGACCCGCATAAAGCGGGTCATGACGGCTTCTATTTATCGTCGGGGCCCGGCGTCAGCCCCGGCGCCGCGATACGCGCTCGATTTCCTCGGCCACGAGGCGTTCGACGAGCGCGGGAAGGTTGTCGTCGAGCCACTCCTTGAGCATCGGACGGAGCATGTCGCCCACGATGTCCTCAAGCGTGCGGCCGCCATTCGAGCTCGACAGCGAACTGGCCAGGGCACCGAATGCGGCGGAAGCGGCCGTCTCGGCATCGCGCGACAGAATCGGGGACTGATCGGCATTCATGGCGGGCTCCTCAACGTCTATATCGGCTGCTTCGTCCACGGGTTCGGGCTGCGGCGCAACATCCATGGCGAGGGCGGGCGCAATTTCGGGCTCAGGCTCTGCTTCCGGTTCCGGCATTGGCTCGTAAACGGGTTCGGGCTCGGGGTCCGCAAACTGGATGTCGTCCACAAGCTCGGGCTCGGGCTCCGGCATATGGGCCGCAGGCGGCACGGGCTCCGGCGCCGGCTCCTCGTAGGCTTCCTCGGGGAGCGCTTCCGTCAATTCGAGAACGTCTTCTTCCTCGGCTTCTTCTTCAGCGGGTTCCTCAACGGGCTCTTCGGCAGGCTCCGGCTCGGCGGGCGGAGGCGGCGCGGCCTCGGCGGACTCCTGCGGCGTCTCTTCCGAGCCGCTGTCCTCCGAAATGATCCGGCGGATGGAGGCGAGAATCTCCTCCATCGTCGGTTCCTGTGCCTGCCCCTGATTGCTCATTAATTCGCCCTGCTCGCGCGTGTTGCGGCTCGTCCACTACGATAAATAACAAGAGAACCTTAGGAGAAGTTGAACGGATTTGCCAACTTCCCCCTTAATTTTCCGGTTACCGGTGAAAGCTACTCGTCACCGGCAGTGCCGAAACCGATCCACTTGTTGCGAACCTCGCCATAATTCTCGGCCGGGTCGTAATATTCGACCGGAAGTTCGAGGTTTCGCGCCGTGAGAAGGCCCATCGCGGCGAGCAGCCCGTATTCGGCCACGGCAAGGTCGCGCTCGGCGCCGACAAGCGAGACGCGGGCGTTCAGATATTCCTGCTCGGCGTCGAGCACATCGAGCGTGGTGCGCGCGCCCACCTCCGATTCCTGACGAACGCCCTCAAGTGCGATCGCGCTCGCGTTCACACCTTCCTTGGTGGAAACGATGCTCGCCCGCGAGGACCGCAACTGATCCCAGGCCACGCGAACCTGCTCGTCGACCTCGCGCAGGGTCGCCATGACTTCCAGGCGGCTCCGGTTGTTGACCTCCTTCGCCTCCCTGACGCGGGAATATTCGCTGCCGCTCTGATAGAGCGGGATCGTCAATACACCCAGAATGGAACTCTGCTCGGATTCGCGGACGGTCGTCGTCGGATCCTCGGCATACTGATAGCTCAACTGAACGTCGACACTGGGCAGCAGCGCCCCCTTGGCAACCGAAATCGCCGAACGGCTGGCGACTTCCGCATGCCGTGCGGCCCGCAGCGTCGGATTGTTTTCCTCCGCCATTGCGCGCGCGGCCTCTTCGGTGTCGGGCAGATTCTCGATGGCCTTCGGCCGCTCGAGCGTCCCGGGCATCTGACCGACGACCCGCTCGTAGAAAGCCCGGCTGGCGGTGAGCTGCGCTTCGGAGCCGATGAGGTTCGACTTCGCGAGCGAGAGGCGGGCTTCGGCCTGCGCCGTATCCGTGCGCGTGAGTTCGCCGACGGTAAAGCGGTCGGTCGTCGCTTCGAGCTGGCGCCGCAGCACTTCGACGTTGTTTCGGTTGAGTTCCACGACGCTCTGGTCGCGGATCACGTTCATGTAGGCCTGCACGGCATTGAGCAGCGTCGACTGCTCGACGCTCTCGAGTGTCCCGCGACCGGCCTCCACCGTCGCCTCCGCCTGATCGGTCGCGTTGATCGTGCGGCCGCCGGCAAAGAGGTTCTGGTTGAGGGTCAAGGAATAGGTGCGCGGATCGACGATACCGCTGTTGCTGAAGGCTGCCATCACGGTGGTTTTCGTGCGCCCGGCAGTACCCTGGGCTTCCACGCTCGGACGCCAGCCCGACAGCGCCTGCGACACGCCTTCGTCGGTCGCGCGCAACTGTGCCCGCTGCGCCTGCAGCGTCGGATTCGTCTGATAGGCGGCGGCAAGCGCGTCGGTGAGATTTTCGGCGAAAGCGGATGTCACGGCGAAGACGCCGGTGAGCGCGGTGGTGCCGAGCGCAAGAGAGAGGATACGCGCAAGGGACGTCGTTCTGGATGACTTCATTTTCTTAACTCTCCGCGAAAGAGGCGGCTTCGTCCCTCAACGCATCCGCAAGTGGAACCCCAAGTCCGGCAGGCTAAATGCAGGTCGCGCGAAATGCTATTCCCAGATCGAGAAGTATTTTTGCGACTAGATGCAATCTGCGAGTACCTGTCAGAAAACAAAGCCATCCACCGGCTCGAAACCGGGAAGAAACGGCACATTCGCGTCGAAAGCATCGCGCCCGCTGAAAGAGCCGCCGGATCGGACATAAAGCCGCGCCCTGCCCGAAACGCCGTCGCCGAGCACGCAGACAAGGCGTCCGTCCTCGCGAAGCTGCTTCTGCAACGATTCCGGAACCGAACTGACCATGCCGCCGATGAAGATGACGTCGTAAGGCGCCTGCCTGGCGCACCCTTCGGTGAGGGGGCCCGCAACGACGACCGCATTGTCGACGCCAAGATCGGAAAGCGTCGCGCCGGCCTGGGCGGCAAGCCCTTCGTCGCAGTCGAGTCCGACCACCGTTCCCGCAAGATGCGACAGCACCGCGGTCGAATAGCCGGTGCCGCAGCCGACATCGAGCACGAGATCGTCCGGTCCGATTTCCGCAAGCTGGGCGAGCTTTCCGAAGACACGAGGCTCCATGAGGAAGCGCGGCGGGTTGCCGTCCGCGATTTTCAAATCTTCGTCCATATAGGCGAGGTCCTGCCGTGCGCCCGGTACGAAGCGCTCCCTCGGCACGGAAGAGAGGGCCTCGATCACCCGTTCATCCGTCACCGCATTCACGCGGACCTGGCTCTCGACCATGTTGAGGCGGGCGGTAGCGAAATCGGTCATGATCTGTCCCAGCGGCTTGGACCCCCGAAGGGCCCGCAAATTACGGCGTTGGCGGCGTTTATACTGGCCCCGGCGGGCAAACTCAATTCGCGGAATGTCGCGGAAATGGCCGCGCCCCCCTTAAGGAAGCGAAAAGCGCTCATGGCGTATTGGTCGTTGTACCCAGGCCGGGGAATTGCTATACCCCGCCCGCCCCGAGATTGCGGCGACGAATGCCGAGGATCGCAGGGAAAAACGGCCACGTGGCGGAGTGGTGACGCAGCGGACTGCAAATCCGTATACCCCGGTTCGATTCCGGGCGTGGCCTCCAATCACCTCATATCGAATGACGAGCAAGCGACCCGCCCTTGCGGGCCCGGAGCTTATGCCTGGAAGCCGGAGACCGGCGCCCGACCGATTCCCTGCGGCGGCCGGGATGCGGCGTCCGGCACCGTCCGGCGGACCTCTCCCCGCTCCTCGACCGCCAGCACCAGACCCCACAACGTCCCGACGATGAGATAGAAGTGGCGCCAGTTGTCGATGTCGATGATGAAGGCCTCGGCGATGTGGCCGGCGAAAGCGGCATAGACGACGATAAGGAGGCCCTGAGCCGGGCTTTCCCGTCCGATCGCGCGCCAGCCCCGGACAAGCGTGACGAGCATCAGCGCGATGAAGGCGAACCCCGACAGGAAGCCGCCCGCGACAAGAATATTCAGATAGACATTGTGCGTGTCGAGGCGATTGATCATCGCCCATTGCGCCGGACCGAGGCCGAGCGGCTTTTCGAGTGCCATCGCAAAGGCGCGGGACTGGCTTTCGAACCGGCCATACTCCGGGTCGGTATCGTAGCTCTGGACGAGCGAGGCTCTCTCCTCGAAGAGATTGGCAACCTTCGGGCTCGACAGAGCAAAGCCGACCACACCCATCATGACGACGACCGTCAGGGCGCCGAAGCCGACGAGCCGCATCGTCTGCAGATAGGATTTCGACGTGGCCAGCGTCAGCCCGAAAAAGACGAGCCCCGAGAACAGAAGATTGCCCCATGCGCCGCGCGAGAAGCTGAGCAGAAGCGCCAGCACGAGAAGGCCGAAGGGAAATGCAATCCAGAACGAGCGTAGCGATTGCGCCGTGCTGAGGCGCCAGCCGAGAAAGAGGATGGGCGCCACGAGGAACGGGCCGAAGACGTTCGGGTCGTTGAAGGTGCCCATGGCGCGGCCATATTGCGTGAATATTTCCGCGCCGGGCACAAGCCCGAAATATCCGGCGATGCCGAACGCGGCGGCAAGCGTTGCCGAGGCCGTATAGGCCCAGAATATCTGCGTGAGACGCCGCATCGGGTCGGCATAGATCCACGAGGCGAAAAAGAGGAAAGTGCCGACGAGATAGATCGTCGTCATCATCGCCGGGCGCACGCGCTCCACGTAGAGCGCATCCATGGCGCCGATGCCGAAGCCCGCGACGACGAGCCCCCAGAGCGCGGCCGGCCAGCCAATGCGGCGCGGAAAACGCAGACCGAGGAGGAAGCAGAGCCCGACCGTTCCCGCCATCATCAGGTCATAGGGCGACGGCTTGTCCTGCCCCGGTTCCGAACGGACATAGAAGCTTGTGAGAATGACGAGGACGACGAGCCACTCGGCCATATGCACGCCCAGCGGCCTGCGTGGCGCGCCGCTGCCCGGCCGGTTGCCTGTTTCGATCTGCCAGCCGTCCATTGTTCAGCGTTCCGCGCCGGTGAGGCCAGGACGCGCCGCACCGCCTGCCCTGCCCGCAAGCGCCGCCGCTCTTCCGGCCTCTCGCGCCTCGAGAAGACGCGCATAGAAGCCGTCGACGGCTTCGACCATGCGGGCAACGGAAAAGAACTCGCGGACACGAATGTGAAGTTGCGCGGCATCGGCGGCGACCGCGGCACGATCGGAAAGCGCGCGCTTCATCGCCGTGGAGAGCGCCAAAGCATCGCCCGGCGGCACGAGACGCACGGCGAGAGGCCCGAAGATTTCAGGCACGCCGCCAACCCTTGTCGCAATGAGCGGCAAACCCGCCGCCGCCGCCTCCAGCGCAACATAAGGAAGCGACTCGCTCCATGACGGCATGACGGCGACGCGGCCGAGACGAAACGCCTCGCGCGCGGGCATCGCGCCCAGGAATTCGAAACGGGCGAGGCCCTTCGCCTCCGCCGCCATCCGCTCGAACGCCTCCCGGTCGGGACCGGCGCCGACGATTCGGACCCGGACGGGGCGCTCCAGGCGGGAGGCGGCCTCGATCAGCGTCGAAACGCCCTTGAGCATGCGAAGCTCGCCGATGAAAAGAAAATCCGCCGCATCTTCAGCGGGAATGACCGGCTCGAACTCGGCCCCGGAAAGGCCGTTGTGAATGACGATCGTGGGCGCCGCGGGCTTGCCGACCTTCGTGCGGTAGGCGTCGCGGCTGAACCCGGATTCGAAGATGAGGCCGCCTGTGCGCTGGCGCATCAACCGCTCCGCCCCGAGATAGACCATGCCTTCGAGGCTCCAGAGGCCGTAGTGCAGCGAGCCGCCATGCGGCGTATAGACGCGGACCGCCTCGGGCGCGCCGCCCGCCAGACGCGCGAGCATGCCGCCCTTGGCGCCATGACCATGCACGATGTCGGGCTTCAGCCAGCGCAGGAGCTGCGTGACCTCGCGAATGTTGGCGATGTCGCCGAAACCCGGCAGGCGCGACATGGGAACGAGATGAAGGCCAAGGCCGCATTGAGCCCCAAGTTTCGCGAGGGCGGCGGCGGCGCGCTCGTCCTGCGGCTCGGCGCAGACGACGCCGACGGCGATGCCCGCTTCCTGCTGCCCGGCGACCAGGTCGCGCACATGACGAAAGAGGCCGCCCATCGGAAGGCGCATGACATGCACGACCCTCCGCGCGCCCTGGCCCCGGGCATCCGGGCCGCTATGTGCGGCGGCGGCCATCAGAAATAACGCTCGCGGACGAGAATGGTGTCGCCCGGCAGGACGGGCGCCGTGCTGTCAACACCGATTTCGACGATACGGTCGCCGCGATTGCGCGTGATCGTCACGCGGTCCTCGTCGGCCCGATAGCTGAAGCCGCCCGCAATGGCGACGGCGCTCTGCACGGTCATGCCATTGACATAGGGATATTGTCCGGCGCGCTGCACCTCGCCGAGAATGAAGAAGGGACGGAACTCCGTGACCTGCACGCTGACATTCGGGTTGCGCAGCAATGTGCGGGCAAGTTCGGCGGCGACGACATCCTCGA
This sequence comes from Alphaproteobacteria bacterium HGW-Alphaproteobacteria-3, assembly GCA_002842875.1. Taxonomy (GTDB): domain Bacteria; phylum Pseudomonadota; class Alphaproteobacteria; order Parvibaculales; family Parvibaculaceae; genus Parvibaculum. The sequence continues at coordinate 23,071 of PHEF01000029.1, read as the reverse complement.
ATTCGTCGGTGGTGAGGCCTCGGGCGGGGATCGGCGGCATGAGCGGCATGGAGACCGTGCCCGTGCTGTCCACCGAGAACTCGCCGCTGAGATCCGTCTGACCGAAGACGACGATGCGCAGCCTGTCGCCCGTGTCGAGGACGTAGACGTCGTTTTCCGTCGAGACCGGGCGTTCGGCAATGATGCCGCGCTCCGCGCAGCCGGCAGCCGCTGCGAAGATCGCCATCAGGACCAGGGCGAGACGGAGCTTCATGCAATGGGCCTCTGTGCCGGTTTCAGTGCTGCCGGAGCGTACCGCCGGAAGGGTTAATTTTTTCGCAATCCGGCCGGCGGCGGGCCCACCGGCCGCGCGGAAAAGCGGGAGAATCCGCACCCGGCGTATCCATTTGAAGTTTCCCGTTAAGGCTTCCGTTACCTAAAGGCCGTCTACTGCAAGCCGATCCTGGACGTGGTGTCCCGGCGCCGGAGCGCCAGCGGTTTCGGACTCACGACGGACACCTGTTGAGCGGAACGCATGACCGATATCCATTCGAACTCCGTAGTCACTTTCGGCGACCGCCGCCGCGCCGCGCCGAACGAGAGCGCGGTGGGCGATATTTCGCCATGGGAAGTGCTGCGCGGCGTCTGGGCGCGCAAGGAAATCATCCTCGGCGCCTTCGCGGGTTTCATGGCCGTCGCGATCTTCTGGCTCGCCACCGCGACGCCGACTTATACGGTCGAGGCACGGGTGATGCTCGCGCCGCGCGCGGGCGAGATATCGACCTTCGATAACGAGACTTCGCCGCTGCTGCCGGATGAGCAGACCGTCCAGACGGAAATCCAGATGCTGACCTCGCGGCCGCTCGTCGCCCGCCTCATCACCGATCTCAGACTGGCGGGCAATCCCGAATTCAACCCGGCGCTCCGCTCGACCGGCTTTCTCGGCCGTGTGGCGATCGCCCTCGGCGTGCGTCACCACAATCCCTCGACCGACATCGAGGACATAACCAACGTGGTGCTTTCGCGCCTCGAAGTCTATCAGAAGACCAATTCCCGCGTGATCGCGATCGTCTTCACCTCCGTCGATCCGCGCATGGCGGCCATCGTGCCGAACCGGCTTGCGGAGCTTTACATCGCCCAGCAGGTCGAGCTGCGAACCGGCGTGAACAGCGAAGCGACGAAGTGGCTCGCCGAACAGATCGAGGAACTGCGCGGCAAGGTGCAGCAGTCGGAAGCGGCGGTGGAAACCTTCCGCACGAAGTCCGGCCTGTTCCTCACGAACGGCTCTACCGTGCCTCAGCAGCAGTTGACCGAACTGAACACGCAGCTTTCGACGGCCGAGGCGGACCGCGCGGCCGCACAGGCAACGCTCGGCAATGCGCGCGCGCTGCTCGCCTCCGGCAATGCGGTGAACTCCGCCGCCGAAGTGCTGCAATCGCCGCTCATCCAGAACCTCCGCCAGCAGGAGGTTGCCCTCCGCGCCCAGATCGCTCAGATGTCGGAGACGCTCCTGCCGACACATCCGCGCCTTCAGGAGTCGCAAGCGAACCTCGCCGATCTCGAAATGCAGATCGAGAAGGAAGTCCACAAGATCATCGAGGCGCTGGAAAACGCGGCGCGCGTCGCCAATGCGCGCGTGAATTCGCTCCGCGCGAGCCTGACGCGGCTGCAACGCCGCATGGGCCAGCTCAATCAGGACGAGGTGCAGTTGCGCGCCTTGCAGCGGACCGCGGACACGAACCGGGCGCTTCTCGAATCCTTCCTGCTGCGCTACCAGCAGGCGAATGCCCGCGCCGAGGCGGACGCCCAGGCGGCGAATGCGCGCATCGTCTCGCGCGCGCAGCAGCCGACCGAACCGACCTTTCCGCGCATGTCCTCCGCGCTGACCTTCGCCACGGTTGCCGGTGTCATCTTCGCCTTTCTCGTCACCTTCCTGATCGAGGTCTTCGCCCGGGGGTTCCGTACCGGCGAACAGGCCGAACGCGCGACCGGCATGCCTTTCCTCGGGCTCGTGCCCGAAACGGATGCGCGCCGGGGCAAGGCCACGCCTGCCGACGACCTTCTCCGCGACCCCTCCGGACCCTATTCCGAGGCGATCCGTGCGCTTCAGGGGCATGTGCTTCTCGCCCGCGTGGGCGACCGCCGCGCCCGGACGGTGCTTGTTACCTCGGCAACCGAAGGCGAAGGCAAGACGGAAACCGCCGCGAGCCTTGCACGCGCCTTCGCGCTTGGCGGCTATCGCACCATCGTGGTCGATGCGGATATGCGCTCGGCCGCGATGCACGAGGCGTTGAACCTCGAACGGCGCCCCGGCCTTGCCGACCTCCTGATGAGCCGCGCCGCCTTCCAGCATGTGATCCGGAAGGACTCCGCAAGCCCCGCTCATGTGTTGCAGGCGGGAACGCCTCTCGCCAATCCCACGGCAGCGCTCGCTTCCTCGCAAATGCTCTGGGTGCTGAACGCGCTCCAGCAGACTTACGATTACGTGATCGTCGATTCACCCGCTGCCCTTGCCGCCGCCGACGCACAGGTGCTTGCGAAGTTCGCCGATGTGACCGTGCTTGTGGTGAGATGGTCGTCGACCAGCCGTCGCATGGTCGCGCGGGCGCTGAAATTGCTCTCCGCAGCCAGCAGCCGCCGCGTCGGTATCCTGCTGACGAGGGTGAACCTTCGCCGCTATCGCCGATACGGCGACGAGGCGCTGCAGGAATATCCCGTGCACCCCGTTCAGCCGAGAGCGGCCGCGCGCTAGCCCGCGATTGCCGGCGTCTTCCGTCCGAAGAAAAGCGCAATCGCCTTCTGCCGGTCGCCGACGAAGCGCCTCGCGCCGTCATAGGCCGGACGCAGAACGTCATAGGCCGCGACCTTCGCCTTGTCCCACAGGGGATGGACGCCAGCGTCCGCCTGCGGGAAGCCGAGCCTGCGCAGACCGGCATTCATGTAGGAAAGCTTGACCAGGTGCCGGCTCTCCGCCGTGTGCCAGGTGATGGAGAAGGAGACGGAGACCTCGTTTCCGTTCTGCACCCAGTGCGGCGCGAAGATCGGTACGAAGATTCCCTCGCCCGGCCCGATATGCTGCTGCATCGCGCGGGACTCGATTTCTTCCCGATAAGGAAGATTGCGGTGCTTGCCCGGAAAGAGTTCCATGTCTTCCGCGCTGGCGACAGCACGGTCGAGATGATCGAAAAGCGACATGCGCTTCTGCCCGCGAATCTGGAGCAGGAAGTTCAGTTCCGGATCCATGTGAAACGGCGTCACATTGCCGGGAGAAGTTACGAAGATGAAAGCCTGGCGCATCGTCGCGCCGCCCATCATCCCGTCCGTCTGTTCGGCGACCTGATCGAGGCAAGCGTCGAGCAGTTCCTTGTATTCGGGATCGGCCTCGACATTTTTCAGCACCATCCAGGACTTCGCTTCCTCGATCCGGCGGACGGTTTCCTCGGGCGAAAGGCCGTTGGACGGCGTCAGTGAAGGGTCCTGGTTCGGAGCGACCGGGCCGTTGAACTCAACCTGATCGGCAGGCAAGGCCGCCGCGAGGCGCGCAAGGTGATCGAGCGTGAAAAGCGGATGTCCGTCGAGACGGTGCGTCACCCGGAAGGTCGCGCGCGGCATGGCATCCGAAACGGTGCCCTCGGCAATTTCAATCAGCCTGTTCATTTCCATCTCCTTGCAGACGGTCATAAAGAACGCGAAGTTTCTTGCGTGCGGTCGCTTCACCGCGCTTTGCAAGCGCGATCCAGCCCGCCAGCGGCACGCTGAAAGGATGCGGTGTCGTCACGAGCATGCTGCTCATGGTGCGGCGCTCGGCCCAGATGTGGTCGATCATCGGATGGCCGGGCACGGCGCAGGAATCGACCCAGTCGACCTTGTCGTCGCGGAGGAACACGCCAATCGCCTTCAGCATCAGCAATGTGCCGGGCGAATAACGCGCATACCGCTCGTCGAATGCGATCTTGAAGGTGAAGACGCCACGCCCCGAGCGGAAGCTCGTGAGCATGGCGACCGGATTGCCGTCGAGCGTGAGCTCCGTGCAATGAAGCGTCCCCGCTTTATACGCCCCCCGGCATATCTCCTCGAAATAAGCGCGCTCGTTCGCGCGCATCTTCATGGCCGTGCCGCGCTTGCCCTTCCAGCCGCGCGCCTCGAGCGTGAGAAAGCTGTCAACCCATGCACCAACGTCCGAACCGCCGTCGTGAACGGCGAATTCAAGCCGGCCTTCCTCGGCGAGCCGGTTCCAGAGCCGATTGAACTCCTTGCGTTTCTTCTTGCGAATGTTGGCCGCGAGATAGGCCTCCTCGTCGAGTTCCGAACGAAGAAAGGCGCGCTCGTGACGATCGGTCTCTCGGTGGAGAATGCCGTCGGCCGCCATGACATCGCGGAGCGCCTTGTCGAAGGCGCCACCCGCCTCGAACATGGGAAATTCGACGAGGGCCGCACCCTGAGCCGCCGCGAAGGCAAGAAAGCGGCGAACGGCCTGCTGCTCATAGCCCGCGCGAAGAAGCGGCGTCGAAATGAAGCTGTGGATATGTTCCCAGACATGCCAGATCGCGAAGGGCGAACCGTAGGAACCGCGCGAGGCAAAATACGGCACGAGACCGATCATCAGGCGACGGCCGGTGCCATCCGGCTCGCTCCAGAGCAACGCAACGCGCGCTTCATCCTTTTTCTGAAGATGATCCATCGCCGCGCCGAGCGTGATGCTTTCGAACTGCGTGTTGCGGTCGGCGCAGGACGCAGCCAGGGCATCGATCTCGGCGCGGAATGGTGTCACCGCGTCGGCGCTTTGCAGGACGATGACATCGGCGCTCGGCGGCCGGCCGTGCAGATAGCGCGCGGCGTGGCTCAGCACTTCGACGGAAGGCCCCGCGACACGCGGCTGCTTCTTCGCGATACCCGGCCAGAGCGGATATTTTCCGAGACCTGTCATGCAATCCTCAAAGCTGTAAGCGTCCGCCGGACCGGTCCGGCGAAAACAAAGGCGACGATGCCGAGGCGCCGCCGGACGACGACGGCAAGGCAGAAGGTGGAGCCGACGATGGAGATGGCCGTCGCGGCCGCCGCGCCCGTCAGTCCGAAGGACGGCACCAGCAGAAAGTTGAGCGCGAGATTCGCCACCGCCGCAATGCCGTAGGTCCAGGCGACGGCGTTCTGGTTGCCCGTCATGTTGAGCAGATACTCGGTAGACCCCGTCGCGGCCCGCGCGAGAAAGCCCGCCATCAGCAGAAAGAGAAGCGGATATCCGGCGCCGAAATTCTCGCCGAACAGGCCGAGTGCGAATTCACCGGCGAACAGGAGGAAGATACCTGCCGCAAGCGTCGGCCAGAAAATCCACTGGATCGACCCATGTACGAAGGTCTGAAGTTCGCCATGTTTGCCCGCGCTGTGAAGTTCCGCAAATTTGGGCACGGCGAGCGCCGCCACCGAGAACTGGATGAAGGCCATGAGATTGGCGATGCGCGTCGCGGCGAAATAGATGCCGATGTCGTCCGGATCGACGAAATAGCCGAGCAGCACGATGTCGGTATTGGTGAGGAGCAGGAAGAGCCCCTCGACAAGCACGAGCGGCGCGGAAATCGCAACCCAGTGCTTGACGTGAAAGACGGGTTTGGCGGCGGGGACCGTCCCGGCAACGCGGCGCGCAAGCAGAAAGCGCTGCACGAACATTGTCGCAAACGTCGCGCCGAGGGCGCCGAACGTAACCTGCAGCCCCGTGGCGCCGCCGGTGAAGACGAGAATGCCGCCGGCAACGGCAACGATCGCCAGCGGGCGGACGATGTAGTTCGGTATGTAGGCGAGATTGACCCAGCCGAAGGCGCGCGCCGCACCTTCCTGCCAGTCCATCAGCGCAAAGCCCGGCACGCAGATCAGTGCGATCGCAAGCGGCCAGACGTAGTAGCTCTCGATATGGCCCGAGAAGACCCAGAGCAGACCGAGGCCCGCGAGCGAAACAGCTGCGCCGATGGACGCGACGATGCCGAAGGATGCTTTCAGGACGCCCGACAGACGGCGCCACTTTTCCTTCGCCCTGTATTCGGGAATGAAGCGGAGGACCGACGTGCCAAAGCCCATCGGCACGACGATCCCAAGCACCACGACCCAGACCCAGACATAGACGAAGATGCCGTATTCGAAGGCGCCCATCCACCGCGCGAGCAGCACTTGGCTGAGCAGCGCGATGGCCGCCCCGGCAACCCTGATGCCCATGACGAAGGCCGCACCCCGAACGACGCCCGCAAGATGTGCGTCGCCAAGCTTTCCGGCAATCGTCTTTCCGATCCGCCCGAAGCGTGCCGGAAGCTCTTTCGAAGTCATGGCAAACGCCCTTAAACCCGCGCCGAGACGGCGGCCGCGAACATGCCCTTCGCAGCGCGCAACCGGGTGAACCCTTGCCAAAGTACCGGGGTCTGCTTGATGAATCGTTTAGCCTGGAGATAGGCGATCCGCGGGCCAAGCCCGAGCCAGCCGACGAGATTGTTCGGTTCGACCTGATCGAAAAGCGGAATCTCGATTTCGCACCACTGGTCCTTGTAGCCCTCGTCCCCGATGGTGAAATCGAAGGCCGCATGGCCGTTGGCGGTTGCCCGTTCCATCAATTCCATGAGCTGGATCATGCCGGGACCGAAGCGGACCGCTTCGCTGTTCTCGTCATAGCTCGCGAGCACATAATGGTAACGGCCGCCGAAGCTCACGCCCCAGTTCGCCGCGCAGACGGTGTCGCCGACCGCGAGATGGTTGACCTCGATCAGGCCTTCGGCATCGGGGTTGGTCGCAAGATCGCGGTAGAAGTCGCGATAGCCGGGCTTGTCGAAAAGATTGGCGACACCCATACGGGCGAAGGTGACGGATTTCTGTTCCATCAGGATGTCGAGCGTGCGGAGCTTCTCGTCCGCGCTTTCCGGTGTGACGAGCGAAACGGCACCGAGTTCTTCGGTCTTGCGGCGCTTCTGCCGGTCGCGCTTCTTGCTGCCGGAGGAGCGCTTCTCGCCGTAGTAGCTCTCCCAGTCATCCTTGAGCATCGTCATATGCGCCGAGGACGCGTTGCGGCGAATGCCGTCCAGCGCCATCATCGGGTTCGCCTGTCCGCCGACGCGTTCCGGCATGCGGCTCAGCGTCACGATGTGATGGGTGGGGAGCGTCTCGCGAATATCGTCCCAGAGCGCGGGGAATTGTGCCGGCGAGACGTAGCGCGAGAAGGCGCGCGAAAGCAGCGGCGCGTTGTAGTCGCCGAGATCGCCGCCCAGCCAGGTGAGCTTGTGGCAGAGGATGCCGTTTTCGATGCCGAGCGGAAGAATGAAGAGCGCACCGCCCTCGCTGTCCCATCCCACGACAATGGCGGGCTTCACGCCCTGCTTCGTCCCGATATGACGCTGCCATGCCGAAATCCACGCGAAGGTCTGAAAGGCCGTGCAATCGCCGGTCTTTTCAAGCGCCTGCCAGACCGCCTTGAGCGGCTCGATCTCCTCATGGATGGAGACAAGCACTTGCGGGCGGTTGTCCGGTACGCCAAAAAGGGCGGAGTTCCGGGATTTTTTTCTTTCGGTCGCAGCCGGAATCCGGCTCATGTCTTCGAACTTGACGGTCAGCGGCGTCATTTTTGGCCTCGCCTTGCTGTCTGTTTCCTTACCGGAGAGACGTCCGTTCGGTTCCCGAATCTGAACGCCGTGCCCGGCTCGAAGACAGGATTGCAAGGGCTGTGCTAGGTCGTACCGCGTTAACCTTTCTCGCCGAGAATGCTTCGCAATGAGCAAGACCGTTCCCGCACCCCGTAAGTCCAACTCATCGCCGATGGGCCGAATGCTGCTCGCCCTCCATGCGAGCGGAGCTTGCCGGATCGCGCCGAAATCGCTGGCCGGGATCGGCGTCATCTTCATGCTGCACCGGGTCCGGGAGGATGACGGCGCCGAATTTGCGCCGAACCGCATTCTCGAAATCGCACCCGGCTTCCTCGAAGAGACAATCGGGACGGTCCGCGACCTCGGTTACACCTGCATGCCGCTCGACGAGGCCGTGACCCGGCTCGAAGCGGGCGAACATGGCGAGCGCTTCGCCGTCTTCACGCTTGATGACGGCTACAGGGACAACCTGACCGACGCCCTGCCCGTCTTCGAGCGCAACGGCGTGCCCTTCACCGTCTACCTGACGACCGGCCTGCCGGATGGCCATGCGGAAATCTGGTGGGTGGCGCTCGAACGCGCGATCGCCTCGGCGGTCGCGATCCGCGTCACGCTGGGCGGGCGCGAAATCGCGATGTTCACACGCGACGCCGGCGAGAAGAACGACGCCTGGAACAAGATTTACTGGGCGTTGCGCGCGCTGCCCGAACGCGAGATGCGCGCCGAGGTGCGCCGCCTCGCCGCCGAGCATGGCATCGACATGGGCGCGCTGACGCGCGAACTGGCGATGAACTGGGACGAGGTCCGTACCCTCGCCGCCCATCCGCTCGCCAGCATTGAGGCGCACACCGCCGATCACTTCGCGCAGGCAGGCCTCACGGCCTGGGACGCGCGATCCGACATCGAGCGCGGACTTGCCCGGATGGAGGCGGAACTCGGATATCGCCCCCGTCACTTCTCCTATCCCTACGGCGATCCGGGCTCTGCCGGAGAACGGGATTTCGCCCTCGCCTCGGCACTCGGCTTCCGCTCCGCGACGACGACACGCAAGGGACTGATAAGGCCCGCCCATGCCCACCGGCTGACAAGCCTGCCACGGCTCTCGCTCAATGGCGATTTTCAGGACCGGCGGATGCTGGAGGCGTTGCTGAGCGGGCTTCCCTTCGCGCTGGCAAAACCCCTCCGCTCGCTCGGGATCGATTAGCGGCTAGTCGCCGTTCCCGGACCTGCGTTGCCGCTTGCGGCCCCACCACACCTCGAAGCGCCGCCGGGCCCGGCGCACGGGATGCAGATCGACGGAGAGAACGAGGACGCCGAGCGGCAGCATCCAGAAACCGAGGATGGGGAGAAAACCCACGGTGCCGCCGGCGACGAGCAGCACGCCGACGCCGATTCGCAGGATCGGAGGTCCCGGCACCTTCACCCGCTTGTCGCCGAATCGTACCGCCGCCATGACCTGCCGCTTTCTGGAGAAGATTCGGAAGCGAAGGCTCCGAACCGTTTGGGCAGATAGGGACAAAAGGTGGCAAGAGCAAGACATTTGGGCTGGCACGGGCGAAATGTCTTTGGTATATGCAGCGCTCATCGGCGTGGGTTCAGAGGCCCTCGCCGACCTGGTCCTCGGTAGCTCAGTGGTAGAGCAATCGGCTGTTAACCGATCGGTCGCTGGTTCGAATCCGGCCCGGGGAGCCATTTTTTCGTTGGAGCGCGCCAAGGGTGCGCTCTCGCCGTTTCAAGCCCCTTGAACGCCGACCGTCCGCCGTCAGCTTGCGGTTTTCACCGCAGCGATTGTGGCCAGAAACGCCTCGCCGTAGCGCGCGATCTTGGCGCTGCCGACGCCGGGAATGCCCGCCATGTCGGAAACGCTCGCAGGACGGCGCCGCGCCATCTCGCGCAGCGACGTATCGTGGAAGATCACATAAGGCGGCACGCCCTGCTCGCGAGCGAGCCGCATTCGCTCGGCACGCAAATCCTGAAATAATGCTTCTTCCTCTGGCGAAGCCGGAGGGACGGCAGCGCCCGAAGCGGTTCTCTGGTGGCGGCGCCCGGGAGAAGGGTCGCGGCGAAGCTCGACGGGTTGATGCCCTTGCAGCACAGGCCGCGCGCTTTCCTCAAGCTTGAGCACGCCATAGGCCGTGTGGTCGATGGAGACGATGCCGCGCGCCGCAAGCTGCCGAAAGACCGACTGCCAGCCTTTCCGGTCGATATCCTTGCCGACGCCGAATGTCGGCAGAGCGTCGTGGCCGCAACCCTCCACCTTTTCGGTCTTGTTGCCGCGCAAGATGTCGATGAGATGCCCCGCGCCGAAGCGCTGGCCCGTGCGGTAGATGGCCGACAAGGCCTTCCGCGCCGCTTCCGTGCCGTCCCACGTTTCCGCAGGCGTCAGGCACGCATCGCAGTTGCCGCACCCGCCCTCGTGCTGCTCGCCGAAATGCGCAAGCAATGCCTGCCGCCGGCAACTGACCGTCTCGCAGACATGAAGCAACGCATCGAGCTTCGCGCGCTCGACCTGCTTCACCCCTTCGGGCGAACCGCCTTCGTCGATCATCCGCCGCCGCAATGCGACGTCGCTCATGCCATAAGCCATCCACGCGTCGGACGGCAGCCCGTCGCGCCCGGCCCTGCCCGTCTCCTGATAATAGGCTTCGATGCTCGACGGCAGGTCGAGATGCGCGACGAAGCGGACATCCGGTTTGTCGATCCCCATCCCGAAGGCGATGGTGGCGACGAGCACCGGACCCTCGTCCTTGAGGAAGGAATCCTGATGACTGTCGCGAATGTGCCGGTCTAGCCCCGCATGATAGGGGAGCGCGGGAATGCCCAGGGCCGTCAGCCATTCGGCGGTTTCCTCGACCTTCTTGCGGCTCAGGCAGTAAACGATGCCGCTCGCGCCTTCATGCGCACGGAGAAAATCCCGCAACTGGCTTTTCGCATTGTCCTTGCGGACGATCGTGTAGCGGATATTCGGGCGGTCGAAGCTCGCGGTAAAAATCCGCGCGTCGTCGAGTTGCAACCGGTGGACGAGATCGTCACGCGTCTGCGGATCCGCGGTGGCGGTGAGCGCGAGGCGCGGCACGCCGGGAAAGCGTTCCTTCAATCTCGCGAGTTGCAGATATTCCGGCCGGAAATCATGACCCCACTGGCTGATGCAATGCGCTTCGTCGATGGCGAAAAGCGCGAGCGGCAGGCGAGACAGCAGCGCCATGAAACCATCACCCGCAAGCCGTTCCGGCGTGACATAGAGAAGGTCGAGTTCGCCGGCCGTCAGTGCGTCCCTGATGCCGCGCGCTTCTTCCGGCGTCAGCGTCGAGTTGAAGGCCGCCGCCCGGACGCCGGACTGGCGCAGCGCCTCCACCTGATCGCGCATCAGCGCGATGAGCGGCGAGACGACGACCGCGACACCCGCACGGCACAGCGCCGGTATCTGATAGCACAGCGACTTGCCCGCACCCGTCGGGAGAAGCACGACCGCATCGCCCCCCTCGACGACATGGGCGATGATCTCCTCCTGCTGGCCCCGGAACGAGGGAAGGCCGAACACCTCCTTCAGCACCCGTTCCGGGTGCGGCATCGGCTTTCTTTTCGGCTCGGAGGGATCGGTCACTTCAGGGTCCGGACAGGGGCGACTCGGCGGATGCCGCTTTCGCGCGCCGCGAAACTAGCATTTGCGCGCGCCGAAGAAACCCGCCCAGATTGAACCATCCGCCCCTCTCGCCCGTATTCGCATGGTGACAGCAGACTAGGACCTGAGCGCCTCAGCCGTTATAGTCGTTGGCTGACGGAGGGAGACGAGCATGACCCAGATCCCCGTTAACGGACCGGATGGTGCCACCATCGCCCCGGAGAGCGTCGATGTGACGCCTGCGAATATCGGCTCGATTGCCGGCATCCCACCCCTCGCGCGAATCGCCTTCGGGGCGCTCGCCAAAATCCGCCACGGCTCCATGACCATCACACTGCCGGACGGACGCCGCCTCCGTTTCCGGGGCGCCGAGCCGGGCGAGGACGCCGAACTCGTCATCCGCGACTTCCGCCTGACCCGGCGCTTCTTTGCCGGCGGCGACCTTGGCGCCGCCGAGGCTTTCCTCGACGGCATGTGGGACAGCCCCAACGTGACGGCCTTCCTGCAGTTCTTCCTGCGTAACAAGGAGGCCTTGCAGGACAAGATGCACGGCATGCCGGTGGCGCGCCTCTTTTCGCGCATAGGGCATCTGATGCGCCGGAACTCGAAGACCGGCTCCAGACGCAACATCGAATATCACTACGACCTCGGAAACCGCTTCTACACGCAGTGGCTCGACCCGACGATGACCTATTCGGCCGCGCGCTTCGCCCATCCGGGGCAGGCTCTTTCCGAAGCGCAGACCAACAAGTACCGCTCGCTCGCCGAACAGATCGGCCTCAAGCCCGAACATCATCTGCTGGAAATCGGCAGCGGCTGGGGCGGCTTCGCCGAATATGCAGCAAAGGAGATCGGCTGCCGCGTCACCGGCATCACCATTTCGAAGGAACAGCTTGCCTTCGCCCGCGAGCGCATGGCGCAGAAGCAACTCTCCCACAAGGTCGATATCCGCTATCAGGACTATCGCGACGTGGACGAGAAGTTCGACCGGATCGCTTCCATCGAAATGTTCGAGGCGGTGGGCGAGGAATACTGGCCGACCTATTTCCGGAAGGTTCGCGACTGCCTGAAACCGGGCGGCAAGGCGGGATTGCAGATCATCACCATTGCCGACCGCTCCTTCGCGGCCTACCGCAAGCGCGCCGATTTCATCCAGCGCTACATCTTCCCGGGCGGAATGCTGCCTTCGCCGTCGGTGCTCCGCGAGCAGGTGGCGCAGGCGGGGCTGACCTGGGCGAATAATCTCGAATTTGGCCTCGATTATGCCGAGACGCTGCGTCTGTGGCGCGAGCGCTTCCGTGCTGCCTGGCCCGACATTCGCGCCCAGGGGTTCGACGAACGCTTTCGCCGAATGTGGGAATATTATTTCTCCTATTGCGAGGCAGGCTTCCGCGCCGGAAATATCGACGTGACGCAGGTAACGCTCGCCCGGCAGTAGCCGTGCATGGCGGCGGCTGGTAAGCTCCTCCGCCACCAACCGGAGCAGCACATGGAATCCCGTCTCGCCCCGACGCCGCGCAGCCTTGCCGACGTCGATCTGCGTTCGCGCGACATCATCGGCAGGGGCTGGGGGAAACTCGAACGCTTCGTCTTCCGTCACAAACGCTTCGACGGCGAATGGTCGGACGAGGTCACGCGCGATGTCTACACGATTGGCGAAGCCGTGAACGTGCTGCCCTACGACCCCGCGCTCGACGCCGTGGTGCTGATCGAGCAGTTCCGCACCTGCGGGCTCGTCTGGGGCGAGGCGACCTGGCTTTTCGAGGCAGTGGCGGGCGTCCGGGAAAAAGACGAGGAGCCGGAGGACGTCGCGCGGCGCGAGGCGTTGGAGGAAGCAGGGTGCGAACTGCGGACGCTCCATCCCGTAGCGACCGCCTGGTCCTCACCCGGCGGCTATGGCGAGCGGGCCCATCTCTTCGTCGGCGCCGCTTCGCTAGAGGGCGTGGGCGGCATTCACGGCCTTGCCCATGAGCACGAGGATATCCGCGCCGTTGCGGTGCCACTTGCCGAGGCTTACGCCGCCACGCAAGACGGGCGCGTCCGTGATGCGAAAACAATCGTTCTTGTTCAATGGCTTATGCTGAACAAGTCCCAAATCGGTTGAATATCGGCTTTTTGCCAGAAACAGACAACGAAAAATCGCATCATGGATATCAAGAACGGCCTCGTCGACTCGATCGGCAACACGCCCTTGCTGCGCCTGAGGCGCGCATCGGAGGAAACCGGCTGCGAGATTCTCGGCAAGGCCGAATTCCTGAATCCCGGGCAGTCTGTGAAAGACCGCGCCGCGCTCTACATCATCGAGGATGCGGTGAAGCGGGGCACGCTGAGGCCCGGCGGCGTCATTGTGGAAGGAACGGCGGGGAACACCGGCATCGGCCTCGCCCTTGTCGGCAATGCGCTTGGCTTCCGCTCGGTGATCGTGATTCCCGAAACGCAGTCGCAGGAGAAAAAGGACATGCTGCGGCTCTGCGGCGCTGAGCTCATCGAGGTTCCGGCGGTGCCCTACAAGGACCCGAACAACTACGTGAAATATTCCGGCCGCCTCGCCGAGGAGCTTGCGGCAAAGGAACCGAACGGCGCGATCTGGGCAAACCAGTTCGACAATGTTGCGAACAGGCAGGCGCATATCGAAACGACCGGGCCCGAAATCTGGGCGCAGACGGACGGCAAGGTGGACGGCTTCATTTGCGCCGTGGGAACGGGCGGCACGCTCGCCGGTATCGGCATGGCGCTGAAGGAGCGCAACGGGAATGTTCAGATTGGTATCGCCGATCCGATGGGCGCCGCGCTCTACCACTACTACAAGCACGGCGAACTGAAGGCCGAAGGCAGCTCGATCACCGAAGGCATCGGCCAGGGCCGCATCACGGCCAATCTCGTGGATGCGCCTATCGACCAGGCCTTCCAGATTCCCGACGAGGAAGCGCTGCCGGTCGTCTTCAACCTGCTGAAGGAAGAAGGCCTCTGCCTTGGCGGTTCGAGCGGCATCAACGTCGCTGGGGCAATTCGCCTCGCGAAGGAAATGGGCCCCGGTCATACTATCGTCACGGTGCTTTGCGATTACGGCACGCGCTATCAGAGCAAGCTTTTCAATCCCGCTTTCCTGAAGGAAAAGAACCTGCCGGCGCCCGACTGGCTCTAGCAGGAAGACGGAACGAGAGACATGTACGAGGCCACCTCCCCCCTTGCGACGACCGAATGGCTGGCGAAGCATCTCGATGCGCCGGACGTTCGCGTGGTCGATGCTTCGTGGTATCTGCCGCAAATGCAGCGGGACGCCCGCGCCGAATATGAGCGCGAGCATATTCCCGGCGCCGTCTTCTTCGACATCGACGAGATCTGCGATCTCGACAGCTCGTTCCCGCATATGCTGCCGAGCCCGGAGAAATTCTCCTCGCGCGTGCGCGCCATGGGCCTTGGCGACGGCAACCGTATCGTCATCTATGACGGCGCGGGGCTGTTCAGCGCGGCGCGCGTCTGGTGGATGTTCCGCGTCATGGGACACGACGATGTGACCGTGCTCGACGGCGGCCTGAAGAAGTGGAAGGCGGAAGGCCGCCCGCTGGACGACATGCGGCCTCGCGCATCGGCTCGCCATTTCACGGCGCGGCGCAACACCGGCCTCATCCGCGACCGGGAAGCGATGCTCCACAACATCGACACCTGCGCTGAACAGGTGCTCGATGCGCGCAGCGCCGGGCGCTTCAACGGCACCGAGCCCGAGCCCCGTCCGGGCCTTCGCGGCGGGCATATTCCCGGCAGCCTGAACCTGCCCGCGAACAAGCTTGTCGCGGATGACGGCACCATGAAGAAGCCCGAGGAACTGAAAAGACTCTTTGAGGAAGCGGGCGTCGATCTCAACCATCCGGTCGTCACGACTTGCGGCTCCGGCGTCACGGCCTCCATTCTCGCACTCGGTCTCGCCGTTCTCGGCAAGCCCCAGGTTCCCGTCTATGATGGCTCATGGGCGGAATGGGGCGCGACGGCGGATATGCCTGTCGAAGCCTGAAGCGGAGGCAGGCTGCGAGGATGGGAAAGAAGCACAAGACGATCGTCACCCACCTCGAAATGACCGCGCCACCGCGCCTGCCCCCTGCCCCGCATCCGCCGGGAAAATACGCGCTGATGCGAGCGGAAAACCCGCCCGTCCATTTCTACCGCTACCTCTACGACGCCGTCGGCCGGGATTATGTCTGGGTAAACCGCAAGCGGTTGTCGGACAAGGTGCTTGCCAGCATCGTCCAGCACCCCGACGTTGAAATCTACGTGCTCTATTGCAACGGCTCGCCGGCGGGCTATTTCGAACTCGATTTCCGCTCGCTCCCCCGCGCCGAACTCTCCTTCCTCGGCCTGATCCCCGAACAGGTCGGATCGGGCATCGGCAGCTTCATGCTGCGCGAGGCAATCGCGATGGCCTGGTCGCGGGAAATCAACCGCCTCATCGTCCAGACCTGCACGCTCGATCACCCGCGCGCGCTGCCCATGTATCAGCGCATGGGATTCAGCCCATATGCGCAGGAAGAGGCGGAGCTCGAAGAACTGGACTGAGCGGGCGCTCAGTGCGCCAATATCTGCGCGAGGAACTCCTTCGTGCGCGCATTCTTCGGCGCGCTGAAAAATTCCTCGGGTGGCGCCTCTTCGATGATTTCTCCGCCATCCATGAAGACGACGCGGTTCGCGACTTCGCGCGCGAAGCCCATTTCATGCGTCACGCAGAGCATGGTCATGCCTTCCCGCGCAAGCTCGACCATGACGTCGAGCACTTCCTTGATCATTTCGGGATCGAGCGCCGAGGTCGGTTCGTCGAAAAGCATGATCTTCGGGTTCATGCAGAGCGCCCGCGCGATCGCGACGCGCTGCTGCTGGCCGCCCGAGAGCTGGCCCGGATATTTGTTCGCCTGTTCGGGAATGCGCACGCGCTCCAGATAACTCATGGCAAGGTCGCGCGCTTCCGCATCCGCCATCTTGCGGACCCAGGTGGGCGCCAGCGTGCAGTTCTCCAGCACGGTCATGTGCGGGAACAGGTTGAACTGCTGGAACACCATGCCGACCTCGCGGCGCACCTCGTCGATGCGCTTCAGGTCTTCGGTGAGTTCGATGCCGTCGATGACGATGCTGCCTTCGTCATGCGGTTCCAGCCGGTTGACGCAGCGAATGAGGGTCGATTTTCCCGAGCCCGAAGGCCCCGCAATGACGATGCGCTCGCCCTCCTTCACCGTGAGGGCGATATCCTTCAGCACATGGAAGTCGCCAAACCACTTGTTCACGCCCTTCATCTCGATCATCACCTTGTCGGTGACTTTCATCCCGGGCGTTTTTCCCGGCGCAGCGTTTCCCTCGGACATGATCTCTCCTAACGCTCGCGTGCCGTGTTGAGGCGGCGTTCCATGAAGTTCGAGTATTGCGACATCCCGAAGCAGAAGACCCAGTAGACGAGCGCCGCGAAGACATAGGCGGTGAGGGCACCTTGCGGCACGGTCCATGATGGATCGCTGAGCTGGGCGCGGACCTGGCCCAGAAGGTCGAAGATGCCGACGATCAGCACCAGCGTCGTGTCCTTGAAGAGACCGATGAAGGTGTTGACGATGCCGGGAATGACATGACGAAGCGCCTGCGGCAGAACCACAAGGCCCATCGTGCGCCAGTAGCTGAGGCCGACAGCCCGCGCCGCTTCGTATTGTCCGGCGGGGATCGCCTGCAAACCGCCGCGAACGACCTCCGCCATATAGGCTGACGAAAAGAGCGCGACGCCGACAAGGCATCGCAGCAGATTGTCCGGACTCATGCCCTCCGGCAGGAAGAGCGGCAGCATGACGCTCGCCATGAAGAGCACGGTGATGAGCGGCACACCACGCCAGAATTCGATAAAGACGACCGAGAGCATCCGGATCGCGGGCATGGACGAGCGGCGGCCGAGCGCGAGAACGATGCCGAGCGGCAATGAGACGACGATGCCCGTCAACGCAACGACGAGCGTGACGAGAAGACCGCCCCACTCGCTTGTCGGCACCGGGCGCAGCCCCGGCCGGTCGCCCGCGAGCAGAACCAGCGCAATCAACGGATAGATTATCAGAAGGAAGATCAGATTGAACCGCTTGGCAGGCGCCGACGGAATGAGCGCAGGCACCAGCGCCACGGCGCCGAGCGCGAAGACGACATTGACGCGCCAGATTTCGTCCGCTGGATAACGGCCATAGATGAACTGGCCGATATTCGCCCAGATGAACGGCCAGCAGGCTCCCTTGTCCGGTCCGAGACAGGCGTCCCGCGTCGTGCCGCTCCAGACGGCGCTGAAGATCGTGAAATCCAGAACCGGCGGTATCGCAAGCCAGAGCAGATAAAGGCTGGCGAGCGTTAGGACGGTGTTGCCCACGCTCGAAAACAGATTACGCCGTGCCCAGACGACGGGAGAAGCGCGCATCCCGATCTTCGGGGATGGACGGCCTGTCACATCTTCCATTGCCATGCGTCAGCGCTCCTTCAGCGCGATGCGCGCATTGTACCAGTTCATGGCAAGAGAGGTGACAAGACTGAGCGTCAGATAGACCGCCATGGTGATGGCAATGACCTCGATCGCCTGGCCGGTCTGGTTGAGCACCGTGCCGGAAAAAACGGCCACGAGGTCCGGATAGGCAATGGCGACGGCAAGCGACGAGTTTTTCGTGAGGTTCAGAATCTGGCTCGTCAGAGGCGGTATGATGAGGCGCAGCGCCTGCGGGATAATCACGAGGCGCAGCGTCGTCCCCTCCTTGAGGCCGAGAGACGCAGCGGCCTCGCGCTGCCCCTTGCCGACGGACTGGATGCCCGCGCGAACGATTTCGCCGATGAAGGCCGCCGTGTAGAGCGTGAGGCCGAGAACGAGCGCGACGAACTCCGGCAGCAGCCGCATGCCACCCGAATAGTCGAACGCTCCCTCGACCGCGAATTCGAGATGGAACGGCGCCCCGCCGGCAAACCAGGCGAACGCAGGCAGCAGCACGATAAGCGCCGCGGCACACCGCCACGCCGGAAAGAGCCTGCCCGTTGCGCGCTGTCGCCGCCTTGCCCAGACGACGAGAAATGCACTTGCCGCGACGGCCACCGCAAATGCGACGAAGAAGGCAACCGCCCCGGCCTCGAAAACCGGCGCAGGCAGGATGAGCCCCCGATTGTTGAGCAGCACGCCCGGCAGCGGCACAAGACTTTCCGACGGTCCCGGCAGCGGGCGCAGAACGGCGAAGTACCAGAAGAAGAGATGCAGCAGCAGCGGAATGTTGCGCATCACCTCGACATAAGCGGCGGCGAGCTTCGCGATCAGCCAGTTGTTCGACAGCCTCAGCACGCCGATGAGAAAGCCGAGCAATGTTGCAAACACAATGCCGATGACGGCGACAACAAGTGTGTTGATAAGGCCAACGAGAAAGGCGCGGCCGTAGCTCGATTGCTCGCTATAGGGGATCAGCGTCTGGATGATCCCGAAACCCGCCGTATTGTCGAGGAAGCCGAAACCCGACGAGATATTGAGGCGCTGGAGATTTTCCTGTGCGGTCGTGGCAAAGAACCAGACGACGGCCACGACGGCGGCGAGCACGGATGCCTGATAGACGATGGAACGGACGCGCGGATTGTTCCAGCCGAGCGGCAGCGGCGTGCGCCCGTTTCGTTTATGCCCTTGCCCCTCGCTCATGCGCGCCTACCGGACCGGCGGTGCATATTGCACACCGCCATCCGACCACAATGCGTTGAGGCCTCGCTTGATGCCGAGCGGCGTTTCCGTGCCGACATTGCGCTCGAACATCTGACCGTAATTGCCCACCGCGCGGATCGCGTGAACCGCCCAGTCCGCCCGGAGGCCGACCGCCTCCCCATAGGCGCCTTCGCGCCCGAGAAGCCGCCTCACGCGCGGATTGTCGCTTTCGAGCATCTCATCGACATTCCCCGAGGTTATGCCGAGTTCTTCCGCATTGAGGAGGGCATTGAGCGTCCAGCGGGCAATGTCCTCCCACTGAGGATCGCCCTGCCGCACGGCGGGCCCGAGCGGTTCCTTGGAGATCACATCGTCGAGCACCATGTTGGCGTCGGCGTCGGTCAGCTTCAGCCGCTGCGCATAAAGACCGGAGGCATCGGTCGTATAGGCGTCGCAGCGGCCCCGGTCGTAGGCAACGAGAGCTTCCTCGTTTTTCTCGAAGGAGAGAACCTTGTAGCTGAGGCCCCGGCTGCGGAAATAATCGGCGACATTGAGTTCGGTCGTCGTACCCGTCTCGGTGCAGATGGTTCCGCCCGCGAGATCCCTGGCGCTCTTGATGCCCGCCGCCTTGCGGACCATGAAAGACTGCCCGTCGTAATAGGTCACGCCGATGAAATCGAAACCGAGCTGCGTATCGCGCGACATCGTCCAGGTCGTGTTGCGCGAAAGAATGTCGATTTCGCCCGACTGAAGGGCGGTGAAACGGTCCTTCGCGGAGAGCGGCCGGAAACGCACCTTGTCCGGATCGCCGAAAATCGCCGCCGCAAGCGCGCGGCAGAAATCGACATCGATGCCGGACCAGTTGCCGCGCTCGTCCGGGCTCGAGAAGCCAGGCAGGCCCTGGCTGACGCCGCACTGGACGAAGCCGCGATTGCGAACCCGCCTCAGCGTTTCGCCTGCCGAGGCGCGTTCGGCGCCATCGCCCGCCCCTGCGGACGACACCTGCGCCGCACCGCCGCCGAGAGTGAGCGGATCGTAGGGCAGAAAAAAATAAAGCCCGCCGGCGCCGATCAGGATACCGGCGATCAGGGCGACCAGAGGATTCTTCATTCTTCTCCTTTCGGGGCGGATGCGTGCCGGTTTGCGATTCGATGAGACTACCCGCCGCACCCTTTGGAGCAAACCCCTGGAACCCCGGGCGCGCCATCTTTTGCCTCGCCCCCGGTTTTACCCTTAAATGTGCGGAACGCGATCTTGATATCGGGTACGGCGGAGCGAATGACAAAGAAAAAGCAGGACACGGTGATCGTGACGGCGGGACGCGACCCGGAGGCGAATTTCGGCATCGTCAACCCGCCGGTTTATCATGCCTCGACTGTGCTTTATCCCACGCTTGAAGCGGTGAAGGCCCGCTCGCAACCCGTCACCTATGGCCGCCGGGGCACGCCGACGACCTTCGCGCTGCAGGATGCAATTGCCGAACTCGAAGGCGGTTACAGGACCGTCCTCACCTCGTCGGGCCTCTCGGCCGTGACAACCGCGCTGCTCGCCTTCCTGAAGACCGGCGATCATCTTCTCATGGTCGACAGCGTCTATCAGCCCTCGCGTCACTTCTGCGACACCGTTCTCACCCGCTACGGCGTGGACGTCGAATATTACGATCCGCTGATCGGCGGCGGCATCGAGCGTCTCATCCGTACCGAAACGAAGGTGATCTTCACGGAGTCGCCCGGTTCGGTGACTTTCGAGGTGCAGGACATTCCGGCCATTGCCGAGGCTGCGCATCGCTCGGGCGTTACGGTCATGCTGGACAACACCTGGGCCTCGCCCCTCTATTTCAAGCCTTTCGAACACGGCGTCGACATCTCGATCCAGGCCGTAACGAAATATCTATGTGGCCATTCGGACGTGATGATGGGCGCGATCACAGCCACGGAATCTGCCTGGAAGGCGTTGATCGATACACACGGTACGATCGGCCAGTGCGTCGCGCCGGACGATGTCTATCTGGTGCTGCGCGGCATCAGGACACTCTCCGCGCGCCTTGAACGGCACATGAAAACCGGCATCGCGCTTGCGCAATGGCTGGCGAAGCGGCCGGAGGTGAAGCGCGTGCTGCATCCCGCCCTTCCCGGCGATCCCGGACACGGCATCTGGAAACGGGACTTCACCGGCGCCTGCGGCCTCTTTTCCGTGGAGCTTGCGCCCTGCCCGGAGAAGGCCCTCGCCGCTTTTCTCGACGGCCTCGAACTTTTCGGCATGGGCTATTCCTGGGGCGGCTTCGAAAGCCTCGTCATTCCGCAATATCCAAAGAAGATGAGAACGGCGACGGTGTGGAAC
The DNA here is from genome assembly GCA_002842875.1 of Alphaproteobacteria bacterium HGW-Alphaproteobacteria-3. Taxonomy (GTDB): domain Bacteria; phylum Pseudomonadota; class Alphaproteobacteria; order Parvibaculales; family Parvibaculaceae; genus Parvibaculum. Next base: position 1,848 of record PHEF01000029.1, on the reverse strand, counting down.
GCGGACGGCCAGATATTGCGTTTTCACGCGGGGCTGGAAGATATCGGCGATCTTGTCGCCGATCTCGAAGCAGGCTTTGCACGACTTCATGCAGCCGAAATCTGAAGACGAGGGAAACAAGGCTGTGCCAAGGAAAGAAGTGAAAAGCGAAATCGCCGGCAAGGTCTGGAAGATCGAGACGAAGCCCGGCGACCGGCTCGAGGAAGACGATCCGATCCTGATCCTCGAATCCATGAAGATGGAAATACCGGTTTCCGCGCCTGCGGATTGCCGCCTCGTGGAAATCCTCGTGGCCGAGGAAGACACCGTTTCGGAAGGCCAGGTTGTCGCGATCGTCGATCTCGACTAGCTCACCCCGAATATCCGCTTCAGATGAGCGTTGAGAAATTTTCCGGCGGGATCGAGGCGCTGTCTCACGTTCTGGAAGTCACCCCATCTGGGATAAAGCGTTTCGAAATCCGCCGCACCCAGCGTGTGGAGCTTTCCCCAGTGCGGACGCCCCTCGTAGCGGCGAAAGATGTCTTCCACGCCCGCGAAGAGCTCTCTGTAGGACTGCTTGTGATACTGGTGCACGGAGATCGTGACGCTGTCGCGATTGTAGAAGGGGCTGAGCCAGGCATCGTCCGCCGCGACATAACGAAACTCCAGCGGGAAGAGAAAATTGATCCCGCATTTGCGCATGTGTTCGCCGACCTCACGGATGCAGTCCGGCCCCTTCCCGGCCGGCACCGCATATTCCATCTCGTTGAAACGAACATTGCGGTCGCTCGGGAACGCATCGTGCGACCAACGCACCTTGCCCTTCTCTTTGCCCTCGCCCTCCGCCGCGCCGCCGGAGTAGCGCGAACCGCTGGCCGAGGTGAGATACTTCTGGATCGGTCCGCGCAGGAAGGGCAGATAACGCGCCGCCTCGCAGGCCCACATCATCGTCTTGTCGCTCGCCGCCATTTCATCGTCGGGGCGTCGCCTCCTCGGGCGTGGCTCCTTGTCGGTCTCCTTCAGGAATTTCACGAGCGCCTGATCCGCGAACGGGAACCAGAAGAATTCGAAATGCCGCTCGCTGTCACGAAGTTCCGGCGCGCGCGAAAGCGCCTCCTCGATAGGCATGCGCCCGCCGGTCTCCTCCAGCGCGTAGACCGGACGACACTTCATGGTGATCTCGGTCATCACACCGAGGCTCCCGAAACTCACCCGCCCGGCATCGAAAACATCCGCGTTTTCATTCCGGTTGCAGGTGAGAATATCTCCGTTCGCGATTGCCAGACGAAAGCCTTCCACTGCCGCGGAGACCGAACCGAGCGTACCGCCGGTTCCGTGCGTGCCGGTGCCGACGGCGCCCGCAAGCGCTTGCCGGTCGATATCGCCCTGATTGACGAGAGCGAGTCCACGCTCGAAAAGCTCAGGCCCCAGATCGCGGATCGTCGTTCCTGCCTTGATGCGTGCGGTCTGCGCCCTTTCGTCGTGATCCACGACCCCCCTCAGCGCCCACATTGTCATGACGGTGCCGCCTGTCTCGACGAGCGGCGTGAAGGAATGACCTCGACCGGCAACGCGAACCGGCGCAGCAGCCGTCTTCAGAACCTCGGCGACCTCCTCTTCGGTCGAGGGCGCAGCCAGTTCCTTCGGCCAGGCCTTCACCCAACCCGACCAGTTCGACCAGACGTCCGTCATGCTACCTCCGCCCATTGACCGGCAAATGATAGCGGATGGCACGCGGCTGTGCCGGGAAAACAAAAACCCCGGCACGATGCAGGCTGTGTGGAAAGCCGGGCAAATCAGATATAATGGCCACCTCGGGAACGGGGTGGCCATTTTCATGGGATATATCGTCGGAGAAGATCGGGAACA
>PHEF01000123.1 GCA_002842875.1 Alphaproteobacteria bacterium HGW-Alphaproteobacteria-3 | reverse complement strand
GCATCAGAGGCCGGACATATGACCGCAAGCGATCCGACGCATGATCAAATCCAGTCCTTGCAAAACAGGGGGCCGTCCACATATGCCGCGTCGCGGCTTAGCCGCTCCTCGCAATGACGACCTAAAAAAGTTTGCCCCGGAAAATTCCCGGAGCCCCCGTCAGGCCGCTTTCGGCTTGTGGAATTGCACATTGGCCGGGGGCTTCGAGAAATCCGGCTTCTCCGCAGTGAGGGCGGCGAGCGCCGCGTCGCGGTCGGCGGCGCTGAAGGCGCCGGTGGTGAGGCAAAACTCGACGAAATTCCCGTTCGGGTCCTTCGTGTAGACGGAGTGACACCAGTTGTGGTCGATCTCCAGCACGTCGAGCCCGGCATCGAGCCATTGCTGACGGCGGCGGTCGAGATCGGCCTTGTCCTTCACGTCGAAGGAGATGTGGTTGATGTGGTCGGGCACGCCGGCGGCCTTCGAGAGGTTCGTCTCGAAATTCTCCGTACCGGGAATGTCGTGCATTTCCCAGAAGGCGATGAACTTCGAGTCGTCTTCCATGCGGTAGAAGAAATGCTTCGCCCAGCCGCCTTCCGGCGCAGGGCCGACTTCGACCTTCACGAGCTCGAAGCCCATCACGCCTTCGTAGAACGCGTGGATCGCCTTCATGTCGCGCGCGGCAAGCGCCAGATGATGATAGCCCATCTTTCAATCCTTCCCTTGCTTGTCGACCATGCTCATGACGTCGCTGGAGCTGCCCGTGGGCGCCGCAATCTCGACGACGCGTTCGTCCACGTCGTCATATTCGAGCCTGAGCGCGCGGGACATGGTGGCGTGCATGTCGTAGGTCGCGGTGATGTAGGTGAATTCGAGAATCTCTTCGTCCGACAGATGCTTCTTCATCGCATCGAAGATCGCCTCCGGCACGCGGCCGCCCTGCAGCACGAGGCAGTCGGTATAGGCGAGAAGCGCGCGCTCGACGGGTGCGTAGCAATCGGCAATCTGCCAATGCGGGATCGCCTCGATCTGTTCTTCCGAGAGGCCGACGTCGCGGCAGGCCTTGCAATGCTGCGAGAACACGAATTGCGAGCCGCGCGCGTAGCCCGCACGTATCTGGCCGAGCTCGCGCAGCTTCGGATCGAGCTTGCGGTTGGGGCTGCGGTAGAACTGGAAACCTTCGGTCGTGTGCTTGAAGGCGTCCGGCACCAGTGCGAAGACGGTCCACCAGTTGCCCGGCGTGCCTGTCGCCGTGCCGGGTTCCTTCACCGGGTCTCGCTCGCCGAACAGTATCTTGTAGAGTTGTTGCGCGAAGGGGTCCGCATCCGCCTTCGCGACCTGTCTCAATCTCGGCATGCTCATCCTCCCGTTGCATGGCGGAGAAAAACGTAAGATAAACTTACGAATGATTCAAGCGGATATCCGCCCCGTGGAGAGAGCCCGTAGAGAGAAAATGACCGGCATGGAAAGAAAGCCCGGCCTTTTGATGGCGCAATTGCTCAACCGTTTCATCTGGTTCGATGGCGCGCTGCAAAAGAGCCTCGATGCGCGCGGACATGGCGGTGTGCGCCGTCTTGAATCCATGGCCATGGTCTATGTTCATGCAGGCGTGCGCCGCCCGAGCGAGCTTGCGCGGCTGCTGGGCGTGACGCGGCAGTCGATGAACACCGCCTTGCGGGAGCTGGAGCAAAAGGGGCTTATCTACATGGCGCCGGACCCGGAAGATGCGCGCTGCAAGCTCGTGAGCTTTGCGCCGGAGGGAGCGGAGATGAGACAGGAAGCGCTCGAGATCGTGATGACGCTCGAGGCGGAACTCGAGGCGCGGCTGGGCGCGAAGACGGTGAGCGATCTCGCGCGGATCGTCAGCGCGGACTGGGGAGAGGCGCCCGTGGCCGGAAAGCAGATGGCGCGAAGAAATCTGGCGGCAGGAAAGAGGAAGAAAGCATGACGAGCCTCGATGAACGCCTGGCGGGGCCGGGCATTCTTGTCGCCCCCGGTGCCTATGATGCGCTGTCGGCAAAGCTTGCCGCGAAGGCGGGCGCGCGCGTCGTCTACATGACGGGCTTCGGCGTGTCGGGGGCGAGCTTCGGCCTGCCCGATATCGGACTGGTGAGCGCCGCCGAAATGAGCGAGCGCGTGCGCGCGATTGCGGGTGCGTGTTCGCCGGTGCCGCTGATCGCCGATGGCGACAACGGGCATGGCGGGCCGCTCAATGCAGCGCGGCTGACACGCGCCTATGAAGCGGCGGGCGCGGCCTGCATCCAGATCGAGGACCAGGTCTTCCCGAAACGCTGCGGCCATATGGAAGGCAAGGAAGTCGTGGCCACCGCCGAGGCAGCGGCGAAAATTCGCGCGGCGGCGGCGGCGCGCGACAGCAAGGGCTTCAAGGTGATGGCGCGCACCGATGCGCGCGCGACGCACGGTCTCGACGAGGCGCTCCGGCGCGGCGAGGCTTTCCTCAAGGCGGGCGCCGACATTCTCTTCATCGAGGCGCCGCAGGGTGAGGCGGAATTGCGGAAGGTCGCCGAGACCTTCAAGGGTGTGGCCCTCGTCGCCAATATCGTCGAGGACGGCAAGACGCCTTATCTCGGCGCGAAGGCGCTGGAGGCGCTGGGCTTCAAAATTGCGCTCTTTCCGGTATCGGCGCTACTCGCCGTCACCGCGCGGCTCGAAGGCGTTTACGAGACGCTGCTGAAGGGGGAGGGCTTGCCCGCGGGCGAGGCGCGCGTCACCTTCCAGCGCTACAATGAACTGATCGGTTTGGGCGAGATGCTGGCCGATGCGGCGGCGATAACGAAAGAGAAATAGGGAAGCGTAATGCAAATTCTGCGATTCAGTACCACTCTGCCTCTGTTGATTTTGATCGCTTCCCTGGCTGGATGTGACGACAACTACGACGATCAAACAAAGAAGTTAGAAAAATTCGTCTCTAAAGAAATAATAGGAAGCGGTTCCGATTATTGGTTGGTTAAAGGGTCATTCGGCGTTGAAGATCGAGTGGTGTTGGTCTTTGGATATGTAGATGACGCTGCGGCGTGTGCGGAAATGGCTGAACTATTGAACGAGCGGTATCCAGCCGCGCGATATTCATGCAGTCCCGCAAATCTATAATTTGGTGAGGGGTTGATGCCGAGCTGGGGAAATATTCTGAAGCGGATCGAAGCGGGCGAGATGGAGAAGGCGCCGCCGCATGTCGCCGCGCTGAAACTCTATGCGGGGAAGCTGACCGTGCTGGAGCCGGGCCGCATCCGCTACGACTGGCCGGTCGATCCGTCCTTCCTCAATCCGGTTGCTGTCTTCGGCGGCTATCTCGCCACGCTCGCCGACCAGACCTGCTCCTTCGCGCTGATGACCATGCTGAAGGACGACCAGAACTTCACGACGGTAGACCTGCAGATGCATTTCTTCCGTCCGGTGACGGAAGGCGTTTTGTCATGCGAGGGGCATGTGCTGAATGTGTCGAAGACGCAAGGCTACGTGGAAGCGGTGTTCACGAACGCGGAAGGCAAGCTGGCGCTGAAGGCGCGCGCCGTGGAGCGGATTATCGCAGGGTGAGGTGATTCCATTGCGGGCCCGGCGATCGCATATGATCCTTGAGTCCGTTCCCTTGCTACCTATTCAGTGTCATCCCGGCACTTGTTGCCGGCAACTGTGTTGATGCGTCATGGCTGGAAGGCGGTTCGGTCTCTGAGGATTGCGTTTGCGGTGACGAGGATGCGTCTTGCGATTGCGATGAGCGCG
>PHEF01000028.1 GCA_002842875.1 Alphaproteobacteria bacterium HGW-Alphaproteobacteria-3 | reverse complement strand
GAACCTTGTCGGCGAGGCGGTGCATCCCGTGGTCATTTCGCATCCCTTGAGCGGGCGGAAGGCGCTCTATGTGAACCCCGCCTTCACGACGCATTTCGAGGGCTGGACCCCGATGGAGAGCAAGCCGCTGCTCGACTATCTCTATGCCCATGCCTCGCGGCCCGAATTCACCTGCCGCTTCGAATGGCGCGAAGGCTCGGTCGCCTTCTGGGACAACCGCGCCACCTGGCATTTCGCCGTGAACGACTATCACGGCGAAAAACGCCTGATGCACCGCATCACGATCACGGGCGGACCTCTCCAGTAAGCGTTTCTTCCCCGCGTGGCGATATGGCACTCTTTCCCGGAAGCCCGGCAAACAGGGCAGGGAGGGAGACCATGTCGCAGACCGCCACGCGCCCGAGCCACATCCACGTGACGCCGAACGAGAGCGGCTTCGGTGCCGAAATCACCGGCCTCGATCTTTCGCAGCCGCTGCCGCCCGATGTGCTGGCGGAGGTGAAACAGGCATGGGCGGACCACGCCGTCGTCTGGTTTCCGGACCAGCCGCTCACCCATGACCAGCTCGAAGCCTTCACCCTCCAGATCGGCCCTTTCGGCCACGATCCTTTCATCGCGCCGATGGAAGACCGTCCGCATATTCTGGAGCTCCGCCGCGCGCCGGACGAGAAGGCGCGCAACTTCGGCGCGGGCTGGCATTCGGACTGGAGCTTCCAGGATGCGCCGCCCGCCGCGACGCTCCTTCATTCGAAAGTCGTGCCCCCCGTCGGCGGCGATACGCTCTATGCGGACTGTGCGCGCGCATATGACGCACTCTCCGGCACCATGAAAAACCTGCTCGATGGCCTCGTTGCGATCCACAGCGCGGCGCTTCCCTACGGCACGAAGGGTGTCTTCGCGCAGGAGACGGAAGCGCGGACAATGAAAATCATTGTCAGCGAGGAAGCGGAAAGCCCCGTCTACACGGCCGGCATCGAAGGCATGACACAGGCGGAATCGGCGGCGATCCTCGGTTTTCTCTACAATCACATGACGCGCGACGAATTCGTATACCGCCACAAATGGCGCGCAAACATGCTGACCATGTGGGACAATCGCTGCACGTTGCATTTCGCCGATGGCGGCTATGACGGTCATCTGCGTGTCATGCATCGCACCACCGTCGCGGGTGATGCACCTCATTAACATACACATATTTTGTATGCTGTTTTTAACGCTTGTCCCGTGCCGGGACAGGCCGGACAGGATGGTGCGTCTACGGACGAATCTGCTTTTCGTGTGGGGTCATCTGATCTAGACTTTTTCTGTCGGGTTGCGTCCGGCTTGTTTGCCCCCAAGCCCCGCCGGCCAATGCCTGACAGTTGCTCCAGTCTGATGTGACTGACTGCTTGGTGTGGATGTCCGCGGCGGACCGTCCTCCCTTACCGCTTCGGCCTCCACATTCGGCGATCCTCGTTGGCGCGCACCCGAGCGTGCCCTCGCGGTGGATGCGGATGAGTTGCCGGCGACCCCTTGCCCCCCACGCTGTGGCAGCTCGAGTATCCGCAAATTCCCATCGCCCCCCGGGGCCGGCGCAAGCCGCGCCCCCGGGGTAGCGGTGCCCCTTTAGCGGACGAAGATCAGCAGCAATATGCCGCCGATCACCAGCGCAATGCCGGTGAGTTCCAGCGCGTTCGTCTTTTCGCGGAACAGGAAGCGCGAGGAGATGAAAGTGAAGACGAGTTCGATCTGGCCGAGTGCGCGCACATAGGCGGCATTCTGGATCGTCATGGCCGTAAACCACCCCATCGAGGCGAGCGCACCCGCAAGGCCGACCAGGCTGCTCACCCGCCATGTGCGCAGCGAAGCGGTGAGTTCGCCGGGATGGCGCAGGCCGAGCCACGCCGTCATGGCGACGGTCTGGATGAGAAGCACCGTGACCAGCGTATAGGCGGCGGCGAGAAGGAAGTCCGGTTCCTCGAGCGACAGCGAGGCCGCGCGGTAGCAGACGGCGGCGACGCCGTAGCAGGCGCCCGAGCCAATCCCCATCAGCGTCGGCCGTTCCCCGAGCGAACGCCAGAAGGTTGCGAGCGTGAGATGCGACTGTGCGATCGAGATGGCAACGACGCCCGCGAGCGATATGAGGATGGCGGCGAAGGCGCCAAGGCTCAGATGGTCGCCCAGCACCACGATGCCGAAAAGCGCCGTCTGGATCGTCTCGGTCTTCGAATAGGTCGTGCCCACCGCGAAGTTGCGATAGGCGAAAAGCGCGACCAGCAGCACCGTGCCCCATATCTGCGCGACGCCGCCGATGGTGGCATAGGCAAGGAAGGCGCCGTTCGGTGCGGGCATCGCGGCATCGCCGAAAGCCGCGAGCCCCCACAGGTAAAGCGCCGCCACCGGCAATCCATAGGCGAAGCGCACATAGGTCGCGCCGATCGCCGGCATCTGGCCGGTGAGCTGTTTCTGCAACGTCGAGCGCAGGTTCTGCAGGAACGCAGCCGCGACCGTCAACACAATCCACAGAGGCATGATGTGAGGCGTGCCGCTATTCGATGACGGCGCCGTAGACGAGCTGCTGCAGTTGCGGCCGGAACGGATAGGTCGAGGAGGGATAAAGCTGCGTCATGAAAATGGCGATCAGGTCTTCTTCCGGGTCGATCCAGAAATAGGTCGACGCCGCCCCGCCCCAGGAGAAATTGCCGGCCGAGCCGACGGCCTGCGCTTCGGCGGGATCGAGCACCACCTGGAAGCCGAGGCCGAAGCCGGAGCCCTCCGCCGCCAGTTCGCTGAAGCCGGAGGTTGCCATCTCCTTCATCGTCTTGCCGTCGGGCAGGTGGTTCACGGTCATGAATTCGATGGTCTTCGGCGAACAGATGCGCACGCCGTCGAGCTCGCCGCCATTGAGCAGCATCTGGCAGAAGCGCCAGTAATCCGTGATGGTCGAGGTGAGCCCGCCGCCGCCCGAGAGAAACTTCGGCGGCTTCGCATAGGTGCTCGTCTCGTCGCCCACATCCATGATGCCGGATTTCTGCGTTCTCGGATCGCGGAAATAATTGGTCGCGAAGCGGTCGAGTTTTTCCTTCGGCACGAAGAACGCCGTGTCGCTCATGCGCAGAGGCGCGAAAATGCGCGAGGCGAGGAACTCGTCGAGCGGCCGTCCCGAAAGCACCTCCACGAGATGCCCGCAGACATCCGTCGACACGGAATAGCTCCAATGCGTGCCGGGCGAGAAGAGAAGCGGAATGCCGGCCAGTGCCTCCACCGTTTCCTTGAGCGTGAGGTCGACCGTGTTCGCGCCCTCGATCCCTGCCTTGCGGTAGAGCGCGTCCACCGGATGCTCGTACATGAAGCCGTAGGTGAGGCCGGACGTATGCGTCATCAGGTCCCGGATCGTCATTTCCCGGTCGCAGGGCTTCGTCTCGTATTTTTCCGCCGTGCCGCCCGCCCACACCTTGAGGTCCTTGAACGCGGGGATGTAGCGCGAGACGGGATGGCTGAGCTGGAAGTGGCCCTCTTCGTAGAGCATCATCAGCGCCAGGCTCGTGATCGGCTTCGTCATCGAATAGATGCGGAAAATCGTGTCCTTCTCCATCGGGAGGGCGCGTTCCCGGTCGCGCTGGCCCGTCGCCTCGAAATGGGCGATCTCGCCATGGCGCGAGATGAGCGTCGAAAAGCCCGCGATCTTGCCCCGGTCGACATAGGACTGGAAGTAATTCTGGATATAGGCGAGCCGCGACGGATCGAGGCCGACATCTTCCGGTTTCGCGATGCGGGGCATGACGTTCATGGGGTTTGTCCTCCGGGCGTGTTTTCGGATTTTCTTTTCAGTCGTTTTGGGGCGGTGCGGAAAGTACGTGGAACAGTTCTTCGGCGCTTCTGGCGCGCGCGGTCGCGGCTCCTTTGTCCTCCGCGCCCATCGCGATCGCTTCCCAGCCTTCCGGTGTCTTCCTGAGCCGGAAGCTCGGCCGCAAATACCCGCAGCGCGTGAGATAGGGCGCGAGCACGCCTTGCGCGTTCTTGCGGAATTCGAGGTCGAACGGCGACCCCTCGGCGGCTGCGGTCAGCCGCCTGCGGTCGTGCTCGGTAATGAGATCGCCGGGAAACCGGACAATACTGCCCAAGGAAAAGCCCCTGTACCGTTATTCGCGTGGCAGTCTACACGAGCCGCATGAAAATTGGCCCCCGTATTTATCGCGGGCCGGGCCTCATGCGGTCCTGAAACAGTCCACCACGTCGGCGATCCACGTCTTCGGATTGGTCTTCACGTCGAGCGGTGTCTTGCCGTGCCGCACCACCACCATGTCGAGCTCCGGCACGACGACCGTATATTGCCCGTCATATCCGTTCGCCGAGAAGCTGCCCGGTCCCGCAAGGCCAAGCCACCAATGCGCGCCATAGGGGCCCTCTTCGACGCCCGCCTGCTGCCATGTCGGCGTGCGGGCATAGTCCGCCCAGCCCTCGGGCAGGATGCGTTTGCCGTCCCACATGCCGCCGCGCAGATAGAGATAGCCGAAGCGGGCGAAGTCGCGCGGTGTGCAGAAGCAGAACGAGGAGCCGATGAAGGTGCCCGCCTCGTCGAATTTCGGTGCCGCGCTCGTCATGCCGATGGGATCGAAAAGGCGCTCGCGCATGAAGGCTTCGAAGTCCGGGCCGAAAGCACCCGCCGCCCGCGCCACCGTGCGGCTGACGATATTGGTGGTGCCGCTCGAATAGGACCAGTGGCTGCCGGGCTTGTGTTCGAGCGGAAAGGAGGCGGCAAAATGCGCCGTGTCCTTCTCGCCCTTGCCCCACAGCATCTCGATCACGTCGGAGGGGTGCTCGGGCTCGTAATCCTCGCGGAATGCGAGTCCGCTCGACATGCGCAGCAGAAGATCGAGCGTGATCGCGTGGCGCGGGTCTCCCGCCTCCGCCCATTCGGGCACGTCGGCGGGTGCATGAATGTCGATCTTGCCCTCGCCCGAGAGAATCCCGGCAAGCGCATGCGTGATGCTCTTCCCCTTCGACCATGACGGGCAGGTGACATCGGGGCCGAAGCCCGTCCAGTACCGCTCATGAACGAGCTTGCCGCCCTTGATGATGACAGCGGCATGCGTCTCGCCGAGGTCGGCTGGCGCCTCATCCGCAAAGGCGTGGTCCATCAGCGCATGGAGGCGCACCTTGTCGGTGCCCTCGGGCAGGCCGCCCTCCGGCCAGGCTGTCGTGGGCCAGGGCACGTCTGCGGGTTGCGCCGGCAGCGGCGGCAGGGTCTTTCCAGTCGGTGCGTTCACGGTTCTCGGCTCCCGGATATCCAGTTGACCGCGATGGTGCCTCCCCGCGCGCGCCGATGCAAATAATGCCAATGAAAACACCGCCAATGAAAATAATGAGGACCGCGCCTGTTCCCTGCGCTCCGCGCCCGCTATCCTCGCTCCCAGCGCCAAAAAGGGGAGGATCGAATGGCATTGCCGCGTCTCGAAATCGATGGGGAGTGGTTCCGGGATACAGAGGGGCGGACGCGCCTCCTGCGCGGCGTCAATCTTGGCGGCGACTGCAAGGTGCCCTACGCGCCGAACGGACACACCAACCTGCCCACCGATTTTGCCGGTCACCGCACGGTCTCCTTTGTCGGGCGGCCTTTCCCGCTGGCGGAGGCGGATGAACATTTCGCGCGCCTCAAGGCCTGGGGCTTCAACTGCCTGCGCCTGCTGACGACATGGGAAGCGGTCGAGCATGAAGGCCCTTTCCGCTACGACGAGGCCTATCTCGATTATTTCGCCGCGCTCTGCCGCAAGGCCGGCGACTACGGCATGTATGTCTTCGTCGACTTCCATCAGGACGTCTGGAGCCGCATGACCGGCGGCGACGGCGCGCCCGCCTGGCTTTTCGACGCCGTGGGCCTCGACTTCACGAAGTTCCACGCCGCGGGCGCCGCCCATGTCATGCAGTACAAATACGATTTCGCGCGCGGCGGCCGCCAGGAGGAAAACTACCCGACCATGACCTGGTCGCAGAACTACAAATATCCCGCGAACGCGATCATGTGGACGCTCTTCTTCGCGGGCAACACCTTCTGCCCCGACTTCCTGGTGCAGGGCCGCCCCGCGCAGGATTTCCTGCAGGAGCATTATCTCGGCGCCATGGAGGCCGTGGCGGCACGCGTCAAGGATCTGCCGAACGTCATCGGCTTCGACTCGCTGAACGAGCCGGGCTCGGGTTATGTCGGCCTCTCGCTGAGCTATCGCCATCTGGGTCCGAGCGAGAAAAACCCCTTTCCCGCACGGCCGGGCCTTGCCTGGTCGCCGCTCGATGGGTTCGCCGCCGCGCGCGGCCTCGCGCGGGAAATTCCCGAAATGGGGATCGACTGGGAGGCGCGCGCCGTCGTCAAAAAGCGCGACGTGCTGGTGAATGCCGAGGGTGTTTCGATCTGGAAGCAGGGCCATGCCTGTCCCTTCGAGCGCGCCGGCGTCTACCGCCTGTCGGGCGGCGAAATCGAGGCGCTGGACGAAGCGTTCTTCGTCGCGCGCAACGGACGCCGTTTCGAGATGGAGAAGGATTTCATGGGTCCGTTCTTCGCCCGCGTCGCCGAGCGCGTTCGCGCGATCAACAAGGACTGGCTGCTCTTTGCCGAACTCGATCCGGGGTCGGGCCTCGGTCACGGCTTCCCGCCCGATACGCCCGAGCGCAGCGTGAACGCGAGCCACTGGTACGACATCGTGACGCTCTCGACGAAGCGCTTCGACTTCCCGGTCAAGATCAATCCCTATACCGGCCGCACGACGGAAGGCGCCGATGCGATCGAGGCGTCATATGTGCGCCAGCTCGGCCGCCTCAAGGACGCGTCGAAAACGCTGAACCATGGCACCGGCGCACCCGCGCTCCTCGGCGAATTCGGCATCCCTTTCGATCTCGACGACGCGGCGGCCTACAAGGCCTGGGACGCGGGCGACCGCACCGAAGCGCCGTGGCAGAAACACACGATCGCACTCGACCTCATGTACAATGCGCTCGACCAGTTGCTCATGAACTCGACACAATGGAACTACACCGCCTCGAACCGCAACGATCAGGCCATAGGCGACGGCTGGAACCAGGAAGACCTCTCCATCTACAGCATCGACCAGCGCGTCGATCCCTCCGACATAAACAGCGGGGGCAGGGCGCTGAAGGGTTTCGTGCGGCCCTATGCGCGCGCCGTTGCGGGCCGTCCGCTGAAAATGAAGTTCAAGCGCGAGACGGGCGCCTTCCGTTTCGTCTACGAGGCGGACGGCAAGGGCGAGACCGAAATCTTCGTGCCCGCCCTGCAATATCCCGATGATTACGACGTCGAGGTCGAGGGCGGCGAGGCAACGCGCGACGACGAAAACCAGAGCCTTGTCGTCCATGCCATCGGCTCGGACAAGGTGGCGGTCACGATCACGCGGCGTTGACGGACATCCGCTCATGCGCGGCGGCAATCGCCGCCGCCGCCTGCCGCATCGGCGCGAGATAACGTGTCGCGGCTTCCGCCTCGCTCATGGTGGAGCCGATATAGCGCATGGTGATGCAGGCGGTGGCCTTCTCGCCTTCCATGATGGCAACCGCGAGCCCCATCGATGCATCGCCGCGCATCGGCGCCGTCGTCGCATATCCCCGCTTCCTGATCCCGGCGAGCATGGACGACACATATTTCTCGTCGCGGGCCTGCGCATTGATCGCCGCTTTCGAACTCCTGAGCATGGCGAGGAGAAGGCGGCGTTCCTCGTCCGGGCAGAAGGCGAGATAGGCCCTGCCGAGCGCCGAGAGCAGCATGGACAAGCGCCGGTTGAGCCAGTCTGGATCGGTGCTGAACGGGCTCTCCTGCCGCGTGGACATGCGCACCAGCATGGCGTCGCGGTCGAGGGTCGCGAGCGCCACCGGCCATTTATGTTCGGCCGTCAGTGCCGAGAGGAAGGGCCGCGCCGCCTCGACCACGAGATCGCCATGCCGGAAGCCGCTCGAAAGCCGCAGCACGCGCTCGGTGAGCGTATAACCGGCGGTGCGCGACACGCGGCGCACATAGCCGCCCGCGATCATCGTATCGAGCAGGCGTACCAGCGTCGGCTTCGGCAGGCCCGTCTCCGCATGCAGGCGCGTCAGCGTCGCCGTGCCGGCCGCGTTCAGCGCCTCGAGCACGGCGAGGCTGCGCAGCACGGGCTGCACGCCTTCGATATCAGGTTGCGAGCGCGGCATCGGCCTCCTCCGCTTTCCGGGGCCATCTTAATTCCGCTGCACGGAATAGCCAAATCGCACCCGCGCCTTGCGGTGTCTCAGGCCTTCTCCGTCACGGCGAGCGCGAAGGCCTGCACGCGCGCGACTTCCTTCAGCCGCTCGAAACGTCCCGAAGCCCCGCCATGTCCCGCATCCATGTTGATGTGGAGCAGCGTGATGCCGTCATTCGCGCGCGCCTCGCGCAACTTCGCCACCCATTTCGCGGGCTCCCAATAAGTGACGCGCGGATCGGTCAGCCCGCCCAGCGCGAAGATATGCGGGAAGGCCTGGGGGCGCACATTGTCGTAAGGCGAATAGGAGGCCATGTATTCGTAGGCCTCGCGGCTTTCGATCGGGTTGCCCCATTCGTTCCATTCCGGCGGTGTCAGCGGCAGCGACGCATCGAGGATCGTCGCCAGCACATCGACGAAGGGAACTTCCGCCACGATGCCCTTGAAGAGGTCCGGCGCCATGTTGGCGACCGCCCCCATCAGCATGCCGCCCGCGCTGCCGCCATGCGCGACGATATTGCCCCGCGAGGTGAAGCCTTCCGTCGCGAGATGTTCGCCGGCCGCGATGAAGTCGGTAAAGGTATTGCGCTTCTTGAGAAGCTTTCCTTCCTTGTACCAGCGATATCCCTTCTCCTTGCCGCCGCGAATATGCGCGATCGCATAGACGAAACCGCGATCGGCGAGCGACAGGCAGGTGGTCGAGAAGGAGGCCGGAATGCTGATCCCGTAGGAGCCATAGCCATAGAGCAGGCAGGGTGCGCTGCCGTCGAGCGCGAGCCCCTGGCGGTAGACGAGCGATATCGGCACCTGCTCGCCGTCCGCCGCCGTGGCGAAGATGCGCCGCGTCACATAGTCCGCCGGGTTGTGTCCCGAAGGCACTTCCTGCCGCTTGCGGAACGTCCGCTCGCGCGTTTCGAGGTCGTAATCGTAGACTTCCGCCGGCGTCGTCATCGAGCTGTAGGAAAAGCGTAAAGCGGCCGTCTCGTATTCGAAGCCCGCGCCCATGTTGAGGTCATAGGCTTCTTCGTCGAACGAGATCTCGTGTTCCGCGCCGTCCGCGATCCGGCGCACCGCAATGCGCGGCAGCCCGTCGCGGCGTTCGAGCCGCACATGGAAGTCGCGATAGGCGACGTGATGCAACACCAGCGTGCCGGGCCGGTGGGGAACGATGTCGCGCCAGTTGTCGCGGCCGGGCGCTTCTTCCGGCGCCTCCACGATCTTGAAGTCCTCCGCGCCCTCCGCATTGGTGAGAATGAGAAAGCGGTTTCGCGGCGCGTCGTGTTCGATATCGTATTCGACGCCGTCCTCGCGCGGCGCCACGAGCTTCGGCGGCGTGGCGGGCGCGTCCGCCGGGATCAAATAGATCTCGCTCGTCTGGTGGTCATGGGCGGAGATGACGAGCCACTTGCCGCTCTGCGTCTTGCCCACGCCGGCGAAGAAACCTTCGTCCTTCTCCGCATAGACGAGCTTGTCCGCGCTCGCGGGTGTGCCCACGACATGACGGAAGACCTTGAGCGGCCGGTGTTCCTCGTCCACCTGCGTATAGAGGAAGCTTTCCCCCGTCGCGTCCCAGGCGATGCCGGGCGAGGTATCTGGCACCTCGTCGCCGAGGTCCTTGCCCGTGTCGAGATCGCGCAAGCGGACGGTGAAGTACTCCGACCCCTTGCGGTCGGCCGACCATGCCGCGAGCCGGTGCGCCGGCGCGTGGTCCACATCGCCGATCCTGAAATAGGCTTCGCCCTCCGCTTCCTTGTTCGCGTCGAGGACGATCTCCTCGCCATCTTCCGCGTCGCCCCCTTCTGCATCGCGAGGCCGGCGGCAGAAGAGCGGATGCTGCGCCCCCTCCACGAAGCGCGTGTAATAGGCGAAGGGCCCGTCGGGCGAGGGCACCGAGCTGTCGTCTTCCTTGATCCGCCCCTTCATCTCGGCAAACAGCGTCTCGCGCAATTCGGCGACAGGCGCGAGCGCCGCGTCCGTATAGGCGTTCTCCGCATCGAGGTAGGCGCGGATGTCCTTGTCGAGCAGCTCGGGATCGCGCATCACCTCGCGCCAGTTCTCGTCGCGCAGCCAGGCGTAATCGTCGACGCGGCGGATACCGTGATGCGTATCGGGCGCGGGCCGTTTTTCGGCGCGCGGTGCGCTGGCGGGTGGCGTGAGTTTCATGGGGTTTGTCAGTCGGCGTCCGGCCGGAAATCCAACGCATGCCCATTGGTGCAATAGCGCAGGCCCGTCGGCTGCGGTCCGTCCGGAAACACATGGCCGAGATGTGCATCGCATGTCGCGCAGAGGATTTCGACGCGCCGCATGCCGTGGCTGACATCTTCCTTCGTGGCGATGGCGCCCGGCGCGACCGCATCGAAGAAGCTCGGCCAGCCCGAGCCGCTTTCATATTTCGTGTCGGAACGGAAAAGCTCGGAGCCGCAGCAGACGCAGACGAACGTGCCCTCGCGCTTCTCGTCGAGCCACGGGCCGGTGAACGGACGCTCGGTCGCCGAACAGCGCGTGACCGCATACTGCTCCGGCGTCAGCTTCTGCCGCCACTCGTCATCCGCCATGTCGGGCTTGCCGGATTTGATGTCGGTCATGGAACCTCCCGGAAAAGAACGCTGTCGCGAATATCTATATGGGCTGCGTGACGCCGCCGGGCAACCGGCCTCTCTTCCCACCCGCCCTTGGGGGCGGGTCGAGAAATTCGAGCTTGCGAAGAATTTCTCGGGGCGGGGGAAGCGGCATTCGCGGGTACCTCCCGCCCCGAAACATTCTCGTTCGCGCTCAGCCTTATTCGAAAATCAGGCTGATCGTCTCGGCGACCATGGCAGGCCGCTCATTGCCTTCGATTTCCATCGTCACTTCATTGATGATCTGCGTGCCGCCGGCCTTCGGGCTCGCATCCTTCAGCTTCACGCGGCAGCGCACGCGGCTGCCCACGGGAACCATGTTGGTGAAGCGCACCTGGTTCGAGCCGTAATTGATGCCGCGCGTGGCGCTCTTCACGGTGCTGATCTTGCCCATGAGATAGGGCAGGAGGGAAAGCGTCAGATAGCCATGGGCGATGGTGCCCATGCCCAGTTCCTTCTTCGTGCGCTCCGGATCGATATGGATCCACTGATGGTCGCCCGTCGCATCCGCGAAAAGGTTCACGCGGTCCTGGTCGAGCGTGACCCACTCGCTGACGCCGATTTCATTGCCTTTTTCGGCGACGTAGTCAGCGACCGTATCGAAAACGCGCATAGTCTGTCTCCATTCCCTGTCTGGTAATTTGGTGCGGCCGGGCCGCCGGATCGGGGGCTAAAGTTAGCCGCCCCGGCTCCGTAGCGCCAACTCATATTCCGGGCAGGGCCCTTATCTCGAAAGCCGGATGCGGACGCGCCGGTCCTCTTTCGCGTCCCAGGTCAGCGTTTCCTCGAGCCAGCCCCAGGCCTCGCCTTCCGAGTTGATCGCGATCCTGGAGGCGGGCCAGCCCAGAGCCTCGAATTCCCTGGCGACGTTGCGCGCCCGCTTGCGCGAGAGTTCGGCATTGGCGGCGGCATTGCCGGTCTTGCTGGACTTTCCGAACAGGCAGATCTGCTGCGCGTTCTGGCCCTTGGCCAATTTGTGGATGCGCTCGAAATCCTTCTGGTATTTCGGGTCGATGCGGCTCGAATTCGTGTCGAAATACACATAGTAATTCTTGTCGAAGAGCTTGTTCGACTTGCCGAGATTGCGGCACTGATGCCCTTGCGTGTGCATCTCGGATGTCTGCGCCACGGCCATGCCGCCAAAGGCGATCGCCCCCAGAGCCAAAATCCCGGCCACCGCCAGCCCGCGCATCGTCATGCCCATCTCAGCCTCCATGCAAATGAATCGCTTCAATCTAGCACAGATTGTGTGAGTAGAGTGCGGGCCGCATCCCCACCTGCCACCCGCCCCCAGGGGCGGGTCGAAAAATTCGAATGAATTTTTCGGGGCGGGGGTCGCTGCTCGCGCTCGTGCAAAACGCAAAACGGCCCGGACATGTGCCGGGCCGTTTCTTGCCTTCTCTCGGGCCTCAGACGATCTTGCTGTCCCGGTTGCCCCAGTAGCGGTCGCGGATGAGCCGCTTGTAGAGCTTGCCCGTCGGATGGCGCGGCAGTTCCTCCTCGAAGTCGATCGAGCGCGGGCACTTGATCGCCGAAAGGTGCTGCTTGCAGAACTCCATCAGCTCCGCCTCGAGCGCGGGGCCTGCGTCCGACCAGTCGATCGGCTGCACCACCGCCTTCACTTCCTCGCCGAAATCCTCGTTCGGCACGCCGATCACCGCAACGTCCGCGACGCGCGGATGCATGACGAGGATGTTCTCGGCTTCCTGCGGATAGATGTTCACGCCGCCGGAGATGATCATGAAGGCCTTGCGGTCGGTGAGGTAGAGATAGCCGTCCTCGTCCACGCGGCCGATGTCGCCGAGCGTCGACCATGTGGCATGTGCGGGATGCCGCGACTCCTGCGTCTTCTTCGGGTCGTTGTAATATTCGAACTTGCTGTCGCTCTCGAAATAGATCGTGCCGGACTGGCCGACCGGGATTTCGTTGCCTTCCTCGTCGCAGATATGCGCGATGGCGTTGAGCGGCTTGCCGACGGAACCCTTGTGCGCCAGCCATTCTTCCGAATTGAGCGCGGTGAAACCGTTGCCTTCGCTCCCTGCGTAATATTCGTAGATCACCGGGCCCCACCAGGCGATCATCTGCTCCTTCACGGGCACGGGGCAGGGCGCGGCGGCGTGGATCGCGACCTTCATCGACGACACATCGTATTTCAGGCGCACGTCTTCCGGCATCTTCAGCATGCGCACGAACATGGTCGGCACCCACTGGCTGTGGGTCGCCTTGTATTTTTCGATCAGCCGGAGCGACTCTTCCGCGTCGAAATGCTCCATCACGATCACGGTGCCACCGAGGCGCTGCACCGTCATCGACCAGCGCAGCGGCGCGGCATGATAGAGCGGCGCGGGCGAGAGATAGATGGTGTCTGCGTTCATCCCGTAGAGCAGCATCGCAAGGCCTTCGAGCGCCGTATCCTCGTCGAAGGCGCCGCCGGTCAGCGGATGCCGGACGCCTTTCGGGCGTCCCGTCGTGCCGGACGAATAGAGCATGTCCGTGCCGGCCGTCTGGTCGGCGATCGGCGTCGTCGGGAACTTCGCGCGCGCGTCCTCGAAATTTTCGTAACCGGCAATGGCGCCGCCCACCGCGAACTTGCGTTCGATCCTGTCGGGCATGTGGCCGTCTTTCAGCAGCTCCCCGGCCGTCGCCGAAACCGCTGCCGAGGTGAAGATCATGCGCGCGCCGCAATCGGCGATGATATAGGCGACCTCGCCTGCCGTCAGGCGCGACGAGATGCAGGTGTAATAGAGCCCCGCCCGCTGCGCCGCCCAGCAGATTTCGTAGAAGCGCGCATTATTGTCCATGAAGATCGCGATGGCGTCGCCCGGCTTCAGGCCGGCATCCCGGAAGAGATGCGCAAGCTGGTTGGAGCGCTCCTCAAGCTCCTTGAAGCTGACGCTCTCGCCCGTCGCCGCCATGATGTAGGCGGGTTTGTCGGGCGTGGTGCTCACATGGGATGAAGGGTGCATCGCTGGTCGTCTCCCGGGCATGAAACTGAGAGGCGGAGCTTTTGCCCCGCCCGGACTTCGCTTTTTTGCGCGTCCATTGTTATATCTGGGCCCATGAGATTCTAGGCCCATCCGGCGCAAAGACACAGCAAGATGGCGGGCGCGTCAACTTTCTTCGTGGCGAGCGAAGTTGACGCAGCGGCGCCGCCGGGTGGGCTGCACAGAACGGAAATTTTGGTAACGGTACCAGACAGGGAGCGAAAGAAATGGCCTACGAGACGATAAAATACGAGGTGGCGGACAACATCCTCACCCTCACGCTGCATCGCCCGGAGAAGCTCAATGCCTTCACCGGCCAGATGATGTCCGAGCTGATCGACGCCTTCGACAGGTCGGACGCCGACGATAACGTCCGCGCCGTCATCGTCACCGGAGAGGGCCGTGCCTTCTGCGCCGGCGCCGACCTCTCGGCGGGCGCCAGGACCTTCGACTATGCCGCCCGCGAGGACCGTCCGGAAAAGGCCAACACGCCCATCATGGCGAATGGCGAGATCGATTGGAGCCATGAAAGCGTGCGCGATGGTGGCGGCCGCGTCACCTTGCGCATCTTCGACAGCCTGAAGCCCGTCATCGGCGCGATCAACGGCCCCGCCGTCGGCATCGGCGTCACCATGCAGCTTCCGATGGACATCCGTCTTGCCTCGGAAAACGCGAAATTCGGTTTCGTCTTTGCGCGCCGCGGCATCGTGCCGGAAGCCTGCTCGAGCTATTTCCTGCCCCGCGTCGTCGGCATCAGCCAGGCGCTCGAATGGACCTATTCGGGCCGTGTCTTCGGCGCGGAAGAGGCGCTGAAAGGCGGTCTCGTCCGCTCGATCCACAAGCCCGACGATCTTCTTCCCGCCGCGCGCGAACTCGCCCGCGAGATCGTCGACAACACCGCGCCCGTTTCCGTCTCGCTCACGCGTCAGATGCTCTGGCGCATGCTCGGCGCGGATCATCCGATGGAAGCGCACAAAATTGATAGCCGTGCCATCTACGCGCGCGGCGCCAGCGCCGACGCGAAGGAGGGCGTCATGTCCTTCCTCGAGAAGCGCGCCGCGAACTATCCCTGCCAGGTGTCGAAGGATATGCCCTCCTTTTTCCCCTGGTGGGACGAACGCAAATACGAATAGGGGATAAGTCGCCTCTCTCGCGAAACGCCGTTTCCGGGTACTTGTCCCCGGAAACGGCGTTTTCGTTTTCGGGCCGGCGCGCCCGGACACACTCGATGACGTTTTTATGACATTTCGATGACAGTCGGCGCCCTTTATCCCCGGAAATAAACAATCCCCGGTTTTCCGGGAGGCCAGTCATCCGTGAGCGGATTGATTTGGCTTCGGTGCTTCGATCCGCCAGAGCGGCGTGAAAAGGAAGATCGCCACCCACAGAACAAGCATCAGTGCGCTCGGAAGCAGCACCGCATCGAGCGGTCCAACGCCTGCGATCAGGAAACCGATCAGGACCGATCCGATAGGCCCCCCGCCCATCGTTCCGAGGTTGAACCCCGCAAGCATCCGTGCACGGAGCGCATCGGACGCGCGCTCCTGAACGATCGCCCGCGACTGGCTCATCGAGACGCCGGCGGCAAGCCCCCAGCAATGTGCCAGCAGGAACACGCCCCAGATCGGCGGCTCGAAGTGAATGAAGACCATCACCACCGCGCCCGTGCACATGGCGAGCATGATCGCGCGGCCCTGCCGTCGGATCGGTTTCAATCGCGACAGTACGAAAGAGGAAATGCCGATGCCGCCGAAGAAGGACATGAAGACGAAGCCGATCTCTTGCGAACTGCCGTGATAGACGTCGCGAATGAGGATCGGGAACAGCACCATGAACACGCCCATGAAGAGGATGCCCGAGAAGAACATCAACAGCAGCACCGGTCGGATGCGTTCGTCGTGCCACACCGCGGCGAGGCCTTCCTTTACATCCTTGATGGGCTGGCGGCGTTTCTCCGCGCGTGGCGAGGGGGGCGCGGGCTCGAGGCGCGACGTCGTGAAGGCGGCGAAGCCGAGCAGCGAACTCTGCAGGATGAGCAGCGGCCAGGCGCCGATATATTCGGCGGGGCTTCCGAGCGCATAGCCAACCACCTGTCCGAGAAATTGTCCGCTCATGGCAAGCGCCACGGCGCGCTGGATGTTGCCGCCCATGCTCTGCGTCGCGACACGCGAGAGCATGGAGTCGCGCGCGGGCATGATGTAGCCGCCGAGCGACGAGAGTGCGAGCACGTACAGGATCATCAGCTCGTAGAAAAGTATCCCGTTATAGATGAGGAGTGCGAGCGCGAGCGGCGGCAGCATCGCGATCGCTTGCAGGCGCATGAGGTGTTTGCGTAGCTCCGCACGGTCCGCCGCCGCACCGCCGAACAATCCGAGCAGCAGCATCGGCAGCATGGAAAACATCTGCGCGATACCGACGCGGTCAGGGCTTTCATGCAGCACATAAGCGATGATCCAGGGAAACAGCACGCCCTGAATACCGCCGGCGAGGAAGTAGCTCCACAGTCCGGCCATGTACCATCGATGGTCGGTCCTGTGGTCGCGTGCCGGCGTCGTCATTCCTCCGAATCCTTCACGGTAATTTTGGTTCGGAGACCTTACTACACTTGCCTCGGGTTCCCGTCTCTTCGTCGCCATTCATGCGATGATGTGCAGTCCTGTTCAGGTGGACTTGCGAAGCTTTGAAGGGCTACTTACTTCCGTGTAAATTACATGGTGCATTTTGTCGCACCAACAGGTAGAAACTCGGCAAGAAAAACTTGTGTGACCCTACGTCAATCTGGAGATCGGTCGATCCATGACGCTTGAACATTTCGACATGCTCATTGTCGGCGCCGGCCTTTCCGGCATTGGCGCGGGCTTTCATTTGCAGAAGAATTGCCCCGGCAAGAGCTACGTCATCCTTGAGGGACGCGAGCGCAGCGGCGGCACTTGGGATCTCTTCCGCTATCCCGGCATCCGCTCCGACTCGGACATGTACACGCTCGGCTATTCGTTCAAACCCTGGACGGAAGCGAAGGCGATTGCGGATGGTCCCTCGATCCTGAACTACGTCCGTGAGACCGAGCGCGAGAACGGCATCGACCGTCACATCCGCTTCGGCCACATGGTGAAGAGCGCGTCCTGGTCGAGCGACGATGCGGCATGGACTGTGGAAGCAGAGCGCGGAGCCGAGAAGGAGAAGGTGCGCTTCACCTGCAACTTCCTTTTCATGTGCAGCGGCTACTACGATTACGACCAGGGCTACACGCCGGAGTTCCAGGGCATCGACCGCTTCCGGGGCCGCGTCGTGCATCCGCAGAAGTGGCCGGAGGAGCTCGATTATTCCGGCAAGCGCGTCGTTGTCATCGGCAGTGGCGCGACGGCCGTCACGCTTGTGCCCGAAATGGCGAAGGATGCGTCGCATGTCGTGATGCTGCAGCGCTCGCCGACCTATGTGGTCTCGCGCCCCGCCGAAGACGGTCTCGCGAACTGGCTACGCAGCAAGCTGCCGCCGAAACTTGCTTACGGCATCACCCGATGGAAGAACGTCCTGCTCGGCATGGCCTTCTTCAAATATTGCCGCGCGAAGCCGGAGAAGGCGAAGCAGATGATTCTGCAGGGCGTGCGCGAGCAGCTTGGCTCCGAGTTCGTCAAGAAGCACTTTACGCCGGCCTACAATCCGTGGGATCAGCGCCTCTGCCTCGTTCCGAACGGCGATCTCTTCGACACCATCAAGGAAGGCCGCGCTTCGGTCGTCACAGATCATATCGACACCTTCACCGAAAAGGGCATCCTGCTGAAGTCGGGCAA
This sequence comes from Alphaproteobacteria bacterium HGW-Alphaproteobacteria-3, assembly GCA_002842875.1. Classification (GTDB taxonomy): domain Bacteria; phylum Pseudomonadota; class Alphaproteobacteria; order Parvibaculales; family Parvibaculaceae; genus Parvibaculum. The sequence continues at coordinate 5,391 of PHEF01000028.1, read as the reverse complement.
GGAACTTGAGGCAGATGTCATCGTCACGGCGACGGGCCTCAACCTCAAGGTGCTCGGTGGGCTGCAGCTCAGTGTGGACGGACGCCAGGTCGATCTGTCGGACACGATGAGCTACAAGGGCATGATGTATTCGGGCGTACCGAACCTCGCTTCGGCTTTCGGATACACCAATGCATCCTGGACGCTGAAATGCGACCTGACATGCGAATATGTCTGCCGTCTCATCAATCACATGGACGCGACGGGAACGCGGCAGGCGACACCGCACCTGAAGGACGGAACGGTGGAAGAAGAGCCGTGGCTCGACTTCACCTCCGGCTATGTGCAGCGCTCGCTCGACAAGTTCCCCAAGCAGGGATCGAAGAAGCCCTGGAAGCTCTATCAGAACTACGCGCTCGACATCATGGCCATGAAATTCGGCAAGGTGGATGACGGCGTGATGGAGTTCACGAAGCCTTCCGCGCCTGCCCGCCGTGAGCCGGAGCGTCTGGCGAGCTGATCGTCTGCGAGAGCGAAGCTTTGAACGGACCGGCCTGATCGCCGGTCCGTTTTTCTATTCGGACTCCGCGCGGTAGCTCCAGATCGGCGTCACGAAATAGAGCAGCGCCAATATGCCGACCATGATGGTTGCGGGGATGAGCACGGCATCGAAGATGCCAAGCCAGCCGACCATCAGTCCCATCATCAGCGATCCGAGCGGCGCGCCGCCGGAGAATCCGAGCTGGTAGGCCGCGAGAACCCGCGCGCGATGGCTCTCCGACGCGGCGACCTGCACGATGGTGCGGCCCATGGTCATGGTCGTGCCGGCGCCCATGCCCCACCACAGAATGAGCACGCAGAGCAGCCAGAACGGCATGTGAAAGTGGAAGAGCGCGAGAATGACGAGGCCGCTTGTGAGCGACGCCATCATGATCCGTCCGCGATGACGGATATGGCCGATCCGGAAAAGCACGAGGTTGGCGATGATCGTACCGCCCCAGAAGCAGATGTTGATGATGGCAAAATCGCGCGTGAAACCCTGATCGTTGCTCTGATAGATATCGCGCAGCATCAGCGGCAGCACGACAAGGAAGCTGCCGACATAAAAGAGACCGACCGCGAAGTTGAGCGCGATCACCGTGGCAACGATGGGTGTCTGCGCAGCGGCTTTGATTCCGTCGGCGATCTGGACGAAGCGGTTGGCGGCAGACGCCGTGTTCGTTGGCGGCAGCGGCTCAAGGCGTGCTGAAGCCCCGAACCCTGCGAGCATCACGATGGCCTGGAAGAGGAGGAGTGCCGGTGTGCCTGTGAAGGCGGCAAGCCCCGCGATCAGCATGCCGACGAGCTGCGATCCCATCTGAACGCCCATGGCGAGCGTCACCGCCCGCTGAATGTTCGCGCCCGCGACACGAGTTAATGCGCCGTCGCGCGCGGGGATGGCAAAGGCGCCAAGCGTTCCCATGGTCAGCGCATAGACGATCAGCGAACCATAGGTGAGGTTGCCCGTCATGAAGATCAGCGCGAGGACGAGAGGCGGTACGGTCGCGAAGAGATGCACGCGCACGAGAATGCGCCGCGCATCGCCGTGATCGGCGACCGTCCCGCCGAGCAGCATGAAGGCAAGAGAAGGAATCATGAGGGACATCTGCGCGATGCCGACGCGCGCCGCAGGCTCGTGCAGCACCTGTGTCACAAGGTAGGGGAAGATGACGAACTGGATACCGAGGCTGATGAACCAGCTCGCCTGTCCGCCGAGATAGAGGCGCAAGCGCAACTGCTTGGCCGCCTTGTCTCCGGCGTCATCTTCCGGCGCCGCCGCTACAGGCGCGTTCAAGCGCAGTGCTCCGGCGCCGGGTGACGAGTGTCTTCGCGGCGAACAGCCATTGCCGCCTCCTCCCAAAATCAATTCATTTTTGGAACCTTATCACACGCCGCAAAAATTAAACCCCTGCCAGACGGTTCATCGCGTCATAGGCGTGGATGTGACGGCCGTCGAGGTTCGAGGCGGCAGCGCCGCGCATCGCGCCTGCCACCGTCTCCGCGGCGATGGCACGGTAAGCCCGCGCCGGCCCCAGCATGAGTGCGTTGAGGAACGGCGAGAGTTCCATGCCGATCCGCTCGAGCGGACGGCGTTCGGCGCGCTCGCCGAGAAGGATTCCTGGACGGAAAATGTGCAGTGCTTCGAAACCGATGGCCTCGACGTCGCGTTCCGTCTCGCCTTTCACTCGCGAATAGAAAATCGAGGAAGCCGGATCGGCGCCGATAGCGGAAACGAGCATGAAGCGTTTCGCTCCCGCGGCCTTCGCGGCGCGGGCAAAGGCGACGATGTAGTCGTGATCGACTTTGCGGAAGGTGGCCTGGCTTCCCGCAACCTTGATGGTTGTGCCGAGGGCGCAATAGGCATCCTCCGCCGCGACGCCTTGAAGCGCGCCTTCCGGTGCATCGAAGTCCACTACGGCAACATGCAACTTCGACGACGAAGGTTCGTCGAACGGCCGCCGCGTCAGCGCGACAATTTTGGAACAGGACGCATCGGCGATCAGTTGACGGATGAGATGTCCGCCGACGAGCCCTGTGGCGCCTGCGACGAGTGTGGTTTTCCCGTTCAATTTTCCCTCCCCTGCTTCGATAGGGACGGAGGCTAGCACGGGTATCAGCGCGGCGTTTCGCCCGTATAGCGTGCGCGGGGACGGATCATCAGGCCTGTACGATATTGTTCCATGGCATGTCCGATCCAGCCCGCCGTGCGGCCGAGCACGAACATGCTGAGCCCCGCACCGCGCGGCAGGTGCAGCACGGCGCCGACGGTCGCGATCGAGAAATCGATATTGGGCTTGAGGCCGCCGGCCTCCTCCATGACGCGGACGACGCGCTCGGCGCGTGCGAAATTGGCATCGTCGCCGTATTTTTCTTCGACCATCGCGAGCAGCGCCGCCGCACGCGGATCGCCGTCCGGATAGAGCGGATGACCGAAGCCCGGCACCGGGTCGTTGTCCTTAAGTCTTTGAAGTACTGCATCTTCCACGTCCTGACGGTTCGCCATATCGAGGAGCAGACCTTCGACGCGGCCCGACAATCCGCCATGGCGCGGCCCCTGAGCGGCGCATATTCCTGCCTGCACCGCGCCATAGAGCGTCGCCCCCGTGCCCGCGACGCAACGCACCGTGAAGGCAGAGGCGTTGAGCTCATGATCTGCGGAGAGGACGAGGGCCGCGCGGATGAGTTCGGAGGCGGGCTTCTCGCCTTGCGTGAGCGCGCGGGTCAACACCTCGTGGACCGGCTTGTCGCTCGGGGTCTCGCCGGAGATGACGGCGGCGACATAGCGAAGGAGGCGCGCGCCGGTGGCGGCGAGGCCTCGATCCGTCATGTTGTAGACGGCGGCATCTTCCAACGCTGCCTGTGGTAGGAGCGACAGGCAGCGCTCGATGCGGGGCACCAGCGAAAGCGAGGCGGCGAGGCCGGCGAGACGCCCGGAAGGATGGAAGACGGCGTCTTTCGTGAAGGGCTGAAGGTCCCGGCACCCCCAGAGAAGGGCGGCAACCTGCTCGAGGCTCGAACTCCTGGCGAGCGCCGTCGCATCGGAACCGCGATAGTGGAGACGCCCGTCGGCGATCAGCGTGATCGCGGAATCGAGCACCGGCTGGCCGAAGCTGAGCGTGCCCGGCGCGCCGCTAACCTCTTGATTTTCCGACGATCTTCGCCGCTTGAGCGCGCGCACATCCTCCGCGCGGTAGCGCTTCGCGCGGCTCTCCGGCACAGGTTCGGAGCGGATGAGATCGCGGCTTACATAGGCGTAGAGGGTGGGGAGCGAGATGCCGAGCTCGGCCGCAGCCTCGCGCGCGGAAAGGTAGAGATTCTCGGGATTTTCGGCCATGGCGCGCTCTTTTCTATATATTGATTATCTTAATCAAGATTGACCGACAATCAACCTGTCTCCAGCTTGAAGGGCAAGGAGGCCCGCCGCATCGCGCGGGGCCAGAGCCGGGAACGAACCGCCAACCCATTGGAAAGGCTCGATTTTCCGTGCCCGATGAAAAGGAGACATGAAATGTCAGGCAACGTGACGCTGAAAAGCGAGACGCCCCGCGTGAGCGCGAGCGGCCTCGACAATGTGGTGGCGGCGGAGACGGCGCTGAGCCATGTGGACGGCGAGGCGGGGCGCCTGATCGTGGCGGGCTATGAGGTCGAAGACCTTGTAAAGGCTCATGATTTCGAAGGCGCGGCGGCTGCCCTCTGGACGGCGGCGGGGCTCGAACCGGCCCCCTCGGAGGCGGAGGTTCGTGAGGCGCTCGGACGGGCGCGCGAGGCGGCATACGGGTATATCCCGGCGCTACTGTCATCGAAATGTCATCGAACTGTCACAGAAGGTCTCCGCTCCGGATTGTCGATGCTTGCCGACGAACCGGACAGGCACGCGGCGGACCGGGATATCCCCGCCCATATCCGCGCCCTCGGTGCGGCGGCGGTGATGACCGCGGCGCTCGTCCGCGCGGAAGCGGGGAAATCTCCCGTCGCGCCTGATGCCCGGGCCGGCCACGCCGAAGATTTCCTCCGTATGCTGAGGGACGAGACGCCCTCGGACGCGGAGGCGGAGGCCTTGAACGCCTATCTGGTGACGGTCGCGGACCACGGCATGAACGCCTCCACCTTCACGGCCCGCGTGATCGCCTCCACAAGGGCGGGCACGATCTCGGCGGTGGTCGGCGCGCTCTGCGCGTTGAAGGGCCCGCTTCACGGCGGCGCGCCCGGTCCCGTGCTCGACATGCTGGACGAGATCGGCGACCGCGAAAACATCGGGCCCTGGCTGGAGAAGGAAATCGCCGGCGGCGCGCGGCTCATGGGCTTTGGCCACCGTGTCTACCGCGTGCGCGACCCGAGGGCGGATGTCTTCAACAAGGCGGTGACGATCCTGACCAACGGCAACGAGCGCGTGCGCTTCGCGCGCGAGGTGGAAACCGCGGCGCTGAAGGCGCTGCGTGCAGCAAAGCCCGGCCACCGGATCGACACCAACATGGAATATTACACGGCGGTGCTGCTGGAGGCGCTCGGCATTCCGCGCGACGCGGTAACAAGCGTCTTCGCGATGGCCCGGATCGCAGGCTGGACGGCGCATGTCATGGAGCAGGAGCGCGTCGGCAGGCTCATCCGCCCGCAGTCTTCCTATGTCGGCGACTGGCCGGAAGACGAGGCGGCGGCTTGAGGTTGGTTTCACCTTCCTGTCATGCCCGGACTTGATCCGGGCATCCAGGGTAGGGAACCGAGATCGATGCGACGAAAAAGAGTCTTTCGAAGAATGACGCCGCTTGCGCGGCTACTGGATTGTTGGGATGGACGGCCCCCGACGGCATCATGATGTGCCAGAATGAGGTCGTTGGAGATCTCAAACAAAGGAGACCGTCCGTGGAGAAGCTT
>PHEF01000027.1 GCA_002842875.1 Alphaproteobacteria bacterium HGW-Alphaproteobacteria-3 | reverse complement strand
CTTCTGCGCCGCCGTGGTGCCCATCTTCACGAGCGACCAGGAGCGCAGGATATATTCCTGGATCGAGGCGCGGATCCACCACATCGCATAGGTCGCAAGGCGGAAGCCCTTTTCCGGCTCGAAGCGCTTCACGGCCTGCATCAGGCCCACATTTCCTTCCGAGATCACCTCGCCAATGGGCAGCCCGTAGCCGCGATAGCCCATGGCGATCTTCGCCACGAGGCGCAGATGGCTCGTCACCAGCTGATGCGCGGCGCCGGTGTCCTCATGTTCCTTCCAGCGCTTGGCCAGCATGTATTCCTGCTGCGGCTCCAGCATGGGGAACTTGCGGATTTCCTGCAGATAGCGCGACAGCGACCCTTCCGGGTTCGGCGCGGGCGCCAGCTTCGCCACGGCTGTTTTCGCGGCAGGCTTTGCTTTCGTCTCGGCCATCTTGGCCCCCATTTCCGGCCCGGGCTGCCCCGAAGGCAGGCGGGCCCTGTTCATCTCTGTCTTGTCCGGCACCCCGGCATAGACCCGGAACACCCCCTGGGGGATATCCCGGCCCAATACCCGAGCAACTTGCTCAGTCTATCCAATACCCGAACGCAGGCGGAATCATGACAGTTCCGCTTGTCCTTGCGGCGCAAAATGTCGCGGGAAGAGCCTTCGGCCCCCCGAGCCGGCGATTTTCCATATAGGCGCGGGAAGGCGGCAGTTAAAGGGCGGGGGCGGGGAGGGGGCTTCCGCTCGCGACAAGGTGAAAAAATATTAGAATAATTCTAATAAGAGGGCAAGAGCTTCGTCATGCCGCCTTGTCGAGCGGCAGGTCGAGGGCCACCCGGTCGTACAGCACCTCGGGCACGACGCGCCGCCCCTCCGCCTTGTTCAGGCGGACGAAGCCATATTGCGCGAGCGTCTGGAGCGTGCGCGAGAGATTGCTCTCCGCCCGCCCCGAAAGCCCGGCGAGTTCCTTGAGCGACTGCGGTTCGTCCCGCCGGATCGCCTCCAGCAGCGCCTGGTTCTTCGTGGAGAGCACCTGCGCAAGAGATTCAAGCGAGGTGAACCAGACCTTCGGATCGGAAGGAGAGGGTTTCAACTCGCCGCGCGCAACGGCCAGCGTCCGCGCGCGCATCTCGGCCCGCGAGGCAATGCCGATCCTCAATACCCGTTCGGCTTTGCGCTTTTTGGTGGGTCGCATTTTCCGGACACTCACTCCTAAACCGTCATGGCCCGCTTCATGCGGGCCATCTACGTCTTACTACCGTCAGGAGACGGAGAGAAATGGGAGAAGTTTGAACAGCAGATTTAAGTCGGTTCCGACCGAGTGAAGGGCTGCTCTTAGAGGCGGCTTCCAGCCCAGATATTGTGGGCTTTGCGCTTCAATTTGAACTTGTTCGCGGTCGAACGGTCCACTTCCAATGCAATATGGATAGCATTTCCCGCTAGTTCCTCCAATTCATCCATGTCAACGTGAAAACATTCGCCACGCACAAATTGGAAACCGTCGACCTGTCCAACTCTTCTGAGAAAAAGATCATTCACAATCCCACCGCTGTGAACATTTATGTTCCTTAGTTCGAAAAAAACTTTAAGCAATGTCCGCTGTTGATCGGAGGCGAACATTTCTATTCCAAGCCTGTCCGAAAAATATTCCTCCAGTCCATCGAGCCCTCCGTACGATAGTTCGTTGATTTTTCTGTCGATCAGGTAGGCGACAAGATCCTTGTGGTTGTTGAAATTCAAAATTTCATCAACGCGCAGAGTCTGAGCAGACTTTAATATTCCGGGCCTTTTCAGCGCCGCGGCTTGAATTATTTCCGAAAAGTAACGCTGTACTCCACTAACTGCTGTGTTCGTTAGATTTCGAGATAAGAGAGGAGCGAACTTCCGAAGTTGCCGCCATGCTGCGTCTAGATCGGAGGCTGATTTTCTGTGACGCTCGCGTTCTTCGTCAGAGGCATTCGCCGCTAAATGTCTTACGAATAAATTTGCTGCGCGAACACGGACGTCGTCAGACTTAATGGCCAAACTTGCGACATAGAAGAAGCAGTCGAAGTTGCTGTGATACTCCAGCAAAAAATTACTGAACGCACGAGTGCAGATGATATCCCGTGGTGGGTAGAAGAAACTTCTCCCACCTTCATTCTTGGATGTCGTGTCTGTTTTCTTTTTAGATTTTCGCATATGCGCGCCCTATTTGTGCGCCGAGCGGTCTCACGCCGCCTTCTTCGCCCGCGCTTCCACCTCGACCTTCAGATGTCCCGTGATCGCCTCGAAGATCGCGGCGAGGTTGTCCATTGCCGGATTACCCCGGCTTGAGAGCATGCGGTGAAGGCTTTTCGGCGGGATGCCGGTCAGCGCCGAGAGTTCCTCGAAGCCGAGCGTTCCATTCACGATGTCGCGCAGCATCAGCCGCGCGACCTCCGGTTCACCGCCGAGAAACACCGTCGCTGCTTCGGTCAGCACGCCCTTCGCGAAGCGTGGGTCGCGGCGAATGCGCTCGACAATCTTGTACTCCGCCAGCAACGTCTCGGCCTCCCGAATATCCGCCTGCTGGCGCTTCTTGGTGCCGCCGCCGAACAGGATCACCAGTTCCTTGCCGTCGCGTGCAAGATAGATGCGCAGGCCCGGACCCCAGTCGATCCGGTATTCGCCGATCTTGCCGATCCACTTTACGGCGGCAAGATTGCCGTGCTCCATCCGCGCGCGGGCGGTTACCACTTTGTAGGCTGCCTCTCGGCTCAGCCCGTCGAACCAGTTCCCAAAAGGGCTTGATCCGTCCTCGCGGATATATTCCTCAATTCTGAGAGACAACATACAGTACCTTATATGTTACTTGATTTCAAGTCGGGCGGTACTCGGCCCTTTTACCTTCGTCATTGCGAGCCTCCCGCAGGGAGGCGTGGCAATCCATAGGCCTTTTGCTCTGCGGCTCTGCGTGCCCTTCAACCCTTCCGCCGTCTGGCGACGGCTCCCTCCCTCTCCCCGGAGGGGAGACGGGTTGAAGTGGCAACTCTTTCTCCCTCGCCCCCTTTAGGGGGAGAGGGAAGGGGCCCGCCGCTGCGAAGCAGTGGTGGGAAGGGTGAGGGGGCTAGCACCCCTTCAACTCCTCCACCAACTCCCTCATATCCTCCGGCAACGGAGCATTGAAGTCCATCCGCTCGCCCGTCACCGGGTGCTCGAAGCCCAGATGCCAGGCATGCAGCGCCTGCCGATCCAGTCGCGCGAGCGCCGCCCGCGCGCCGTCGGTCAGTTTCGCGGCGCGGCTTTTCATTCCCGTGCCATAGGTCGGGTCGCCGAGCAGCGGGTGGCCGATGGCCGTCATGTGCACGCGGATCTGGTGCGTGCGGCCCGTTTCCAGCCTGCATTCCACGAGGCTGACGAGCCCGCCTGCGAATTCCCGCTCCACCGTGTAATGCGTGATCGCGCGGCGGCCGCTCGTCACGTCGTCGCCGTCCGCGTCGAGCCGCGTTTTCAGCGCCGCCATCTTCGAGCGGTTGTGGCTTGAGCGCGCGATATTCGCGTCGATGGTTCCCTTCCTCGGCGAGGGCACGCCCCAGGTGAGCGCCTTGTAGGCGCGGGTCAGCTTTCCATCCCGTCCATGCGCGGCGAATTGCGCCGCGAGGCCCTTATGCGCGCGGTCGGTCTTGGCGACGACCATCAGTCCGCTCGTCTCCTTGTCGAGCCGGTGGACGATGCCCGGCCGCCGCTCGCCGCCAATGCCCGAAAGCGTGTCCCCGCAATGCGCGATTAGCGCGTTGACGAGCGTCATGTCCGGGTTGCCGGGCGCCGGGTGGACGACGAGCCCCGCCGGCTTCATCACCACGATCAGCTCCGCGTCCTCGTAAACCACATTGAGCGGGATCGCCTGTCCCTGCGGCCGCGCGGGGAGGGGCGGCGGCAGCGTCACCTCGAATTGCTCGCCGCGCTTCACCCGGTAGGAGGCTTCCGTGACGGCGCGGGGCCTTGTCCCCCCGATCCTCACGCGGCCTTCCTCCACAAGCTGTTTCACGCGCGCGCGCGAGGGTGCGGCCTGCGCATCCGCGCCTTCGGCCTCGCCAAGCTTGCGGGCAAGGGCATCCGTGAGATACTTGTCGAGCCTCGCGCCGCCTTCCGTCTCGCCGACGGTGAGCGCGTATCTCTTTTCTTCGTCATCATGGGGAGCAGCCGGCATCATGAGCGGGACTATATCACCGGAAGAGGATGCGCGGGACGAGGCGCCGCAAAAAGGCGAGCCGCTCTCGGAGGAGAAGCTCCGCCGTCTGAAATTCCTGGTGGCCGGCATGTCGGGCTTCCTCGTCCTCACCTTCATGCTGGTGGTCGCGGCCTTCGTCTGGCGGCTCTCCGGCGCGGAGGAGAGGGGCCCCGCCCGCGCGGCGCTCCCCGCCGGCTATTTCGGCGCCTCGCGCATCGCCATCGCGCCGGGCGAGAAGCTCCGCTCCGTCACCATGGAAAGCGGCCGCATCGCCATCGCCATCGGCAGCGGCGATGCCGAAGCCGTCATCATCGTCGATGCGAAAACGGGCGAGGAACTCGGCCGCATCCTGCTCACGCCGCTGTCGGGGTTTGCGGCGGCGGAATAACAAAACCTCCCCGTTCGGCGGCCTCTCTTCCCACCCGCCCCTGGGGGCGGGTCGAGAAATTCGAGCTTGCGAAGAATTTCTCGGGGCGGGGGTGCGTCATCCGCCGGAGCCCCCTCCCCGAAATTTGATGCGCTGCGCTTTCAAATTTCGACCCTCCCCGAGGGGGCAACGTTACACTTGACATACTGACCACAAAAGATGGTGGTGGCGCGACTAACCCTCTCTTGCACTGTCTTCGGTCTCCCCAATCTCTAACCACCGCTTTAGGGATGCCTCATACTTGGTACGGGCGTCCAGTTCAGTGTCCTCCGTTACGCCAAACAGGAGTTGCGCCCCTTTGACGCAACGACAAGACAGCTTCCGCACATTCGTGCCCTCAAAATTTGGTTCTGTGATTCCGCCGATTCTGTCATTTTGAGCCACGCATTCAAGCTTGGATTGATTAATTTTAGGCTCAGAACAAAATATAATCAAAGCAAAATCAATGTCTTACGGCATTTTCAAAAAATACAATAACGGATTATTGCGGCAACGAGGTTATGCTGTTACTCGTAATGAATTGACTGTACGAGGAAGGCAACATGGCTGTTACCAAAGACGCTTCGGGGCCCTATGCGCCAACATCGGTGATCGTTGACCTGATCACGCGCAACCGTTCGCGCGGACTACCCTTTCCCCTTACGACGGAATCGCTCGGGCGCATTGGCGTCTCGGACAGCTTGATCTCGCGCACTCTTCAGGCGCTGGTTGTTTTGGATTTAATCGACGACAAAGGAAACGCCACGGCCATCTTTGAGAAGATCAGGCTTGCCCCCGAAGCTGAATATAAACAGCGGATGCAAGAGTGGCTCAATGCGGCATATGCAGATGTAATCGCCATTGTTGATCCGGCCCAAGACGATGATACGAAAGTTCGTGACGCGTTTCGCTTCTACAATCCTGTTGGGCAGCAGTCGCGGATGGTCACATTGTTTCTCGGTCTATATGCCGCCGCCGGCGTCGCGTCCGAAAAAAGTGCACAGCCTCGCGCTGCTCGCGCCACGCCGTCTAAGCCGCGCGCAAATCCATCCGTAGGCAGAATTAAGCCGCCAACCGGACGCAAGAATACCGCACAAGCCGACACGTCTAGTATTCCGGCTCCCATAATGGGGATGCTCGCTCGGTTGCCTGCGGAGGGTGAAAGCTGGACGTCCAAGAAGCGGCAAAGTTTCTTGGATGCATTTGGTCCAGTCCTAGATTTTTGCTTTGTCGTCGATGATACGGCAGACGAAAAAGCCGCCTCACAAGGAGACGGCTCTTAAACATTCGATTGCTTCGCGTGAATACGGCCTCAGAAACCACACGCAAGGCAGAACCCAAATAGAAAGCGAGGAAAACGTGGTCTGGCAATCCATTCGGACAACATCGGTTTCCAGCCTCTAGTGCTGGCACCGGCCCACCCCCTTCCAGAAGGGGAAAGGAGCAACGGCGTGACCGGGTCCAATCCGATTGCGCCGTTGTGCACTTGCAGTATAGCACAGGGGAATACCAAGAGGAATCCCCTACCGATTTCTTAGGCGGCAAATTTTTTCATTGCTTGCTCGAAACGCTCAGCCGATTTATCCGCCTCAACTTCTTTGGCGGTTGCTAGTTCAGGTCTGGCTTCGCAAGGGCACCACGCCCGCCCATCGCAACGGCATTTCGAAGAGCATCCACCGCGCCATGGTCGACGTTCTCGGCATTCCCGAAGACGATTATTTCCAGGTCACCCACGAGCTCGACAGGGACGACATGATTTTCGATCCCGGCTATTTCGGGCTGCCGCGCAGCGAGCGCTTCATCATGATCCGGCTCTCCTTCAATGCGCGGCCTGCCGCCATGAAGCTGAAGCTCTTCGAGACCATCGCGGATAATCTCGAAAAGGATCCGGGCCTCGACCGGGCCGACATGGGCATGTCGATCGTCGAGACCACCTTCGAGAACTGGTGGGCGCATGGCCGCGCGGTCGATCCGAAGACCGGCACCGATTCCCGCATGCGGGCCTGACGGCGGCCTGTCACGGCTTATCCCCTCTTCCCGCCCGGAGGAGGGGATTTCCGCGTTTTCCTGTGACGGTTCGGTGACATTCCGATGACAGTCACCCCCGGCTTGTCCCCGGGTCCGGTCATTTCTTCCGCAAAATCAAGGAGTTGACGGTTTCCAGCGCAGGGAGGGTGCCGCCGGCGCCGGGGGAGGAGGGAGGATGGCGCCGGCGGCATTCTGAAATCTATCGGTCGGGGAGGAGGTCGACCGACGTTTCGTGAGACAAATATCGGTCGTGGATGACAGTTTGTCAATTGTCTTTTTGTTGCGTTGCAAAAATTTAACATGAATTGGGATGCGACCAGATTGCACCGTAACCTATTGATATGCCTTGCGTAAAATTGGGAAATGCGGAGTTTAGGACCGCAAGAAAGCGCCGGGTGCGGTCGAATGACGCAGTGCGGGGCGCATGTTTTAGGGGGCAACCCCTAGGTTTCGGGCGGCGTTTCAGATTGCTCTTGCGCGGCCCTTAAAGGCGTCCTAGAAGGAGCGCCCGAACTGGTCCGTCCCCTTCGTCTAGCGGTCCAGGACGTCGCCCTCTCACGGCGAAAACAGGGGTTCGATTCCCCTAGGGGACGCCAATTCTTCAAATAAAATCAAGTACTTGGCGTTAAATGTAGGCGGCTGCCGCCTGCATCGCGAGGCCGATTGCCGAGCCCAGCCAGAGCACCATGATCGACAACAGGCCGATGGTGAAGCCGGTCGAGCGCTTCAGCGCCTCTGCATAGTAGCCGCGGGCGTAAACCACTCTGCCGATTGGGAAAATCACGCCCACAAGCGCGGCCCACATGTCGCCGATGGTGAGCGCGAAGAGCCAGAGCGCCGGCAGGAAGAGGATCAGCACCTCGGTCGTGTTGCCGTGGACGCGCAGTACACGGAGGAAGTCGTCCGGCCCGTCCATGCGCGGCGCCGGAATCCCGAATGTTCCCCGTGCCTTACCGACCTTGAAGGCCATCCAGAAATAGACCGCAAGCGTGACCAGCGTGACGAGCCCCGTCAGCGGATAGTCGAAAGACGTCATGGCGAATCTCCCCTCATGCGTTAGCCGCGCTAGGAGAGCAGCTTGCAGCGATTCCGGCAAATAAAAGAAGAGGTTGAGGACCTATCGGGTCAGTGCGCGACACCTGCCTCAAGGGCGCGGATGCGGTCGGCAAGGCTTGGGCCGTTGGCGGGTGCCTCGTCTTCCTCGTCTTCGGCGCCTTGCGGGGCGCCATCGGGCGTCCGGTCGATTTCGGCAAGGAGCGAGGCCTTCACCTCGGCGAGGGCGCGCGCATCCTCGTCCTGTTCATCGCTTCGATAGGGCTCAAGTGCCTGTCGTACATGACTTTCCGCCGCCGGTGCGGGTGGCGTTTCGAGGCTGGCGATTTGCTCGCGCGCCGCTTCGTAGTGCCGGGCCTCGGCGGCGAGGGCCTGTTCGAGGCCATTGAGTTCACGGCTCGCCGCCGCGACGCTCGCGGCGCGTTTTGCGGTTTCGGCCGTCGCCGTGCCGATCCGTTCGCGCAAGGCGGCGAGGGCGGACCGGAGCCTTTCTTCCTCGGCGTGGAGCACTTCGTTTTCGGCCGAAAGCTGCGCCCTTTCCTCCATCAGCGCTGCGTTTTCGGCCGCAAGCCTCGCACTCTCCGCGCGCAGGTTGCGGATCTCCGCCTGCATCGGTGCAAGCTCGCGTTCGTGGCGCTGGAGCAGCCTGTCGAGTTCGGCCTGGCGGTCCTCGGCCGCAGCCGCTTCCTCCTCCGCCATGCTCTCCGGTTGCATCTTGCGAAGCGTCACGGTGACGGCCCGGCGCCAGACGAACTGCGCCCCGATCAGCGCGAAAAGCGTCGCAATGAGGAATCCGAGCGCAATCAGCATCAGGCTTTCGATCATGGAATCCTCGCTTCGCCCAATCCACGCGTCAGGTGCGTCTGCGGCCCCGGAAAACCGGCAGAGACTGCCAGAAAAGCACCGGACCTTCTACCATCCGGCCAGGGGAGCGGGGATTTTGCGTGGACCCTGTGTCAGAAAGGCAGCCACTCGCGCGACTTCGTGTATTTCAGATAACCGACCGACGCGCCGAGCCTCAGGCCGACGCCGGCGCGCATGGGGGCGAGAATGACATCGCCACGCTGCTGGTAGTTGACCCCGATCCCGCCCACCAGATAGGCACTGCCTTCAACGCCCGGAAAGCGCTGATAGATCGTCTCGCCGTCAGGGAGGTTGTAGACCAACGTGAAGGCCTTCACGGCATCGCCGCCGAAATCCCATCCGGCGCTCGGGCCCTGCCAGTAAACCTTCTGGCTGCCACCCTTTTTCATAACGAGGGTGCCCTGTCCGTAACGCAGGCCGATGACGAAAGCGCCGCCTGCCTCCTCGCCCTTGATGAAGGCGTTCGGCTCGCCATACCTCTCGAAAACGCTGTGCACGGCATCGGCGAGACCCTTCGACACGTCGCCGAAGAAGTCGCCGGCTTCCTTGACGATCTCATCCTCCTGATAGGTGTCGGAAGACTCGTTCTGCGTCTGGGCGAAGGCGGGCGCGGAAGCAACGATGGCGAACGCCCCAGCGAACAGGCTCAGCGCAAGAGCAACCGCTGAAAAGCCGTTTCGCGTCCCCGCTTTCATGGTGAGCCGCCGGTCCGTCTGGTGGGCTTTATCGCGCATGTGCCGTTCCTCTTTCATGTCGTGTCAAACCGCCATCGAATCGCCGTCAATTGATGCAAACTCTAACTTAGAATCTCCGGGATGGCGGCCTCGAGATAGTGTCTGCGCAGGATGGCGAAACGGTGACCGGAAAAGGGCATATCGGATCGGGCAAGATCGCGGGCGGTGCCGGATGCTGAAGTCGTGGAAGGCGCGCCTCGCCGCAACATCGGCCGTTGCCCTTGTTGTGCTTGCCGCGGGCCTTGTCTGGCTTTGGGCCGAGCGGGCGGCGCTGGCGGAACGCGTCATCGGCCGCGCGCTCGCCGAGCGCGGTATCGCGCCCATCTCCTTCAACGTCGGATTTATCGGCCTCCGGAGTATCTCGCTTTCCGGTATCGTCATTGGCGACCCCGCCGCTCCCGATGCCGCCGCAAGCAGCGTCACGATAGCCTATTCTCTCGGCGAGCTCCTCTCGGGAGAGGTCCGCTCCGTCGAGGTTGAGGAAGCGCAGCTTCATGTGACGCTCACGCGAGAAGGCCTCTCGCTGGGTGCGCTCGATCCTCTGCTCGCAGGCGAGGGCGGAGGAGGGCTCGTCTTGCCGCCGATTGCGGTGCGGGATGCAGCACTCACTGTGGCTACACCCTATGGCGAATTCGCCTTTGCGGGTCCGGCTTCCGTTCAACCGGAAGGCGAGGCAATTCTCGTATCTTCCCGGGCGCTTCGGATTGCCGACGTTGCGGACGAGCCGCGTTTCGTTCCGCTCGTCGCAGACGGGCATCTGCGTCTCGAAGGCAAAAGGCTCGGCTTTGCCGCTTCCGTCGCCAGTGCCGTCGACGAAGATGTTCCCGTTCCGCTCTTTGAAGCGGAAGGAATCTATGACGGCGAAACACGCGCCGGCCGGGCGACGGCGGAAGGCGCTCTCGTCTTTGCTCGCGAGGGGCTCGCGCCCGCGGCGATCGCTCCCGTGCTCCGCTCTCTCTATCTCGATATTGGCGGCGGCATTGACTATCGCGCCGTTGTGGATGTGAGTGGCGGGGATGTTTCCGTTGCCGCCGTCGCCGACTTCACCGATTTTTCGCTCAACCAGACAGCCGGCGGCTCCTTTGCCTTCACGGGAAAGGTCGAAGCGACAGGCGGCCTCGAAGAGGGAACACTCAAGCCCATTCGCATGGACCTGCGGGGCGTGAAGGTCGCCGATCTTGCGTTGTCCGAACGTTTTGCGCCGTTTCGTGTCGAAGGTCCGGTTAAATATGCCCAAGGCGCCCTCTCTGCCGATTTCGTGTTGCGCAGCGCCCTGTCGCCGATTGCGGGCGCGCGTCTTGCCAATGTCACCGCAAGCTACGACGTTCCGGCGGGGCGGGGACAAGTCCGCGCGAATGGCGATCTCGCATTCACGCCGGGTCAGCTCGAGCTTCAGACCTTGCTGCCGTCGCTCAAGGGAACGGTCGCGCGGATGAGCGGCGCTCTCTCCTACAGTGCCAATGCAAGCCTGAAAGACGGGAACTTCATGAGTTCGGGCGTGGCGAAGCTCAGCAAAGTCGGCTTCACCGCTTCTGCCGCAACTGTCGAAGGCGTGAGCGGAACGGTGTCGCTTTCGAGCTTGCTTCCATTGCGGACGAAAGGCGTGCAGACGCTGAAAGTCGGCATGCTGCAGACAGGTGTGCCGCTCGAAAACGGAATGGTTGCATTCGAGCTGGGCAGGGCGGGGCTTCGCATCGTCGATGCGAACTGGCCGTTTGCGGAAGGCAAGCTTGTCCTCGTTTCCTCCAGCGCATCGGTTACGGCGGAGAACGCTGAGTTCCTTCTGTCCGTGGAGGATGTCGATCTTTCCGTGCTGACCGATCTGGCCGGGATACCGGGGCTCAAGGCGACTGGCCGTATCAACGGGCAGGTGCCGATCGCCATCAGGAACGGCGATCCGATCCTGCTCGACGGCAATATTTCGGCGAAGGACAGCGGTGTCATTGTCTATCGTGGCGAGACGACGGAGGCCGTCGCGAGCGAACAGACGAAGCTCCTCACCGATGCGCTGCAGAACTTTCACTACACGGAACTCGCCGGTGGACTTTCGGGAAATGCGAATGGCGAGCTTGTGCTTCGCCTCTCGCTCAAGGGAGCCAATCCGGACCTCTATGACGGATATCCCTTCGCCATCAACGTCAAGCTGGAAGGATCGCTTGCGGACCTCCTTCGGCGTGGTACCGTCGGGTTTCGGCCGCTCGAACTGATCAAAGAGCAATCGAAAGGGGCGGTTCAGCCGCCCGCAAACAGGACGGAGCCGTGAGCTTGCAGCACAGAAAGCCTCCAATGCCGCCCATTTCCTCCAGATTTGCGCTATGCGCCGCGCTGGGGTCTTCGCTCGCGCTGTCGGGCTGCAACCCCACGGTGAAAATCGAGGCACCTGACAAGCCCATCGAGATCAATCTCAACGTCAAGATCGAGCAGGAGGTCCGGGTGAGGGTCGAGCGCGATCTCGACCAATTACTCGCCGACAATCCGGACCTGTTCTGAGGAAGACACGAAACATGCGCTCATTCATGAAATCCGCCCTGCCGCTTTTCGCGCTGCTGTTCTCCCTCGTTGTTGCCGGGCCAGCTCTTGCCATCGACCTCGATTCCGCGAAAGCCCAGGGGCTTGTTGGCGAAAAGCTGAACGGCTATGTCGGCATCGTGACGGCGGCACCTGCACCCGACGTCAAGGCGATGGTGAACGACATCAACCTTCGCCGCCGCGCTTCCTATCAGGAAATCGCAGCCAAGACGCCCGGTGCGACCCTCAATGCCGTCGAGAAGCTGGCCGCGGAAAAGCTCATCGCAAAGACGAAGTCCGGTCAGTATGTGGAGACGGCCCCGGGCAAGTGGGCGAAGAAGCCCTGAACCTGTCCCGTTCCGGAACGGGTGGGCTTTCCGCCCCCGGCTGATACATGAAAATCCCCCAATGACGCATCGCGGTGGCCTCGCCGCCGCTCTCGCCGCGGCATGTGCCTTGCACATTCAGTCGTGCAAGCATTTCCGCCAGCATCGAGTATCGCATGGCGGGGCCGGCGCGAGCCCTCGACGGTCGGGGGGCCAGTTCGCGGCTTGCGCCGGCCGGCTTGCTTTTCTCCGACGGCCTCGACAGCACCAGGCCCCGGACCGGATCCAGATCCGGTCCGGGGACCAGGAGACCCTTTTTCTGCGTTGTCAGGCGGCGGCACCGCGTGCCACGAAGAACGGGTTGTCGAGCCCGCGCTCGGTCTTGCCATAGAGAAGCGGCGCGCCGTCGAGTTGGGTGACGTTGCCACCCGCTGCGAGAAGGACGGCATGCCCTGCGGCTGTGTCCCATTCCATGGTGCGGCCGTGGCGGGGATAGAGATCTGCTTCTCCGGCGGCGACAAGGCAGAACTTGAGCGACGATCCCGCCGCCAGAAATTCCTTCACCTTGTAGAGGCTCAGGTACTCGTCGGTTTTGGTGTCGCGGTGCGTGCGGCTTGCAATGACAACGAGGCCGTCCTCGGCGGGCTTGCGCGCGGCAATGGGTTTCGGCGCACTCGGGCCCGCCTTGCCCTCCGCGCTCGGCGCCGCCGTCTGCTCGAAAGCGTGCCCCGGTCCGTAGCCGAAGAACATCCGGTCTTTTGCCGGGGCATAAACGACGCCGGCAACCGGCACGCGTTCCTCAATGAGCGCTATATTGACTGTGAATTCGCCGTTCTTGTTGATGAATTCCCTGGTGCCATCCAGCGGGTCGACAAGGAAAAAGCGGTTGCCGATTTCTGGGATATATCCGGCGGCAGCGGCTTCCTCGGAGACGACCGGCACGTCCGGGATAAACTTCCTCAGGCCTTCAAGGATGATCGCTTCGGCATCCCGGTCCGCTGCTGTCACCGGACTCTTGTCTTCCTTGTGGATGACCTCGAACTCCGAATGATAGTGGTCCATGATGGCTGCGCCCGCCATGAGGGCGATCCGCCGCAACTCCTCGGTGAGGGCGGCTCGGTCGGAAATCAGGCTCGTCAAGTCGTCGTCCTCTGGATTGTTCCGGCCGGATCGGGCGGGAGCGCACATGACCGGCGAAGGCTGGTTTGGGCCGCCGGGGCTGGCATTGACGGCGGCGCGATGCTATCAGGCTTTCTAGGCTTTTAGGGGTTCTGGGGCAAATTGATATGACGGAAACGACCGATGTCTCCGCGTTGGAGCTTGCTGCCTTGATGTGCAGCCGCGTTTGCCATGACGTGATCAGTCCGGTGGGGGCGATCACGAACGGGCTGGAGGTGCTTGCGGACGACGACGATCCGGAGATGAAGGCTCATGCGATGGAGCTCATCACCAAAAGTGCGGCGCAGGCATCGGCCAAGCTTCAGTTTGCCAGGCTCTGCTTTGGCGCTGCCGGGTCGGCGGGCGCAGAGCTCGATCTGCAGGACGCGAAGGCGGTTGCCGAAGGGCTGATGCTGGGCGAGCGGGCGTCGCTTTCCTGGGAAGCTCCGGCGGCTACCATCGGCAAGGACTATGTGAAACTGTTGCTCAATATGGTCCTTATCGGCATGGCTGCGATTCCGCGCGGCGGGGAGGTTGCGGTTTCGGTCGAAGGCGACCTGGCGAAGCCGACATTGCGCGTGCGTTCGACCGGCCAGGCGGCGCGGGTGCCCGAGGAAACGGCGAAATTCCTGGGCGGTCGCGATCCGGACAGGTTTCTCGATGCACGCGCCGCGCAGCCTTATTTTACGGGGCTCGTTGCACGGTCTCTTGGCCTCTCGATCGACGCGCATATGGACAATGAAAGCTTCGTGATCGAAGCGGCATTCGCGGATGGCGGTGCGGGCGTCTGACGGCGTGCGCAACGCGGCAATGAAAAAGGGCGCCCGGTGGGCGCCCTTTTGCGTTCGTTCGTTTCATCCGTTTGCGGTCAGGCGGACGCCTTGGCGGGCATGCTGCCTTCGGAGGGGTCGCGCAGCACATAGCCGCGTCCCCAGACGGTTTCGATATAGTGGTCGCCACCCGTCGATGCCGCGAGCTTCTTGCGCAGCTTGCAGATGAAGACGTCGATGATCTTGAGTTCAGGCTCGTCCATGCCGCCATAGAGATGATTGAGGAACATCTCCTTGGTGAGTGTCGTGCCTTTGCGGAGCGAGAGCAACTCCAGCATCTGATATTCCTTGCCCGTCAGATGAACCCGGTTGCCCTCGACCTCGACCGTCTTGGTGTCGAGATTGACTGTGAGCTTGCCCGTGTTGATGACCGACTGGGAATGACCCTTGGAGCGGCGGACAACGGCGTGAATGCGGGCGACGAGCTCATCCTTGTGGAAGGGCTTCGTCATGTAGTCGTCGGCGCCGAAGCCGAGACCACGGACCTTGTTCTCGATACCGGCGAGGCCGGAGAGAATGAGGATGGGGGTGGTGAGAGCAGGATGATGTCGTAATCGTAAAGCTTACCGAGATCGACCCCTTCTTCACCGAGGTCGGTGGTGTACACATTGAAACCATCCGACTTGAGCATCAGCTCGATGCTCTGCGCGGTCGCGCTGTCGTCTTCGATGAGCAGAACTCTCATTGGTCCCCCTCTCGGCGATGCTTTAATGCCCTCAATCGCCGACGGTTTGGTTAATCCATGTTTCGGACCATAAGGCGATTTGGTTAACAAAGGTTAATCGGAATGAAAAAAATTTAGAAAAATTTACGGGTCGTTCCCTAAGTCGCTGCCCTGACTCATTTTTCTAGAATCGGGACAAGGAAAAGCGCGTCGATGCGGCTGTTTTCGGCGCTTGTCCTCAGTCCGCGTCGGCCGACATTTCCCCATTTCAGGGTTTACGCCGTCTTAAAGTCTTCGCGTCAAACTGCACGCATCGGAAAAAGCGGGGAAAAGACTTCCCCATAATTCATTGGCAGGCGGGCATACCGCAATAGAAGAGGCCGGAAGCCAGTGCAGGCATTGTTGGCGGAAATAGGCGCGCTTGCCGAGGTTAAGCATTACGGACGCGTCGTCAGCATTCAGGGATTGATGGTCGAGGTCGCGGGACCGCTCCATGCGATGGGAGTCGGCAGTCGCCTTGCCGTCTATAATCGCGCCGGAGAAGAAGTGATCTGCGAGGTCGTGGGGTTCCGGGATAACCGCGCGCTCTGTCTTCCCTTCGGCCCGCTTTCGGGCATCGGTGTCGGCTGCAAGGCCGTCCTTTCGTCCGAGGAGCCGCATATCTACCCCTCCGGCGCGTGGCTTGGACGTGTCGTCAACGCGATGGGTGAGCCGATCGACGGCAAGGGACCGATCGCGCAGGGCGCAATGCCTTATCTCTTGCGGAATGTGCCACCGGCCGCCCATACGCGTCAGCGCGTGCGTGGCAAGGTGGATCTTGGCGTTCGCGCGCTCAACACCTTCACGACATGCTGCCGCGGGCAGCGCATGGGCATTTTCGCGGGCTCGGGCGTTGGGAAATCGGTGCTGCTGTCGATGCTGGCGCGGAATACGGCCTGCGACGTTTCGGTCATTGGCCTGGTAGGCGAGCGCGGCCGCGAAGTGCAGGAATTCATCGAGGACGATCTGGGGCCGGAGGGGCTCGCGCGTTCGGTCGTCGTCGTCGCGACATCCGACGAGCCGGCGCTCATGCGCCGCCAGGCGGCCTATATGACGCTGAGCCTCGCCGAATATTTTCGCGATCTCGACAAGAATGTGCTTTGCATGATGGACAGCGTGACGCGCTTTGCCATTGCGCAGCGTGAGATCGGCCTTTCCACAGGTGAGCCGCCGACGAGCAAGGGTTATACGCCGACCGTCTTCGCCGAGCTGCCGAAGCTTCTCGAAAGGGCCGGGCCGGGCACCGGCGTTGGCAGCATCACGGGGCTCTTCACGGTGCTGGTCGATGGCGACGATCACAATGAGCCGGTGGCCGACGCTGTCCGCTCGATCCTCGACGGCCATATCGTGATGGAGCGCGCGATTGCCGAGCGGGGCCGCTATCCCGCCGTGAATGTGCTCAAATCCATTTCCCGGACGATGCCGGATTGCAATGCGCCAGAGGAAAGCGATCTCATTCGCCGTGCCAAGGCGTTGATGGCGACCTATGACGACATGGAGGAGCTGATCCGGCTTGGCGCTTACCGCCCCGGCTCTGATCCGCAGGTCGATGAGGCGATCCATTACCAGCCTGCGCTCGATGCCTTTCTTGCGCAGCGCAAGGACGAATCCTGCACTCTCGCCGACGGCTATGCGGCGCTGGCGGAGATACTTCGCGCCGGCCCCGAGACTTTCAAGGAGACTGAGTGATGCGGAACCGCGAATCCCTCATCCGCCTTCACAAGTTCCAGGTCGACGAAAAGCGGCGCAAGGTGACCGAGCTCGAGCTCATGCTGGCGGAGTTCCGGCAACGCGAAAGCGATCTGGAAGCGCAGGTTGAGGAGGAACAGCGCAAGGCTGGAATCTCCGATGTCGCCCATTTTGCCTATCCGATGTTCGCGAAGTCGGTGATCCGGCGCCGGGAGAATATCCTCGAATCGATCGAGGGAATCGGGCGCCAGCTTGAAACCGCGAAAGAGGAACTGGCAGGTGCGTTCCGTGAACTCAAGAAATATGAGCTGCTCGAAGGCAGCCGGAAGCGGAAGATTCGCAAGGAAGCAATGCGGGTCGAGCAGGCTGAGCTTGACGAAATCGCACTGACGATTCACCGCAGGCACTAAGCTTGTCAAAACGGGTTTCCGCCGCTTGCCGGTGCGCGCTAAGGTAGCCGCGAATGTAACAGATCGCGGTCAACACCCATGCCTTCCTTCGATATCGTCTCCAAAACCGACCTCTCCGAGATCGACAACGCGCTTCAGAACGTGACGCGCGAAATAGCCCAACGCTACGACTTCAAGGGTTCGAACTGTTCCGTCGAACGCAAGGAACACGAGCTGACCATTCTCGCGGATGACGATTTGAAGCTGAAGCAGATGCACGAGCTTCTGCAAGGGCACCTCGCGCGCCGCCAGATCGAATCCGGCATTCTCGACTACAAGGAGCCGGAAAAGGCGGCGGGCCAGAGCGTGCGCCAGAAGGTCGCCATCCGCGAGGGCGTCGACAAGGAGCTGGCCAAGCGCATCGTGAAGGACATCAAGGGATCGGGCCTGAAGGTGCAGGTTGCCATTCAAGGCGATGAGCTTCGCGTCACCGGCAAGAAGCGGGACGACCTCCAGGCCGCGATCCAGTTCGTGAAGGGGCTGAAGATCGAGCAACCCCTCCAGTATGAAAACTTCCGCGATTAGCCGCGGAAGAACAGGCGCCGGACGAGATAGATCAGGCTGATCGCAATCAGATAACCGATGAAGCGGATCGCGACGAGCTTGAGCACGTCGAGATCGAGATAATCCGGCAGTGGATTGGCGGCGCCTGCATAGAAGTTGCGGCCGACATTCACGAGCTCGTGGACGACCGTCGCGCCCAGCGAATAAACCAATATGCGGTTGTACCGGCTCATGAGTACGGCCGCGATCAGCGCGATCACCAAGCCCTGAATCGAATTGACGGTGTCAAAGCCCATACGAGCCCATGCGAAAGCTTCGTTCAGATAGTTCGAGAAATCCATATTGTCCCCCTCAAGCGTTACCGGACAGGAGAACCCCTCTCCCGGCACGACGGACCGCCCAGCCACCACGCAGGCGCTTTCCGTCGAAGTGCCGGGAGAGCCTATCCCAAAATGAGACGAGGTCTAGCGATTTACGCAGCGAAAACCTCCGCCTGCGTCGCAAAATCGTCATCCATGCGTGCGCTGTTGCGTCCGTCAGGTACAGGGAGCCTGGCAAAACGGGACGGGAACCGGGACACCGGGTGGTTAATGCGGTGCGCGAACCACGAGTGATGCTTCTCCGTCTCGGCCCTCTTCGTCACACGTTACCAACGGTTCTCAGCCGGATGCGGGGGTGGATTTCATTCTGCGACATGACGAATGTCTGCGGGCGGAAGCGCTCGATAATGGAGCGTACATAAGGCCGGATGCCGGGACTGGTGAGCAGAACCGGCACTTCTCCGGTACGCGCAGCCTCCTCGAAGCGATCGCGCATGGATGCGATGAACTCCTGCAGCACCGACGGCTGCATGGCGAGCTGCTTCTCTTCGCCCTGGCCGACGAGAGATTCCACGAAGGCCTGTTCCCAGCGCGGCGACAATGTGACGAGCGGCAAGGCGTTGTCAGCGTCCATATGCGCGGCGCAAATCTGGCGGGCGAGGCGTGCGCGAACATGCTCGGTGATGAGCGTGAGGCTCTGCGTGTGACCAACCGCCTCCGCAATGCCTTCCATGATCGTCGGAAGGTCGCGGATCGAAATGCGTTCGGTAAGCAATGTCTGCAGTACGCGCTGAATGCCCGTGACGGTAATTTGCGAGGGGACGAGATCGTCGACGAGTTTCTTGTGCTCCTTGCCCAGTTCGTCGAGCAGCTTCTGCACTTCCGCATAAGAGAGAAGGTCGGCCATGTTGTCCTTGATGATCTCGGTGAGGTGCGTCGTGAGCACCGTCGGGGGATCGACGACGGTGTAGCCGCGGAAGGACGCTTCCTCGCGCAGGCCTTCGTCGATCCAGGTCGCGGGCAACCCGAACGCGGGTTCGGTCGTGTGGAGGCCGGGTAGCTGAATTTGGTCACCACGCGGATCCATGACGAGGAGCTGACCGACATAGACGTCGCCTCGGCCGGATTCGACTTCCTTCACACGAATGACATAGCTGTTCGAGTCGATCTGGACATTGTCCAGGATGCGAACGGAAGGCATGACGAAGCCCATGTCGCTCGCGATCTGCCGGCGCAGGGCTTTTATCTGATCGGTGAGCTTTTGATGGTCCTTGCCGTTGATGAGCGGCAGCAACGCGTAGCCGATTTCAAGGCGCAGTTCGTCCATCTTCAGCGCGGTGCTGATCGGCTCTTCCGCCACCGGTTTTGCTTCCGCTTCCTGAGCTTCCGCAAGATCGGCGTCGGTCTGGCGCTTCTTGCGCGTCTTCGTCAAATAGAAGGCGAGGCCACCGGATGCGCCGGAAAGCAGAAGGAAGGGAATGGCGGGAAGACCAGGAAGAAGCGCCATGGTGCCCATCACGAAAGAGGACATGCCGAGCGCTTGCGGGTAACCGGAAAGTTGATCGAAGAGGGCTTCGTCGGCTGCGCCTTCGACGCCCGCTTTCGAGACGAGCAAGCCTGCGGCGGTCGACACGATGAGCGCGGGTATCTGGCTTACAAGGCCATCGCCGACGGTGAGCAACGTATAGGCCTGCGCGGCATCGCCGAAGCTCATGCCGTTCTGTGCGACGCCGATCACGATGCCGCCGACCACGTTGATAAAGGTAATGAGGAGGCCCGCGATCGCATCGCCCCGGACGAACTTCGATGCGCCGTCCATGGCACCGAAGAATGAACTCTCATTCTCCAGGTCCGTGCGGCGCTTGCGCGCCACTTTTTCGTCGATGAGGCCGGCCGAGAGGTCGGCGTCGATCGCCATCTGCTTGCCAGGCATGGCATCGAGACTGAAACGTGCCGCGACTTCCGCGATACGGCCCGAACCCTTGGTGATGACGACGAAGTTCACGATGACAAGGATCGCAAAGACGATAACGCCGATGACGAAATTGCCCTGCATCACGAAGTTGCCGAAAGCCTCGATGACCTTGCCGGCGCTGCCGGTGCCTTCGTGACCCTGGCCGAGAATAAGGCGCGTGGAGGCGAGGTTCAGCGCGAGCCGCAACATCGTCGCAATAAGGAGAACGGTCGGGAAGGCGCTGAATTCGAGCGGCTTCTGAATGAAGAGCGCTGTCATCAGCACGAGCACGGAGAAGGTGATCGAGATGGCGAGAGAGAAATCGAGCAGGAAGGCGGGCAGGGGCAGGATGAGCACGACGATGATCGTCATGACGCCGAAGGCGAGGGCGAGGTCGCCGCGCTTGGCGAGATTGGCCAACAGACTGCCAGGCGTCATGCCCGAGATGCCGAGACTGCCGAGCAATCCCTTTGCCGGCGCGGCGCTGCTTGTATCACTCATTCATCGAATTCCTGGCACTGCGTTCCTGAAAAGGCGGGGAGCCTGAGACGTCAGCCGAATTGGGGACGGATTTCGCCGGGCGTCGGAATCTGGATGCCTTGCTCGCCATACTCCTTCAGCTTGTTCCGAAGCGTCCGGATGGAGATGCCGAGGATGTTGGCGGCGTGGGTCCGGTTGCCGAAGCAGTGGTCGAGCGTCTGCAGGATGAGGTCCTGTTCGACTTCCGCGACCGTCTTGCCGACAAAAGCGCGCGAGACCGCATCGGCCGCTGCCGCTGCCTTCTGTGCGACGCCGTTGAGCGGCATGTCGTCGAGCCGTGTCCCGTCCGGCAGGCGGATCGCTTCGACGTCGATCTCGGCTGCGGTGGAAAGCAGCACGGCGCGGTGCATGGTATTTTCGAGCTCACGCACATTTCCCGTCCAGCGGTGCTGTCCGAGGAAGCGGCGTGCCTCTGCCGAAATCGTCTTGTGGGAGAGGCCATTCTGCTTTGCATAGCGGACCGCGAAGTGGTCTGCCAGGGCGACGATGTCGGCCGGCCGATCGCGCAGCGGCGGAAGCTGGAGATTGACGACATTCAGGCGGTAGAAAAGGTCTTCACGGAAACGTCCCGCGCGCGCCTCCGTCTGTAGGTCGCGGTTCGAGGTCGCGATGATGCGAATGTTGACCTTGACGGGTGTCTTGCCGCCGACGCGATCGATCTCGCGCTCCTGAATGGCGCGCAGCAGCTTTGCCTGAAGGCGTATGTCCATTTCGCTGATTTCGTCGAGCAGCAGAGTGCCGCCGTCGGCTTCTTCGAACTTGCCGATACGCCGGGCGACCGCGCCTGTGAACGCGCCCTTCTCGTGGCCAAAGAGCTCGGACTCGAGGAGATTTTCCGGAATGGCGGCGCAATTCACCGAAATAAACGGCTTGTCGCGGCGCAGCGAGCGGCTGTGAACGTAGTGCGCGATGACTTCCTTGCCTGTACCGGATTCCCCCGTGATGAGGATTGATGCTTCAGAGGGGGCAACCTGGTCCGCGAGCTTCACGACCGAGGCCATTTTCTGGTCCTGAAAGACGAGAGCGTGACTTTCCTCGGCGACGGCCGAAAGCACGGCGGCGATGAGGTCCGCGTCGGGCGGCAGCGGAATGTATTCCTTCGCGCCGGCACGGATGGCATTCACGGCAGCGCGCGCGTCCGTTTCGACGCCGCAAGCCACAACGGGGACGCAGATATGCTCGGCCTGAAGCCGGAAGATGAGGTTTTCGATGTCCATTGCGACGTCGACCATCATCAGATCGGCGCCACGCCCCGAGCGCAGCGTCTCGATCGCCTGGTCGACGGTCTCCGTATGGGTCACCTTGGCGCCCTTCGCCATCGCCATCTTCGTGGCGGTGGAGAGCTGTCCGTTCAGGGTTCCGACGATCAGAAGGCGCATGTGCGGCTCCTCTACTTTCTCTATCTCAGATTCAATTTACAGGTTCAGGGCGATCCGGCTTCAGGCGACGCCGCCCTTGACGATTTCGGTCATGGTGACGCCCAGCCGGTCGTCCACCACCACAACCTCGCCGCGTGCGACAAGCCTGTCGTTGACGTAAATGTCGATGGCCTCGCCGACCTTGCGGTCGAGTTCGACGATGGCACCGCGCCCCAGCTTCAGAAGGTTCGATACCTCAATGTGTGTCTTGCCGAGCACGGCCGAGACGTTCACGGGGACATCGAAGACCGCGTCGAGGTCATGTGCCGTTCTGGCGACTTCCTCTTCTTCCGGAGCGGCTTCGGGCTCTCCAAGGGAGGAGGCAACCTCAGCATCTGCGAGATCGGGAAGCGCGATTTCTTCGTCCTGGTCGGCCATGGTGCGAACTCCTTCAGAGGTCTGTTGTTACCGCTCGTCCCGACCCGCTTCGCGGGGTTCGGGCATGGCGAGTGAATTTTCCGATCCGGCCGTCATCGTTTCGATGTGGCGGGTAACGATTTCGACGATTTCACGCTCGATTTCCTCGCGATTGCGGGCGACGCCGCCGTCGGCCCACTCAACCACGCAGTCGCCCTCGGTCATTGCCGGTTCGCCGAGAAGGATGATGCGGCCCGCAAGGCCTCGTTCCATCGCCATGCGGTCCACCGTTTCCTTCATGCGGTCGACGAGCGATGCCGACACGCGCAACAGGATATGCGGCTCGCGGTTCAGGTGAGCGAGGCTGTCCCGGAGCAGAGCCTCGATCTCGGTTTCCGGTCGCGTGGCGATGAGCGCCGGTGCGAGCTTGCGAGCGACCTCGAGAGCCAGTTCGGCGGCTTCGCGTTTCGTGGAGACGATGTGGCTGTCCAGCGCGGCAAGAAGGCCAGCGGCGCTCCGGGAGAGCTGCACCATGGCGTCGCCGAGTTGCCGGTCGGCTTCGGTCTCCGCGTCGCGGCGGCCTTGTGTCTGGCCGGCGGCAAAGCCTTCCTTCCGCGCAGCTTCGATATCTGCCTCGGTGAAGACAGGCGCCGACGATCCCTTGACGGCGGGTCGCCCGGGCTCGTCGCCAAAAAGCGTGTCGAAGGTGAATTTCACAGCCTGTTTCATACCGTCGATCCGGATACCTGTTGTCTATGCCGGTCAGTAGATGAGTTCGTTA
Organism: Alphaproteobacteria bacterium HGW-Alphaproteobacteria-3; assembly: GCA_002842875.1. Classification (GTDB taxonomy): domain Bacteria; phylum Pseudomonadota; class Alphaproteobacteria; order Parvibaculales; family Parvibaculaceae; genus Parvibaculum. Next base: position 24,844 of record PHEF01000027.1, on the reverse strand, counting down.
TCGGAGCTGTCGGACGCGATCATGATTTCGCCCTTGTTGGCGAGGTCCTTGGCAATGTTGACCATCGTGGTCTGCGCCTCGTCGACGTCTTTCAGGCGGACGGGGCCCATCATCTCCATGTCTTCGCGGAGTATCTTTGCAGCGCGTTCCGACATGTTTGCGAAGAAGAGGTCGCGCAGGGCGTCGGACGCGCCCTTGAGAGCGACCGCAAGCTTGTTCTTGTCGACCGCGCGCAACAGCGTTTGTACGGAGCCTGGATCGAGGCGCCCAAGGTCCTCGAATGTGAACATGAGTGCCTTGATGCGATCGGCGGATTCGCGCGATCGTTCCTCCAGCGATGCAAGGAAGCGGCTTTCCGTCTGGCGATCGAAATTGTTGAAAATTTCGGCCATCAGTTCATGGCTGTCACGCCGATTGGTGCGAGACAGGTTCGACATGAATTCGGAACGAAGCGTCTGTTCGACCTTGTCGAGAATTTCCTTTTGTACCGATTCCATGCGCAGCATGCGCGTGACGACTTCGAGAGCGAAATCTTCCGGCAGGCTGGTGAGAACCCGGGCGGCGTGCTCGGGGCGAATCTTGCTGAGAACCACGGCGACGGTCTGCGGATATTCGTTTTTCAGATAGCTCGCGAGGACTGCCTCGTTCACGTTGCCGAGTTTTTCCCACATGGTGCGGCCGGCGGGGCCGCGAATTTCGTCCATGACCGAGTTTACGCGGTCCTCGGGCAAGAAGCGCATGAGGAGGCGTTCGGTCGACTCGTAGGAACCGACCAGAGCACCCGTGCCGGAGACCTTGGAGGCAAATTCGACGAGCAGCTTTTCGACCGTGCCGGCCTGCACCGAGCCGAGGGAGGACATGATTTGCGACATCTCGCGAATCTCATCCTCGTCGAGCATTTCCCACAGGGGGGCGGCGTCGTCCGCGCCAATCGCGAGCATGAAGATCGCCGCTTTCTGAGGACCGGAGAGGGTCTTTTCGTCCTTGATTTTCGGTGCCGTGGCCAATTTTCAGATCCTCAAGCGGTTTCGTGCAGCCAGCTGCGCACAATCGAAATGGATTCGTCGGGGTGGCTCGAGACGAGTTCGCCGATCTTCCGGACGGAAGATTGTTTCACCTTGCCGGCGACCTGGGCGATGTCGATCAGCATGTCGTCGCTCAACTGTTCCGGCGCCGGTAGCGCGCCGGCGAGGGCGTCTCCGTCTCCGGGACCGGCGAGCGCGGCCTGACCGCCGGACATTCCGCCACCGGAGCCTCCCGGCAATGCGAGGCGTCCGGCACCGCCGGCAAATCCGCCCGTCCTGGCCAGAAGAGGCCGTGCGACGAAGAAGATGGCAATGAGTGCGAGGACCGCGAGCACGGCGAGTTCCGCAAGACGCATGATGTCCGCCCGGGTGAACCCCATGAAGCCGGCGGCTTCGTCGGTGGCGGCGGTGCCTGCATCGAGTTCGGGACGCGCTGCAAACGGTAGATTCACAACTTCGACCTGATCCCCGCGGACTTCGTCGAAGCCCATCGCGGTCTTGATCAGAGCTTCGATCTTGTCGAGTTCCTGCTGCGCGCGCGGCGTGTAGACCATCGAACCATCCGCGCCCTGCACATAGGCGCCGTCCACCAGCACGGCGACGGAGAGACGCTTTACGCGCCCAGGCTCCAGAACTTCCGTCTTGGTCGTGCGCGAGATTTCATAGTTCACCGTTTCTTCGGTACGGTTCGCAGCCTCGCGAGCTCCGGCCTCGCCTTCCGTTCCGCCAAGGTTCGCGTTCGGCAGATTGTTGCCGACCGTCACACCATCGTTTGCGGCGCCATCGGCGCTGCTGGAAGAATCCTCGACAGTCTGCGTCGAGCGGACGACCTGGCCGTTCGGATCGAACGTGTCCGACGTCTGAGTGATCCTGTTGTAGTCCATCTGCGCCGTCACCTCGACGCGTGCCTTGTCGACGCCGACGATGCGCTGAACGATGTTCTCGAGATGCGTGCGAAGCCGTGCTTCGTAACCGGTACGGCGTTCGTCGATGGAACTTGCGAAGATCGCCTGACTGTCGTCGCCGGCGCCGCTCGCGAGCAATGTGCCGCGTTCATCGACAATGGAGACGCGGGTTGGCGCGAGACCGTCCACGGCAGAGGCAACGAGGTACTGTATGGCCTTCACCTGCTGCGTCGAAAGGGTGTCCCGGTTGACCTTGAGGACGATCGATGCGGTCGGCTCCCGGCGTTCCCGGGAAAAGAGTTCCCGTTCGGGGAGAACGAGATGGACACGTGCGCCCTTGATGCCGTCGATCGCGCGGATCGTGCGCGCGAGTTCGCCTTCGAGGGCGCGAAGATGGTTGATGTTCTGGAGAAAGCTCGTCGTGCCAAGGGCGTCGGCGTTGTCGAATATCTCATAGCCGACGGTTCCGCCCGCGGGCAGACCCTTTTCGGCCAGCATCATGCGCAAGCGCAGTACGTCCGCCTGCGGCACGTAGATCATGCTCCCGTCGCCACGCAGTTCGTAGGACACTTTGGCTGCGTCGAGCTCGGCAATCATCCTGGAGGCGTCTTCGACGCCGATGTCGGAGAAGAGGAGCGCTTTGGGTTCGGCGCCGAGCCGCAGACCGATGAAGGCGAAGAATGCCAGCAGCGCGACGGCGACCAATCCGAGCGACGCCAGGCGCACTACGCCCAGGGATCTGAGAAGATTCGAGAAGTTATTCACCAACCCACCTCTTGTGTCAGCGCGTAAGTCCTGATTCCTGTTGCCCAATCGAGGCGCCCCGTGCCGCTGGGCAAAAATTACCGCGTACGGCCTAAACAGATGCTTAACGCACGCGGCAATTTTTGCCGGGTGAGGGGGGCGAGCCCAAAAAGGGCAAAAAGAAAGACGCCGGCGGAGGGAGGATCCGCCGGCGTCCCGAAAGACAGCAAGTACGCAGGTACTGTTCTATCTTACTGCCTGTACTGCTGAACCCTGGTTGCCCGGAGCCCGGCCAGACCGTGGCGTTCGATTGAGCGCTGCCAACTCAGGAACTCTTCAACCGTCAGCGTGTAACGGCGGCAGGCATCGTCGAGGCTGATCAGGCCACCGCGAACGGCGGCCACGACTTCGGCCTTGCGACGAATGACCCATCGCTTGGTATCCGGCGGCGGCAGGTCGGCAACCGTGAGCGGGCTCCCGTCGGGGCCGATCACGTAGTTGACCTTGGTGGTCTGATGCTCACTCATCGAACTTTCGTCTCCGTGCTCTTCTCTGGCCTCAGAGCATAAGGACGCGGCTTTAAAAAACGGCTAAGCGCGAGGATAAAATTTGCCCGGATTCAATGGGTTAGCTGTTCCATTGCAGGACGCGTGAACGAAATTACGAGCCGGCTGCCGGCGTCTTGACCGAGAGCACCTGCGAATAACGGATCTGAGCGCCGTTTACGGTGAGGAGCGGATCGGTCGTGCTGAGATCGATCGATGTGACGACGCCTGTCGTCCGCGTGTCGACCGCGACGGGCTGGCCGGCGGAGCCGTTCGCCACGATCTTCAGGAAATAGGTGCCATCGGGCATCTCGCTGCCCTGGCTGTCCTTTCCATCCCAGGCGAACTGGTGGGTTCCTTCCGTGGCGTCCAGCTTTTCCGTGTAGACGGCGGCACCGTCGGCGTTGATGACCTGCAGCGTCGTATCCGGCGCATCTTCCGCGACGGCAAAGCTCCACTTCGCTTCGCCCTCCGCCAGCAGCGCGCCCGTACCCGAGCCGGTGATTTCCTTGCCGAGCAGCGATACCGAGAGATTCGAGTTCTGGATCGAATTGGCGGTGAGCAATGTCTCGAGGTTCCGGTTCGTCTGGATGGATTGCTCGACACCGGACATTTGCACGAGTTGCTGCGTGAACTGGTCCGAGCTCATCGGATTGGTCGGATCCTGATGCTGAAGCTGCGTCGTCAGAAGCTTCAGAAAGGTGTCGAAATTGCCAGTTAGCGCGGCGGACGCCGCGGAGGACTTGTTGCCGTTGACGGCCGCCTGAACGGCGGCGGATGCGGATGCGATATCCATTGGGTGGGCCTTTCTGCGTCAGATGCGGATATCGACGCCGCCGTTTGCGGCGAGGTTGACGTTGTATATCTGTGTGAGCGGCATCTCGACGTCTGCGTCGTCGGAGGCGTTGGCGTTGCCGCCGGCGGCGAAATCGCGCCCGCCGCTATTGTCGTTCTGGTCGCGCAGGCTGAAGTTCAGGCTGTCGCTGTCTGCCTGCAGACCCGCATTGTTGAGGGCCTGCTGGAGGGCGCGCGCATCGCGCTGCAGAAGGTCGAGCGTTTCGGGGCGGTCGACCGTCATGTGCGCGACGACATGTCCGTCCTTGCGTACTTCCATGCGCACATCGACGCGGCCCATTTCGGGCGGGTCGAGGCGGATGTCGAAACGGCTTATCCCCTTCTGAAGATTGCGCGCCATCTGGAGGGCAATGGCATTCGCCGGAAGCTGTGTCGGCTGCGACTGGCCAGGCAGAGTGCCGATGCGGACGGTAGCGGCGTTACCGCCGGCGTTCGCCGGTTGCTGGACCGTCGAGACGGGCATGTCGCCGCTGCCGGTAGAGGGGCCGGTATTCGCGGTCGCGCTCGTTCCCTGCGCGATCTGAGATGCGAGGCTGGCGGCGCGCGTCGCCTGCTGTCCGGCCGCGGGCGCCGCGGCTGCGTTCGTCTGCGAAGCGGTTTGCGCGGCACCCGATTTGCGTTCCGCAAGTTTTTCGGCCGCTTCCTGCCCCAGACCCTTTTCGACCTTTTCCGGCTTTGTTTCCGCGGTCTCCGTACCTGCGGCAGCGAGCTGCTCCTCCGCCGTGCCGCTGGCAGGCGAAGCCTGAGTGGCGGTCTGGGCGCCGCTCGGCGCTTGTGCGGCAGTCCGGGACTGCGTCTTTCCAATGTCAGTGGCGGATGGGGCTTCCTCTGCGGACTGCGCCGCCGGGGCGGGCTGTCCTTCCAGGCTCTCCTTGCCGGCAGGCGCTGCCGCCTGCTGCGAGCCGGTGTCACCGCTTCCGTCGATCGCGGCAGGGGCGAGCGACAAGGCGCTCGTCTCCGGTGTTTTCACAGGAGCCGTTTCCGTCGTGGGAATGGCGGCAGCGGCTACAATGTCCTCGGCTTCGTCATCGACCGTCGTGTCCGTATCGTCTTCCGCCGGGACCTGTCCGTTTCCGTCGGCCTTTGCGGTTTCCCCGGCGGCGACTGTCGTGTCTTCCGCGACTGTTTCGCCGGAAGAGTCGATCTGCGGTTCGGGAGCCGGCACGCGCGCGGGCGTGGCGGGCGAGCTTTCCCCGGTGCTGGCCTTCCTGCTCTCCCTGTCGCGGTCTTCACGCGAGGTCTCGCGGACGGCAGGGGCATCCCTGTGGCCGGACGCGGCGGAACGCTCGTGCCGTTCGATCGGGCGGTCGTCGCGGCGATCGCTACGCTGTTTGCTGCTTTCTGCCAGGTGACGCGCGAAGTCGGTTGCTGCGTCGGCGGCGGGGCTCCGGACAGAGCCCGGTTGAATGAGAAGCGATTCCGATGCGGAGGAACTGCGCTGCGTGGCCGGCGAAGAAAATTCCATAAGGTCACCCGGTCGAAGAAAATGGCTCAAGCCCTTGGAAGCAAGCGCCGGGCCATGCGTCGCTCGGAGAAAAGATCAGTAATTTCATAGGCTTGATCTTGACGTCGAGGGGTTGCCACTCGATATTCCCTGCCGGTTCGGCAGATTTTGCCGGGCAACCGGCGCCGCATCCGGGAGCCTTGCCGCGAATGGCGGGGCCCATATGATGCAGAACACTGGCGAAACCCCTTCGAGAGGGGTTTCGCGAAAATTTCAGACGGAGTTCCGGGGCAGCCCGGCCTTGCAACCATGCGCGATGCCTTCGACAACAGGACCGGCCTTAACAGCCTCGATCTCCCGGGCCGTCCCGAAGAGACGCGGATCGTCGTTGCCATGTCGGGCGGCGTCGACAGCTCGGTCACGGCTGCGCTCCTCAAGGCGCAGGGTTACGACGTGGTCGGCATCACGATGCAGCTTTACGACCACGGGGTCGCCGTCCGCAAAAAGGGCGCCTGCTGCGCGGGGCAGGACATTCACGATGCGCGGCGCGTTGCGGAGCAGATCGGTATTCCGCACTACGTGCTCGATTATGAGGATCGTTTCCGCCGTGCCGTGATGGACGATTTCGCAGACTCCTACGCCGCCGGCGAGACGCCCATCCCGTGTGTCCGATGCAATGAGCGCGTGAAGTTTCGCGATCTTCTCGAAACGGCGCGCGAACTTGGCGCCGCAGCGCTGGCAACGGGGCACTACATTGCCAGCCGGCAGGGCCCCAGAGGCCGCGAGATGCATCGACCACGCGATCTCGATCGCGATCAGAGCTATTTTCTCTTCACGACGACGCGAGAGCAGCTCGATTTCCTGCGTTTTCCTCTCGGCGATCTGACCAAGCCGGAGGCGAGGGCGCTCGCCGCGCAGATGGGGCTCGGGGTTGCCGGAAAGCCGGACAGTCAGGACATCTGCTTCGTGCCGAGCGGACGTTATACGACCATCGTTCAGAAGCTTCGTCCGGGGGCTGCCGGGCCCGGTGAAATCGTTCACCTCGACGGGCGCGTGCTGGGTCGCCATGACGGCATCATCAACTTCACCATCGGGCAGCGCCGCGGGCTCGGCATCGGCGCGAGCGATCCCGACAGCGAGCCTCTCTTCGTTGTGAAACTGGATCCGGCGCGGCAGCAGGTCGTCGTCGGCCCCAGGGAAGCGCTTGAGACGCACCGGCTGACCCTGCGGGACATCAACTGGCTGGGGGACGTTCCGATCGGGGAACTCCCGGAAGAAGGGCTTCCGGTTCTCGCCAAGGTGCGTTCCACGAGGCCGCCGGTCGCAGCGCGTCTCCGGCCTGTCCGCGGCGGCGCGGAAGTCGATCTCCTCGATGGCGAGGACGGTGTGGCGCCAGGTCAGGCCTGCGTCTTCTACGAAGCGGAGACGGGCGAGCGGGTGCTGGGCGGCGGCTGGATCGCCCGTGCCGAAAGCCGTTGGCATTGTGCGGATGCCCGGCTGGCCGAACGAGCGGGCGCGGCGGAGTGAATCGCAATTTAGCCTCAATCGCGCCCGATATAGTGTTGCCGTGCGGCAGCGAAAGCCGCACATTGGCGCGGTACAATTTGCGGGGTGAGCGGTTTTGAACGGGATAGCCCGAATAGACGAACAGTCGGTCATCAAGGCTTATGCGCGTTGGGCTCCTGTTTATGACTTCTCGTTCGGTCCCGTGGCCGATGCGGGGCGCAAGCGCGCCATCGAGATCATCAACAAGCGTCAGGGGTCGCTGCTTGAAGTCGGCGTCGGGACGGGTGTCGCCTTGCCGCGCTACGCGCCACATCTCACTGTCACGGGTATCGATCTATCGCCGGACATGCTCCGCATTGCGCGCCAGCGCGTACGCGAGCGGAAACTGACGAACATCGCGGGTATTTTCGAAATGGACGCGTCTGAGCTTCGTTTCGAAGACGCCTCCTTCGACACGGTCGTTGCCATGTATGTGATGACCGTGGTGCCGGATCCGGTGAAGGTTCTCAATGAACTCGAGCGCGTTTGCGCGCCAGGCGGGGAAGTGCTCATCGTGAATCATTTCGCGCAGGATCACGGGCTGCGCGGATGGGTCGAAAGCTTCATGGCGCCCGCAGCGCGAGCGCTTGGCTGGCATCCCGATTTCCGGGCCGAGACCATTACAGACATCACGACGCTCGATCTCGTCGAGACGGTCAAGCTGAAGCCGTTCGGCCTCTTCACCATGCTGCGCTTCCGGAAGGGGGACGAGGCTGCCGTTTCCGGCGTGCCCGCGGAAAGCTTTCCGGCGGCCTGAGGGCCCGGATTTTCCGTGCATCGGGTCCGATGGCGGCTCTCGAGCGATTCCCGGCATCCTCTTGCTTGACAGGCCTTTGCGACGGCCATTATATCCGGGTCTCTCGCGGGCCCTGTGGCCCGGCACCGCTCAATTCTGCGGTTTCAGGGGCGGAGTAGCTCAGTTGGTTAGAGCAGCGGAATCATAATCCGCGTGTCGGGGGTTCGAGTCCCTCCTCCGCTACCACCGTTGCGAACACGGCATTCGGGCACGCTTCCTGCTCCTGTCTCTCCAGAGGCCTTCGAAAGATGTTTTGCGAGGGTCGTTCCGCGTCAAAACGGATCAACTGGAGTGAATGATGAAGCAAATCGGCACAAATCTCGCTCGGCATCGTGTTGCGCTCACCGGCGTAGCGGCCCTTGCGGTTGCGGCGGTTCTCTATGCTTATGCCGGTGCCACGCCCGCATATGCCTGCGACGACGGCGGCAACTACAATTTCAATGAAAACTGGAACTACAACAGCAACACCAACTACAACTCGAATTCGAACTACAACTCGAATTCGAACTCGAATTACAATTCGAACTCGAACAGTTCCACCTCGGTCACCATTCGCACCTCCGTTTCCAGCTAGAATGGGCAGGGATCGGCGAAGGTTCGGAGCACGCCATCGGACGGATGGTGGAGCGTGAGGCTTTCGGCGTGAAGCTGAAGACGATCGGCGGCGGCGAAGGCCGGTCCGGGCGCGTAGAAACCGTCTCCGAGAATTGGATGGCCGAGGCTCAGCATGTGTACGCGGAGCTGGTGAGAACGCCCCGTCAGCGGTGACAGAACCAGGCGCGTCGCATTTTCCTCTCGCGCAAGAATCTCCCAGTCCGTTCGCGCCGCCCGGCCGTTCGCCAGGTCGATCATCTGCATGGGCCGGTTCGGCCAGTCGCAGGAAAGCGGCAGGTCGACGGTGCCCTTGTCGTCCTTCACGTGGCCCCAAACACGTGCAACATATTTCTTGCGGATCTTGCGGCGTTCGAACTGCAGACCGAGATGGCGATGTGCCTTGGGGTTCATCGCCATTACGACGACGCCGGACGTTTCCCGGTCCAGCCGGTGGACAATGCGAGCGTTGGCATGCTCCGCTTTTGCCCGGCTCTCGAGACAATCTCCATGTTCGGCCGGTTTTCCCGCAACGCTCAGCAGGCCGCTCTGCTTGGCAAGCACGAGAATGTCCTCATCCGCATGCAGGACCGTGAGCCAGGGGGTGAGCGGTGGATCGTAATGGAAGCGGCTTGCGAGAGTGTCGCCCATGAAACGCTGCCTCAATAATGCGGCGGCGGCGGTTCGTCGGAAGGCGGTGCATCCGCATTCCGTTCGACCGAGTGCAGGCGACTCTCGAGAGCGGAAAGCTTGCGCACCAGCTCGTCGATGGTTCGCCATTGCGCGGCGAGGGCATCGTTCAGGTCCTCAACGGATTTGTCTTGGTGCGCAAGCCGGATTTCGAGTTCATCTATCCGCTGCGTCAATCTTTCCCGATCTGCCATGTTTTCAATCCGGCTGCTTTGTGACGTCTTCGCGACGGATCATGCCTCGCTTCCCGGCGGCCGGCATTTTCTTGATCGCGTGCTCCGCCTTCAGGGCTTCTGACCTGTTGGCGAAACGGCGTGTAAAGACGATTCGTTCCGGCGGATAGCTTCTGGTGAAACGTGCTCCCTTGCCGGATGCATGCGCCTTGTAGCGCGCTTCGAGATCGAGGGTAATACCCGTGTAGAGCCGTCCGCCCGCGCATTCGAGGATGTAGAGGGTCCAATCGCGCGAGGGGAGGTGGGGCCGGTCGCTTTCCGTCATTGCCGATTTCCGCTTTCGGTCGGGGGCGTCAGGTCGTATTATGGCGACATCAATGCTCTTGGGGAGGAGCGGAGGGAATGAACGATAATAGCAGCCTCAGGTATCTGGGGGAGGCGTATGACGGTGTACGTTTCCATGTCGAGCCGCTCTGGGCGGCGCTTGGTAGCGATGCCGCTCTTCAGGCCTATATGCTCATGGCCGCAGCCGGCTTCGCGATCTATGGCCTCATGACGGTGTTCAGGTCGTTGCGGGGATTTGCTCATGCGCTCAGAGGCGTGGCCGGGCGCCCCTGAACCGCCGGTATTCGCGACAGATTTCACACAGGAACGGCGTTCCCGTGGCGCTGCCTTGTCGTCCGCGCCGGGCGCGCATGCCACAGTGACGGCGCCGGGGAAAAAGTGCTAGAAGCCACATCCCAGTTGGCCGATGGCAGTCAGATGAAGAAAAGACGGAGCGGCGCTCTTAGAGGTCTCGCACAGGTCGGCACTCGCAAGAAGCCGAATGGAAGCACTTTCGGCGATGTTCTGGAATCGCTGGGCGATCGCAGCTTTGGCTGGGGGCTCATGCTTGTCGGTTTCATGAACATGCTGCCGCTGCCGCCCGGTACGAACATGGTGCTCGGTCTTCCTATTCTTTTCATTGCGACTCAGATGGCCATCGGACGCAAGACGTTGTGGCTTCCCGGCTTCGTCACCAATCGGTTCATTGCGCGTGAAAGATGGCGTGCAGGCGCCCTGAGTGCGCTGCCGATCGCGCGCCCGCTGGCGCGACTTACCAGGATTCGTTATCTGCGTGTCTTTCAGGGCAAGGCAGAACGCCCGCTAGGCGTTCTGCTCCTCGTTACGGGCGTGGTGCTCTGCCTTCCGATTCCGCTGACCGGGTGGCTTCCCGCGATCTCCTGCTTCGTCATCGGGCTCGGCCTTGTCGAACATGACGGGGCGATCGTTGGGCTCGGCATGACGATCGCGATCGCCGCCATTGCGGTCGCGGTTGCAATGGTGTTCGCGATCTATTTCGGTCTGGCTTACGCCGCACGCTAGCGGTTATTGGCCGAGATCGTATTGTCCGCCGCGTTCGATCCCACGCCTGTAGGCGGGCCGCTCGTGCATCTTGCCGAGGTATCGCACAAGATTTTCGAAGCCGCTCAGAAGGCCCAGGGACTTTGCTGCTTCCAGAGCGAAGGTGAGCTGGAAATCGGCGCCGCTCAATGCATTGCCCACGAAGAAGTCGCGTTGTCCCAGCGCATCGTTCATATAGCCGAAGTGGTTCGCGACTTCGCTTTCGATGCGCGGGTGGAGCGGCTTTCCAGCTTCGCCGAGCCGCACCAGGTAGAGCGACAGCATCACCGGCAGCATTGCCGAGCCCTCGGCATAGTGCATCCAGTGGAGATAGGAAATGAATTCCGGGGTGTCCTCGTTCGGCATCAACCGGTCGCGGCCATATTTCCGGATCAGATATTCGACGATCGCGCCGGACTCCGCCACGGTCCGGTCACCATCCGTTACGACGGGCGATTTGCCGAGCGGATGAACTTCCTTCAGGCTTTCGGGGGCGAGGCTCGTCGTCGTGTCGCGCTGGTAGGACACGATTTCGTAGTCGACGCCCAGTTCTTCAAGCAGCCAAAGAATGCGCTGGGAACGGGAATTGTTCAGGTGGTGGACCGTGATCATGAAGCTTGTATCTCCTGGCGGGCACGCAATGCATGCACGCTGAAGAATTTCTTCTCGTCTGTCCAGACCTCTATGGGTTCGTAACCTGCTTGCCGGGCAAGTTCGCGGAAACCATCCAGCCGGTACTTGTGCGAGTTTTCCGTATGTATTGTTTCGCCATCGCGAAAGCGGAAACGGCGGGTGCCGACGGTCACCTCCTGGTCGCGCAGGCTCACCAGATGCATCTCGATCCGCTCAAGCTCCGCGTTCCAGCGCGCCTCGTGCCGGAAGTGGGAGAGATCGAAGGTGCCGGCGAGTTCACGGTTGATGCGCCGGAGAAGATTGAGATTGAATTCCGCTGTGACGCCGGCCTCATCGTCGTAGGCAGCCTGCAATACATCGATATCCTTTACGAGATCGACGCCGACGATCATCACCGCGCCGGCCCCGAGCAGGCATCGCGCGGACGACAGGAAACCGATGGCTTCCGCGCGCGTGAAATTACCGATGGTCGATCCGGGGAAAAAGCCGGCCGTCGTCCGGTAACGGATGCCCGCGAGCTCCGGCAGCGCGAAGGGCTCGGTATAATCGGCGCAAACCGGGGCGATGCTCAGGTCGTGAAAACTCCTGGCGAGATCGGCGTTGGCTGCGATGAGATGTTCCCGGGAAATATCGACGGGAAGGTAGGCGGCGGGGCGATCCAGCGCCGTGAGAAGCAGGCGGATCTTCGTTCCCGCGCCCGAACCGAACTCGACAAGCCGGACTTCCGGTCCAAGGCTCGCGGCGATGTCGCCGGCATGCCGCTGCAAGATATGGAGCTCCGTCCGTGTCGGATAATATTCCGGCAGATCGCATATCCGGTCGAATATCTCCGAGCCGCGCCTGTCGTAGAGGAACTTGCAGGGCAGCGTCTTTTGCGAGTTCGATAGCCCCTGGACCACCTCCGTCCGGAACTCTTCGACCGAGGGCTCCAGATCCTGAAGTGCCTCCAGGCGACTTTCTCTGCCCTTGCTCATATGTCCTCCGCTAGCCGGAAACCGCTGAATTGCCATCTGGCCGCGGGTCCGAAAAAGTTTCTGTATGTCAGCCGTTCATGCCCCGGCGGTGTCGCGCAGGAGCGGCCCCTGAGCACCATCTGGTTCACCATGAATTTGCCGTTGTATTCACCCACCGCGCCCTTCGCCGCGCGAAAGCCCGGGTAGGGCAGGTAGCCGCTTCCCGTCCATTCCCAGACATCTTGCGAAAAGCCCGGCTCCAGATGCCGAGGGTGAGGGTTGAGTGCCGGTTCATGCCCATTCATGCCGGCATGGGTGCGTGCTGAGACTTCCCATTCCGCCTCGCTCGGCAGGCGCTTTTCCGCCCAGGCGGCATAGGCGGCCGCCTCGTAGAAACTGACATGCGCAACGGGCTCGTCCTCGCGCAGGGGGCGTCGGCCGTGCAGCGTGTAGACCATCCAGACGGCCCCGTCGCGCTGCCAGTAGCCGGGCGCTTCCCAACCGCTTCGCCGGACTGTGTCCCAGCCGTCGGAGAGCCAGAATTCCGGTCGGCTGTAGCCGCCATCGGCAACGAAATCGAGGTACTCGCCGGCGCTGACGGGTCTGTTCGCGATTTTCGCGTCATGCAGGAAGACGCTGTGCTCCGGCCCTTCATTGTCGAAGGCAAAGCCTTCGCCCGCATGGCCGATGGTGTAGAGGCCTGCCGGAATCTCCAGCCAGCGGAGCTTGGGTGCGGAGTCGTTGGCGGCGGGGTTCTGCCCGGGCGTCCGGTAGGCGGGCCAGGTCGGGTTCAGCGAGAAGGCGTGCTTGATGTCGGTCAGCAGCAGTTCCTGATGTTGCTGCTCGTGATGAAGCCCCAACCCCACGAGGGGCAGCGCATCGGCCGGACACTCATCGATGAAGCGCGCCATCGCTTCGTCGACATGGGCACGGTAAGCCGTCACTTCGGCGACGCTCGGCCGCGTGATCATCCCGCGCTGGGGACGCGGATGACGATCGCCCACGGCGTTGTAGTAGGAGTTGAAGAGATAGTTGTATGCCTCGTCGAAGACGGCATAGTCCGGCGCGCGCGGTTGCAGGAGGAAAGCTTCAAAGAACCAGCTTGTGTGAGCGCGATGCCATTTTGTGGGGCTGACATCGGGCATCGACTGGACGGTCTGGTCCTCGGCGCTGAGCGGTGCGGCCAGCATTTCCGTCGCGCTGCGGACCTGAAGGAAGCGTTCCTTCAGCCCCTCGCGGTTCTCTTTCCATTCGCAAGAAGGCCGATCTTCAAATGCATTGCCACTCTCGCGAGGGAGGGTTTCCGGCATGGGTTGCCTCTAGAGGTTTTTCGTCACGATACCAACGCATGCAAACATGTGGGGTTTCATGCATCAACCTTACAGACCGGTTTGGCGGCAGAAGTGAACGCTACTGCCAGTTTTCGGCACATGCAGAAACGAAAATGGCCGGGCTTGAGAGCCCGGCCATTCGAATTTCCGATTAAAACGAGTGGGTTACTCGGCGACCAGGTTCGCTGCCGAGGTCTTTCCCTTTTCGGTCACAAGTTCGTAGCTGATCTTCTGACCCTCGTTGAGCGTGCTCATGCCCGCGCGTTCAACCGCGCTGATGTGTACGAACACATCGCGTCCACCGTCCGACGGCTGAATAAAGCCGTAACCCTTTTGCGTGTTGAACCACTTCACGACGCCTGTAGCCATTTCTAAGTCTCCTGTCGCATTTGCATGCGAGATTGACCGCGCGCCAGTCGCGCGGCGTTGTACAACCTGGTTTTTTGGAGTCTTGAAAGGCCCTGAGGGCAACGCAGCCAAGGCAGGCCAAAAGATAGATTGCGAGTCAAGACAACACGATGGATCTGCGCAAGTCAATTGATTTCACGAGACATTCGGCGGGCAGCCGCCCGACTGCGGGGCTCAGCGCTGCCCTCGCAGCTTGTCGTGCACAGCGTCGAGCGCGCGGTCGATTGCGTCCTTGGCGCTGGCAGTCACGCCACCGCGTTCGTACTGACGCTTTACGAGTTCCTCGAGGCGGGCGATCGTGGCATCGATGCTCTCACCGTCCTGCTTCACGGCAAAACCTGGGGCAGGAATGCGGTCTGCATCCCCGTATTTGTTGAGCCAGTCTTCAAGGCGGCGGGCGGTGTGGAGTACCTCGTAGAACTGACGTCCCGTTTCCCCTTCCTTGTTGAAGAGGGAGAGTGCGGCCGCGCCGAGCGAGACGGGGCTCAACAGGATGTCCTTCAATCCGTCGAGCACCAGCTTCACCTGGAAGACGGCGACATCGCGAAGCAGCACCCAGCGTGTCGCACCGGGGTTGTTGTCGATGACGGGACCGTCGGAAAATCGTTCGTGGCTGGCTGTCATGGCTATGCCCCGACAACAGTGCGTTCTATTTTTCGATGTTCTTGCGGACGAAGGTCACCGCGTAGAAGAGTTCGCCTTCGAACAGATCCTTCGGTGCGCCCATTCCCTCGATCATCTGGAACTTGCGCTGCACGATCTGTCCCTCCATCCGGTAGCCCTTTTCACTCATGTTCCGGCGATGAAACTCCATCGCGGCGGGGGTGAAGTCGCGGGCAAGAACGGTAATGCGTTCGGGCAGATCGGTAGTGGTCTCGTCGGCCATCGTCTCACTATGCTCGTTATTCGATGAGGGGTGCCGGTTCGCCGGCGGTTGCGGGGCAGTATGGGGCGGGCGCGGGACCTTGTCGATAGGGTCCGGGGCAAGCCTCAGAGCAGAGGCGATGAAGGCCCGGCAAAAGTGCTTGCGAAAAGCAACACACCAAAGACGAGGATGATCGCACCACCGCCGGCCATCAGGATCGGCTCGATACGTGCCGCCCAGGGGCTGTCCATTCGCCGGGCCAGCCGAAGCGCCGCATTCTTCGAGAAAACGGTCAGGATGGCCAGCACCGACACGGTGATTGCCGTGCCGAGCGACATGACGAGCGCCGAAGCCGCGCCGATCAGAAAGGCGCCCTGCGTCACCGCAAAGAGGAGCACGAGCACCGCGCCGCTGCAGGGCCGGAGCCCTACGGAAAGAACCATCGCAGCCATCTCCCGGAAGCCCTTCGCCTTCCTCAACTCGGCCGGTGTGGGCATATGCGCATGGTCATGGTCATGTTCGTGCGAGTGTTCATGTTCATGCCCGCCGCGCACGGCACGCCAGATGAGCCATGCGCCAAGAGCGGCGATCAGTACGAAGCTCGCGCGCTCGATATGAGGAATAGCACTCGCGGTCGTGCGATGCGTAAGGCCCAGCGCCAGCGAAAGCAGGCCAACCGCCGTTATTGCGGTGATTGCCTGCGCAAACGCCGAAAGAAAGGCGACCATGATGCCGCGGCGGACTTCCCTTTCATCGGCAAGAATATACGAGGCCACCACGATCTTCCCGTGTCCCGGGCCCGCGGCATGGAAAATGCCGTAGAGGAAGGAGAGCGATGCAAGCGTCCATGCGGCGGCTGCCGATCCCTGCAGGTCCACGGCGCGCAACGCACCGGCCATCGACCGGTAGTATTCCTGCTGCATCGCCATGATGTAGCGCATGATGCCCGAGAACAGACCGGGCGCCTCGGCGGATGCGCCTCCTCCAGGCATTGGAAGAGTGTTCTGTGCCCACGCGACCGACCCAAACGCGCAAATCGTCAAGGTCAACAGAAGTGCCGCTGGCGCTTTGCGCTTCATGGATTTTCCGTCACGATTTTTCCGGCGTGCAGCCAAGCGTCGCCGTCGATGCGAAGTTGGCGCCGAGCCGGCTGTCCGGGTTGGTGAAGGCGCTTTCCGGGAGGGACGTCCAGACCTGCTCGACTTGGGGCACGTCGATCGCGACCGAGCAGCCTCGATGCGGCCCGCCCGCCAGCGAAACGGGATCGTCGGAAACATAGTCGATGGTGATGTAGTAGCTCGGATCGAAAATCCGGACGTTGACGGGGGCACCGGCCGTGGCCGCTTGCGGCACACCCAGAGGCAGGGTGAAGGTAAGCGAGAGACGCCCCGTTTCCTCGTTCCAGGTGGACAGGCCGTCGAGCGCTTCGCCGGTTTCGACAGGCGCGCCTCCGGCCGTTACTTCCGCAAAATAGTTCCACTCCGCCAGGTTCTTCAAATTCTCTTCGGCCAGAGACGCCAGATATTTTTCGTCGTAGGCGCCATTTTCTTTCGGCGCACCGTCGACGGCGTATGCGGAGTAGAATTCGTCGAATATCCAGGTGATACGGAGCGCTTCGAGGCGTCCCTTGCCGTCAAGGCGAAACTCCGTCTTCATGTCGATAAAGACATGCGGATGCGCCACAGAAGGTTGGGCGGACAAGGCAATCATGCCCAATGCCGCAAAAGAGATCGAAAACCGTTTCCACCAACGCTGCATTCGTACTTCCCGGGGTGATGCCTTTGCCGGAACGGCCGGAGCAGAGCCCCGGCCAATCCAGGTTCAGTAACCTTCGAGCGTTGCGTAGCGCTCGCGGTGAAAATTGGCGTCGCCGAAGCTTGCGGCGGCGACGCGGGCGCGTTTCATGTAGAGACCGACATCGAACTGGTCCGTCATGCCCATGCCGCCATGCATCTGCAACCCCTCATTCGTCATCAGCGTCGATATCTCGGAGAGGCGCGCCTTGGCGATGCTCGCGATCTGGGGGACGTCGTTGCGCCGGTCCTCGATGGCGGACAAGGCGTCGAGCACCACCGAGCGGCAAAGTTCGATTTCCGCAAAGAGCGCCGCCATGCGGTGCTGCAACGCCTGGAACGAGCCGATCACCTTGCCGAACTGCTTGCGTTCCTTGAGATAGGCGAGGGTGGTATCGAACGTCTGCTGCACGAGGCCGAGCATCTCGGCCGAGAGCCCGATGCGCGCAATATCGAGCACCTGTTCCAGCACGTCATTGCCACCGTCGACCGATCCGAGAACGGCGGAACTCGGTACGGCAACGTTGCTGAATTCGATGTTGGCGGCGTTGCGGCTGTCCACCATCAGAGTGCGTGTGATCTTCACGCCTTCCGATTTTGGATCGACGAGAAAGAGGGTGATGCCGGAGCGGTCGGATTCTTCGCCCGCCGTTCGCGCGACGACGATGAGCTGGTCGGCAACATGACCGTCGAGCACGAATGTCTTCGAGCCCGAGATGCGATAGGAGTTTCCGTCCGGTGTCGCCTTCGTCGCGATGCGGGCCGGGTTGTGGTGCGGGCCTTCTTCGATCGCCAGCGCCATAATCCGGTCGCCGGCGGCAATCGCCGAGAGAATGTCCTGGCGTTGCGTGGCGTTGCCCGCAAGCTGTACTGCCGACCCACAGAGAAGCACTGTCGAGATGAGCGGGCTCGCGGCAAGCGTCCGCCCCGCCTGTTCGAGGACGAGGCCGAGGCCGACCGGACCGAAATCCGTACCGCCGTATTTCTCGGAGATCATGATCCCGGCAAAGCCGAGATCGGACATTTCCTTCCAGGCTCCCCGGTCGAAACCGGATGCGTCCTTCGTGTCGCGCAGTTTGCGCAGGTTGGCGATCGGCAGACGTTCCTGGAAAAATTGCGTTGCCGTGTCGCGGAGAAGTTGCTGTTCCTCGGTGAGTACAAGTGCCATTTCGTCCCGGAATTCTTGTTGTTTCAAGATGCTTTTGTCCCGCAACTCATTTCGCGCGGGGCCTGTTTCAATCTGCTGCGGTCTAGTCGGGCAGGCCGAGGACGCGTTTCGAGACGACGTTGAGCTGAACCTCGCTCGTGCCGCCTTCGATCGAATTGCCCTTGGAACGCAGCCATGAACGGGTCACGTTGATTTCGCCGTCATCGAAACCGTCGCCTTCCCATCCAAGTGCCCTGGTGCCCATCAATTCGAGCAGAAGTTCGTAACGGCGCTTGTTCAGCTCCGTGCCGTAATATTTGAAGATCGAACTTGCCGCGCCGGGGCCCTGGCCGGCTTTCGCTTCCTCGGCCGAGCGTTGCATCGTGAGCGCAAAGGCCTTGCTGTCCATTTTCTGGCGCGTGATGTGGTCGCGGAGCGAAGGGCCGGCGATCCGTCCGCCGGTTTCGCCAAAATAGTCCTTCGCCACCTGCTCGAGACTTCCGATGCCGCCGCCTGCGCCGACACCACCCAGGCCCATGCCCGAGATCATCTCGCGCTCGTGTTGCAGCAGGCGCTTTGCGATGGTCCAGCCCTTGTTGAGTTCGCCGACAAGATTTTTCTTCGGCACCTTCACATCGGTGAAGAAGGTTTCGCAGAAGGGCGAGGCACCTGAAATCATCGTGATGGGCCGCGCCTCGACGCCGGGCGACATCATGTCGAAGAGCAGGAAGCTTATGCCGTCATGCTTCGTCGTCGGGTCCGTGCGCACGAGGCAGAATATCCAGTCGGCCTTGTCGGCATAAGACGTCCAGATTTTCTGGCCGTTGACGAGATAATGGTCGCCCTTGTCTTCGCATTTCGTCTGAAGACCGGCGAGGTCGGACCCTGCGCCCGGCTCGGAATAGCCCTGGCACCAGCGGATTTCGCCGCGGACGATCTTCGGCAGGTGCTCCTTCTTCTGTTCCTCGTTGGCGAATTCAAGAAGCGCCGGTCCGAGCATCCAGAGGCCGAAGCTCGAAAGCGGAGGCCGCGCCTTGATGCGTCGCAGTTCTTGCTGGAGGACGAGGTTCTCGTCCCTGGTCAGGCCGCCGCCGCCATATTCCTTCGGCCAGGTTGGCGCGGTCCAGCCGCGCGCGGCCATGCGGTCAAGCCAGAGCTTCGCGTCCGGGTTGGTAAACCTGGCATTCCGTCCGCCCCAGACCGTTTCTTCTTCCGGCATCGGCGTCCGCATGGATGGGGGGCAATTCTCCTCCAGCCATGCCTTGATTTCCTGACGGAATTTGTCGAGCGCTTCCATCTGTTTTCTCATTCGTTCAATGGGTTTCCTTGGCTGACAGAATATCAGCCGCCCCCGCCGTGGCAACCGGCATCGGCGATGCGTGCCGCCTGGACAAAAAGAAAGGGCCGGTCGCGAAGACCGGCCCTTCGTCGTCCCGTAGCGGGAGGTGAAAATCAGGCCGCGCCCAGTATCTGCTTTGCGAACTCGGTCACGCCCTTGTAGTCGGCTTTGCCGTTCGGTGCGCGGAAGGGGACGGTGCCGACGACAATGCGCTTCGGCGTCTTGTAGCCGGCAAGCTTGTCGCGGACATGGGCGCGCAGCGCTTCCTCGTCGAAGCTCGCCCCGTTGCTGAGCTTTACGACGCCGGTGACGGCCTGCCCCCACTTCTCGTCGGGAAGGCCGATGACGAGCGCATCCTCGATGGCGGGATGCGTCTTCAGCACTTCCTCGACTTCTTCAGGGTAGACCTTCTCGCCTGCCGTATTGATGCAGACCGATCCACGGCCGAGCAGCGTCAGCGTGCCGTCCGGCTCGACAAGACACCAGTCGCCGGGGATCGAGTAGCGTTCGCCCCGCACAGTCTTGAAGGTCTTGGCACTCTTTTCGGGATCCTTGTAGTAGCCAACCGGGATTGGCGCGCCGAGAGCGATGAAGCCCGGCTTGCCGGAGCCCGGCACAACGGGCTCGTCGTATTCGTCGAAGACCTTGCAGCGTTCGCCGATCTGGAATTTCGCCGTGGCGATCTCGCCGTCCTTCGTCATCAACGAAGAGCCGAGACCGACCGCTTCCGAGGCACCGAAACTGTCGGTCATGATGGCATTCGGCATGTGCTGCAGAAGGCCGCGCTTCACTTCCGTGGACCACATGACGCCCGACGAGATGATCGTCACGATGGAGGAAAGGTCGTATTTGCCCGGCGCCTCTTCCAGCGCACGCAGCAAGGGTTTCGCGAAGGCGTCGCCCACGATGGCGACCTGCTGCACCTTGTTGCGGTCGACGGCGGTCCAGAGTTCATGCGGATCGAGCGACACACTGTCGAGCGTCACCACGCAGCCGCCCGAAAGCAAGTTGCCGTTCGCGGTGAGGAGACCGGTGCCGTGCATCAGCGGGCAGGCCGGGATCATGGGGCCGGCGGGGCCGGCTTCCTTGATCGAGGCAATGAGCGCGTCGAGCGTTTCGGGAACGGGGCCGAGGCGGCGCAGTGCCGAGAGCTGCACCTCGCGCAGGTCGTTATGCGTCCACATCACGCCTTTGGGCATCCCTGTCGTGCCGCCCGTATAGATGAAGAGCATGTCGTCGGGCGAACGCTTGATGTCGAGCATTTCGCCGCTGCCGGTAGTGGCGAGGTCTTCATAGCGTTCGGCGAAGGAAGCGATGTCGCCGCCATCGTTTACTTCGACGAAGGTCTGCACCTTCGAGAGACGCGGCCGGATTTCATCGATCGTTTCGCGGAACTCGCTGCCATAGACGACGGTTTGCGCGTCCGAATTGTCGAAGATGTAGAAGACCTCATCCGGCTTGTAGCGATAGTTGACGTTCACATGCGTCAGCCGCGCCTTGTAGCAGGCGGCCAGCAGCTCGGTATATTCCGGCCGGTTGCGCATGTAGAAGGCGACCTTGTCGCCGGGCTTCGCACCGCGTTCGATCAGCGCGCGGGCAAGATTGTTCGACCGTTTCGTCGTCTCGCCCCAGGTGATACGGCGCTCGCCATGCACGAGCGCGGGTGCGTCCTGCGGCAGAACGGGTGAGATCGCGTCGAGGATATCCCCGAAATTCCAAGGCATTGGTGTCCTCCCAGAAACCGGTTTTGTTCAGCCCCAGCGGGGCCCATTCTTTTGCCGGACAATATACAGCGAATTGCGGAGCGGTCATCCGCATCCTGCCAGACCCAAGCCGACGCTACGTTCCATCAGCAAGGAAGGGCGGGGGCGTCGCCCATGCTCGCGACAAGGCAGCGAAAGGCCGTGCCGCCGGGGGCGTCCGATTTCAACAATCTTTCCAGTGTCCGATGGAAGCGGCCATCGACGCGAACGGCGGTGTTCGGGTTCATGCGGCCATTGTAGGGGCGGCCGGAAATGTGGGTGATGGCATTCACCTCCGTCGAATTGACGGCGATCAGGTAGTCGATGCCGTCTTCCCTGAGGATAAGGGGGCCGCCGGACCAGCCCGGCATCATGTCGCAATCGTGATTGAAGACGCGGTGATCGAAACCATTGAGGTCGGAGTACGCTTTCGCGACGGGGCCGCAGCGCTCGGAGATCTGCAGGGGCCCGCGTTCGCCATTGTGACCGGCAAGCAGGAATTGTGCGCGGCGGGCACGTTTCATCTCCGCCTGTTTTTCGTCCAGCATGCGAGGCCGGAGCCGGGACAGGCTTTCCGGCAGCCGCCGGTCCAGTCTCGCGACGGCCCAGTCGTTATGCCAGTTGCCTTCCGGTGAGAGCGTGCCCGTCTCCAGATAAACGATGCGGGCGGCGAGGGCGGGGTCTGCGCCCGGCCAGAATTCGCAGGCGCTGAGCCGCCGGTCATTGGAGCCGATAAAGGCGTGGGCGACGGTTGCGATGATGTCCGCGCGGGAGGAAACGCCCTTCAGCGTGACAAGGGCGGCGGTCGGGCGCCGCGTCGTGCCCTCGCAGACGATGGTGCCGACGCCGGAAAGTGCGTCTTCAATGGCGATGTCGCGCCGGTCGTCCTGTCCGAAAATATTGGCACTTGAAGGGGTTGGCGAACAGGAAAGGCCCGCCAGCAGGAGCAGTCCCGCCGCCGGCATCCGGTAACCCCTCATACGACCCATCGCGCCGCCTAGCCCAGGCATGCAGGAGACCTCGGAAGCGAATTCGCCGACCGGGATCAGAATAGCACGCGCGACGCTGCGTCAGGTACAAGAGTGTGTGATCGCTCAGGCTGCGAAAATGGTTGATTTCTGCCGTTCTGGATTGGGGGCGCGGCCGGAGCGCAAGGGCGGCGAGACCGAATGAAAAAGGGCGGCAACCGGAGTTGCCGCCCTCGTTTCGTTCGATGAGAAGTGCCGTTACTCGGCGGCCGACATGCGGTCGAGGGAGTAGGCGCCGCCGCCCTGACCGTTGATCTGGCGGAGCAGCTTGATGCCTTCTTCGGCGATGTCGTCGCCGATCATGCGGTCGCCTTCGCCGTAGAGTTCCTTCATGTCGATGAAGGCAGCGTAGTTCATGGCGGTGCGGTCGGTGATGATGCCTGCCTTCAGGAGAGTCTTGATCAGGACACGGAAGATGTTGGTCGATTCCTGCATCTCCTCGCGGATGTTGGCGTCGGTCATGGCTTCCATGAAGGCGCCCTGCACCCATTCCCAGTCGAGGCCGACAGCGGCATAGATGTGCTTCTTCTGCTCAGGCGAGCCGAGATTGAAGAGGAGCACCTGGAAGACTTCCCAGGCCCAGTCCTCGATCGCGTTGCGCTGTTCTTCGTTGAGGTTGGGGATGGTGCGGTCGGCCCAGATCTTGCCGAATTTGTGGTGGAAAGCCTCGTCCGTCATGGTGAGTTGCATCAGCTTCACCATGAGAGGGTCGCGGCCATATTTGTAGAAGGTCGCAAAGGCGCCCATTGCAAGGCCTTCGACGAGCATCTGCATGCCGACGAGCTTCTTCCAGACGAGCGGCGAATTGACAAGCTCGGTGAGGACGTTGCCGAGGGCGGGACCGACGGGAACGGGCTTGCCCCAGCGCGCCTTGATGTAGTTGGAGAAGCCCGCGACGTGGCGCGCTTCCTCGCGCGTCTGGTTGGCGGCGTATTCCTGTGCGCCCGGATCCTTCAGGATATGACAGAGGCTGGCCGACAGCGCGAGCGCACCCGCTTCACCGTGAAGGATGGAGGACAGCGACCACTGCGTGTCGAGATTGACGAGCTTGATCTTCTGTTTCTCGTCGAGCTTGTCGGCAACGGCGGTTTTCAGGTCGGCAAAGACGTCGGGATCGACGAGGTACTCGTTTTCCATGTCGAATGGCGCGGAGAAGTCGACATACTTCTTGTCCTGCGGGTCCCAGAAATGGTCATGGGTCGCGGAGATGATCTTGTCGAAAGCGGTGGAGCGCTTGCCGTAGCGGTCCACTTCCATCATTGCGGGGAAGTCGTCAGGCGCCACCGCCTCATAGGCCGAATCGACAGTGATGTTGGTCGTGATCTTGCTGGTCATGGCTCCTCCTGCCTCGAAGGGAGGCAGAAAGGCACTAGCCTCCGGCTCCCGGTTCCTCGAATATCAATATATGTCCGAGGGTTAACGGATGCAAAAAATAATGACGCCTTCGTCATTTTTCTCGGCAAGCTGAGACAAAAAGGGCGGAATTCCGCGGGAATGAAAGGGAAGAGGATGAAGAAGGGCAAGGTCGATACGGCACACGGAACGCTCGCCTATATGGAGAGCGGCGGCCAGGGCCCGGCCGTGCTCTTCATCCACGGCAATTCCTCCTGCAAGGAAATGTTCGGCCGGCAGTTCGGGACGCCGATGGCAGACCGCTATCGCTTCATCGCCTTCGACCTGCCGGGTCACGGCGAGAGTTCGAATGCGCCGGTTCCCCAAAAAACCTATTCGATCCATGGATTTGCCGATGCTGCGATGGCGCTGCTCAATGCGCTGGGTGTCGAAAAGGCGACGATCATGGGCTGGTCGCTCGGCGGGCATGCGGCACTTGAAATGTTGGCGCGCTGGCCGGGTGCGGCCGCAGCCTGGATTACCGGAACACCGCCTGCGGGCGGCGCCGACATGGGCGAGGCCTTTCTCCCTTCCGACAAGATGGGCCTCACCTTCCAGGAGACGTTCACGGAGGAGGACGCGCGCACACAGGTGCAGGGCGGGCTCGGCGAGGGCGTGCCGATGGAGCCCTGGATGCTCACCGCGTCGTTGCGCGCGGATGGCCGCTTCCGCCCGCTGATGCTGCAATCGGCGATCGAGGGCAGCGACCTCGACGGGCGCAAGATCGCGGAAACGGCGGCGGTGCCGCTCGCCGTGGTGACGGGCGGAGCGGAGCCTTACGTGAACAACGCGTTCCTTGAGAAGGTGGACTACGGCAATCTCTGGGACGGCAAGGTGCATGTGCTCGACGGGCTCGGCCATTCGCCGTTCTGGCAGGCGCCGGAGCGGTTCAACCCGCTGTTCGAGCGGTTTCTGGGCGAGGTGTGCTGACGGGCGTCTCAGCTTCGCCGTGCGTCGAGGCTGCGCTTGGGCGAGGGGCCGCGATAGCCGGGCTTCTCGACGACGTGTATCGGCTTCGAGACTGCGGCTACGATCGCTTTATAGAGCGTTTCGGCGGAAAGCGGCTTCGCGAGATAGTCGGTCACGCCCTGGTCGCGCGCATGCGTGACCTCTTCGCGGCCGACATGGCCCGAAATCATGAGGATCGGCACATCCGGGTTGGCGCCATCGCCGCTCGCGCTGGCGCGGATCGCTTTTGTCATTTCGTAGCCGTCCATGGGCGTCATGGCGCCATCGGTTACGATGATGTCCGGACATTCGGCCGCGAAGGCGGCGAGGCCTTTTCCGCCGTCGCGTGCCACGACGATGCGCGTGACGCCCATCGTTTCGAGAAGCGCAACGAGAAGACGCTGCATTTCGGCACTGTCCTCGACGACGAGCACTTTCAGCCTGCGGAAGAAGTCTTCGCTGGCGCCTGTGGATTCCTCTGCAAAAGAGGGTGGCAGAAGGCGTTGATTGATGATTCCCTGTTTTTGTCATCAGGGAGGTTTCGATGAAGCAGATGGGTCTTGCTGAAG
>PHEF01000122.1 GCA_002842875.1 Alphaproteobacteria bacterium HGW-Alphaproteobacteria-3 | reverse complement strand
CGATGTCGGCATAGCCTTCCACCATGCTCGCGATCTGCGGGAAGTCGGAGACCTGCAGCGCCTCGCCGTCGCAGAGCACGATGGCGCGGAAGATCGTGTTTTCGAGCTGGCGCACATTGCCCGGCCAGTCATAGGCCTTGAGCATCTGGAGCGCGTCCTGCGCGATGCCGACGACCTCCTTGCCTTCCTCGGCCGCGAGGCGGCGCACAAAATGCGCGGCGAGTTCCGGGATATCGTCCTTGCGCTGACGAAGCGGCGGAATGTGGACCGGGAAGACGTTGAGGCGGTAATAGAGGTCTTCGCGGAAGCGGCCCTCCTTCACCATCTGCAGCATGTCGCGGTTGGTTGCCGAGATCAGGCGGATATCGACTTTTACGGGCTTTTTCGAGCCCACGGGGTCGACTTCGCCTTCCTGCAGCGCGCGCAGCAGCTTCACCTGGATGTCGAGCGGCAGTTCGCCGATCTCGTCGAGGAAGAGCGTGCCGCCGGACGCTTCCTGGAATTTGCCGGCATGCTTGTCGGAGGCGCCGGTGAAGGCGCCCTTTTCGTGGCCGAAGAGGATGCTCTCCACGAGGTTTTCGGGGATCGCGCCGCAATTCACCGTGATGAAGGGCTTGCCGGCGCGTTCGCCTTCGCCCTGGATCGCGGCGGCGATGAGTTCCTTGCCGACGCCGCTCTCGCCTTCGATGAGGATCGGGATGTTCGATTGCGCGGCGCGCTTGCCGAGGCGGATCACGGGTTCCATCGACGGGCTCGGCGCGATGATGTCGGCGAAGGTCAGGCGGCCGGTCTGGCGTTTCTGCAGGCGGGTGATCTCGCCCGTCAGTGCGTTCACCTTCAGCGCGTTGCGCATCGAGACGTGCAGGCGTTCGGGGCTCACCGGCTTCACCACGAAGTCGGAGGCGCCCTCGCGCATCACGTTGACCACGGTTTCGATGCCGCCATGGGCGGTCAGCACGATCACGGGGAGGTTCGGCTTTTGCGGGTGGACGCGCTTCAGGACCTCCATGCCGCCGATGCCGGGCATGACGAGGTCGAGCACGACAAGGGCGATTTCCGCGCCGGCCGGGCTTTCGAGATAGGCAAGCGCCGCCTCGCCGCCATCGACCGGGATCGCGCGGTAGCCGTCGCGATTGACGACCTCCTCGAGGATCCGGCGCTGGGCGGGATCGTCGTCGACTATGAGAATGGCCTGGGTCATTCGATCCTCGGATTTATGCCGCATTTCACCCGCAAACCACCCCCTCCCGGTTCGCGATCTGCCCCATATTGAGCCGCATTGGTAAAAGCCCCCTTAATCTCCTCACTGATAATCGGCCGTTTGTGGCACAAGCTGGGACACTTGCCGGGAGCAGGTTGGGGGGGAAATGGCCCGAAAAGACACCGATTCCGTCCGGCAACAGTGTTGCTCTCATGTGACGCATGGCGCAGAACTTGGCCACCCGTCGTATTGTCGGGGGGCAGAGCGAAATAACGACGGAGATTGGGATGAAAATGATATCCCGGCTTATAGCGTTGGGTTCTTTCCTTGTGCTGGCTGGTTGCGGCACGTGGACAGCGGAGTCGTACCTGCACGAAGACATTCAGGGTGATTCCTTCAACGCGTGCCTGGCTCGCGAATATCAGGACAGGGCGACTTCGGAAGCCTATGTCGACTGCAACTGGGTCGACACGGCTGCGATCGTCGCGAAGGGCCGTGCCGCCGCTGCTGGCGAGACGGTTCTTCCTTACGACCCCGCCACGAAGGGGGTTCTTCCGAGCGATCTGCCCGAACTGCAGGACGCACGGTCCAAGCTTATGGCGGCTCTCGACAATGGCGGCCGCACGGATCGCGGTTGTGCCTGCGCCAAGGCGCAGCGCTACTACGATGGCTGGGTCGAACAGGCGAGCGACAACAAGCTCGGCGTGAACGGCTCCTATTTCGGCGGTGAAGGCGGCCCGGTGCAGCCGGATCGCGTTGAAGCCGAGAAGGCCGCTTTCTACGAAGCCCTGACTGCTTGCGCCCTGCAGGCGGCCGGTCCGTGGACCATCTATTTCGGTTTCGACAAATATAACCTGACGCCGGAAGCGCAGTCGGTGATCGATCAGATCGTCGCTGAGTCCGCCGGTCCGCTCTCGGTTATCGGTCACACCGATACGTCGGGCAGCAATGCCTACAACCAGGCTCTCGGCCAGCGCCGTGCAGACACCGTGTCCAATGCGCTCACCGCGCAGGGCAAGGAACTCTGCAGCGCCCAGTCGAAGGGTGAAACGGACCTCGCGGTCCAGACCGGCGACGGCGTGCGTGAGCCGCTCAACCGCCGCGCGGTTGTCGGCGGCTGCTAATAAAGCACCGACGGCGAAAGATCGGGGCCCCTGCCGAAAGGCAGGGGCCCTTTTCTTTTGGACCGCCGCTTCCTCCGGTTCGTCTTCATCCGGCGTTGCCATTTCCCGACGTTGAATGACAGGCCGCTCCGCTCAATATAGGTTCGAGGCCTTCCTGCCGAACGGAGTTGAGCGATGCCGCGTACCTATCCCCGTTTTCATCCGGACGATGCTGCGTTGCGTGCCGACGAGGCGACGGGCCTCGGCGCGCTTCCGGTCTGGGATCTTGCGGACCTCTATTCCGCGCCCGGTGCCCCGGAGGTGAAGGCCGACATCGCGCTCGTGGCCGCCGCGGCTGCGGATTTCAACAAACGGTACAAAGGGCAGGTTGCCGCCATTGCAGGCGCGCCGGGCGGCGGTGCGGCGTTCGCGCGCGCGATTGCGGCCTACGAGGAAATCGAGGACAGGCTCGGCCGCCTCATTTCATATGCGGGCCTCCTCTATGCGCAGGACAACATCAATCCCGCGCATGCCAAATTCTATGGCGACATTCAGGAACGCGTAACGGCGATCTCGACCGATCTCCTCTTCTTCACGCTGGAGATCAACCGGGTCGAAGATGCCGCGCTTGATGCAGCGTTGAAGGATCCCGCCCTCGCGCATTATGGGCCCTGGTTGCGCGACCTGCGTGCGATGCGGCCCTACCAGCTCTCCGACGAACTCGAGACGCTTCTCCATGAGAAGAGCGTAACAGGACATGCGGCATGGAACCGCCTGTTCGACGAGACGATGGCGAGGCTCAGCTTCGATGTTGGCGGAAAGCCGCTCGCGCTCGAGGCGGCGCTGCACCGGCTCTCCGAAAAGGACAGGGCAAAACGCGAGGTGGCGGCCCACGCACTCGCAAAGACCTTCAAGGCGAACCTGCCTCTCTTCACGCTCGTCACCAATACACTTGCGAAAGACAAGGAAATCGAAGACCGGATGCGCGGCTTCGAGGATATTGCCCAGTCGCGCCACATCGCAAATCGTGTTGAGCCGGAAGTCGTTGCGGCACTCGCCGGTGCCGTGCAGCGCGCCTATCCGGATCTTTCGCATCGATACTACGCGATGAAGGCGAAGTGGCTCGGTCTCGAGCGGCTCGAATATTGGGACCGCAACGCGCCTCTTCCGCAATCGGACGATGCTCTCATCCCGTGGACCCATGCGCGCGATACGGTGCTTGACGCCTATCGCGGCTTCGCGCCCGAAATGGCGGAAATCGCGAACAGGTTTTTCGAGGAGAGCTGGATCGACGCGCCGGCGCATCCTGGCAAGACGAGCGGCGCCTTTGCGCATCCGACCGTGCCGAGCGCGCATCCCTATGTCCTCGTGAACTATCAGGGCAAGACGAGGGATGTGATGACGCTTGCGCACGAGCTCGGGCACGGCGTTCATCAGGTGCTTGCGGCAAAGCAGGGGCCGCTCATGGCCGATACGCCGCTCACGCTTGCGGAGACGGCGAGCGTGTTCGGCGAGATGCTCACCTTCCGCAAGCTCCTCGCCAATGCGCCGGACAAGGCGCGGCGCAAGGCGATGCTCGCTTCCAAGGTCGAGGACATGCTGAACACGGTTGTCCGGCAAACGGCTTTCTACACTTTCGAGCGCCGCATCCATACCGCGCGGCGCGACGGTGAGCTCACTGCGGACGACATCGGACGGATATGGCTCGACGTGCAGGGCGAAAGCCTCGGGCCTGCGGTCCATCTCGGCGAAGGCTACGAGACCTACTGGTGTTATATCTCTCACTTCATCCACGCGCCTTTCTATGTCTATGCCTATGCGTTCGGGGATTGTCTCGTGAACTCTCTCTACGCCGTCTATGAAAACGCGCAGGAAGGTTTCGCCGGCCGCTACTTCGAGATGCTCTCGGCCGGTGGCACGCTGCGGCACAAGGAACTACTCGCGCCCTTCGGTCTCGATGCGAGCGATCCGGCTTTCTGGGACAAGGGTCTTTCCATGGTCCGCGGGTTCATCGACGAGCTGGAGACGATGGAATGACTGGCGATCCGGGCGGACGCGACAGGGAAGCGAACCGGCTCGGCCGCCGCTTCCAGCGTTACGCGCAGGTCGGTGCCGGGGTCGGCGGTATTGCCGCGCGGGCGGCTGGCGCGCGGCTCCTCGGTCTCGATCAGGCGGATGGGCGCATGGCGCGCGACCTCAAGACCGCGCTTGGCGGGCTCAAGGGGCCGATCATGAAGGTTGCGCAAATGATCGCGACCATTCCCGAAGCAGTGCCGGCGGATTTCGCCTCGGAGCTGTCGCAACTTCAATCCGCCGCGCCGCCCATGGGCTGGCCCTTCGTGAAGCGGCGTATGCGGGCGGAGCTCGGTGCAGGCTGGGAGAGCCGGTTCGCCACCTTCGAGCGCGAAGCCGCCGCCGCCGCTTCGCTCGGGCAGGTCCACCGCGCGGCGTCGCTCGACGGCGCTCCTCTTGCGGTGAAGTTGCAGTATCCCGACATGCAGTCGGCCGTCGATGCGGACCTCAATCAGCTTGGGGTCGTCTTCTCGATCCACCGGCGCATGGACCCCGCGATCGATACGCGCGAAATCTATGCGGAGATCGGCGAGCGTCTGCGCGAGGAGCTCGATTATCTGCGCGAGGCGGCGCATATGCGGCTCTATGCGGACATCTTCTCGGACGATCCGCGTATTGCTGTGCCGCGCGTCGTGGAAGAGCTCACGACGAAGCGGCTCCTCACGATGAGCTGGCTCGATGGCAAGCCGCTTCTTTCTTTCCGCGACCATTCGCTCGACGAGCGCAATCGGATCGCGGAGGCGATGTTTGCCGCCTGGTGGATGCCCTTCAGCCGCTACGGTGTCATTCACGGCGAT
>PHEF01000121.1 GCA_002842875.1 Alphaproteobacteria bacterium HGW-Alphaproteobacteria-3 | reverse complement strand
GGAAGGCAGGAAAGAAAGACCCCGGCTTTCGCCGGGGCAGGCGTGGATGACCCGCCAAAAAAGTTTGAAGGAGGGCCGGGTCATGACGGTTAAATTTGGGATTGAAAATTAAACCGGACAGCAGTGGGACAAGCCGGGCCATGACGGCTTCTTTTACTCTTGGAGAATCAGGACGGACCCCCTCTTTCCCCCTTCAGTCCCCGAGCACCAGCGTGTCGGCCTTGCGCCAGTAGATCCAGTATTCCTCGCCCGCCTTGAAGGTGAATTCCTCGACGTCGCTCGACACGTTGGAGATGTCGGCCTGCAGCGGCTGGGCAAGGCCGATGTCGAAAAAGACGTTCGAGTAGCTGCCGAAATAGGCGACTTCGCCGACCTTGCCCTTCACCTTGATGAGGTCAGGCGCGGTCGGCTCCTTCTCGTCGACGAAAATCTTTTCCGGCCGCACGGCGAGCGCCACCTTGCCGGTCGCGCTTCCCTTCAGCGTCACCTCGCCGATGCCAGGCGCCGTCACCTTCACCTCGCCTTCGCCCGCTGCCACGGCGTTGCCGTCGATCATGTTGATCTTGCCGATGAAGTCGGCGACGAATCGGTTCGCGGGCGCTTCGTATAGCGTCGTGGGCGGTGCCACCTGCTGCACCGTGCCCGCATTCATCACCGCGATGCGGTTCGCCATCGACAGCGCTTCGGACTGGTCATGCGTCACGATCACGAAGGTGATGCCGACCGTCTTCTGGAGGCGTACCAGTTCGAGCTGCATCGCCTCGCGCAGCTTCGCGTCGAGCGCCGACAGGGGCTCGTCGAGAAGCAGCACGGAGGGGCGCTTCACGAGTGCGCGGGCGAGCGCGACGCGCTGGCGCTGACCGCCCGACATTTCGTCGGGCATGCGCTTGCCCAGAGACCCGAGCTTCACGAGGTCGAGGGCCTCGGCAACGCGCTCGCGGATTTCCTTCGCCGGGCGGCGGTCCATCTTGAGCCCGTAGGCGACGTTCTGCTCGACCGACATATGCGGGAAAACCGCATAGGACTGGAACACCATGTTGATCGGGCGCTTGTTCGGCGCGACGGTCGACATGTCATGTCCGTCGATGATCACCTTGCCTTCGGTCGGCACCTCGAAGCCCGCCAGCATCCGCAGCAGCGTGGTCTTGCCGCAACCCGAAGGGCCGAGCAGCGCGAAGAACTCGCCGCGCTTCACCTCCAGGTTCACCCGGTCGACCGCCTTCACGCTGCCGCCGAAAATCTTGCTGACGTTTTCTATCCGGATAATGGGTTCGTCGATCATTGCGAAACTCGCTCAGGGTCAGTGCGCGGCGGAGCCGAGCATGTTGTTCCGGTTCTGCATCCGCAGCGCGAAGGCCGTGACGACGAGCGTCAGCAGGATCAGCACGGTGGAGGCGGCGTTCACTTCCGGCGTCACCGAGAAACGAACCATGGAATAGATCTTCACCGGGAAGGTCACCGTGTCGGGACCGCTCGTGAAGAAGGTGATGACGAAGTCGTCGAGCGAAAGCGTGAAGGCGAGCAGCGCGCCCGCGATCAGCCCCGGCCTCATGTGCGGCACCACCACGTCGTTGAAGACGCGGTATTCGCTGGCGCCCAGGTCGCGCGCGCATTCGGCGAGTTCCGGGTTGAAGCTTTCGAGCCGGGCGCGGATCACGATGGCCGCGAAGGGAAACGAGAAGGCGATATGCGCGATGGTGATCGCCGACAGGTTGAACGGCCACATCATGCCGGACGGCCAGCCGATGCGGGCGAAGAACACCATCATCGCGACACCCATGCAGATTTCGGGGATCACGATGGGCAGGGCCATGCCGCCCTCGTAGATCGCCTTGCCCGGAAAGCGGTAGCGCCAGAGCACATAGGCCGTCAGCGCGCCGAGCACGGTCGAGAAGAGCGTCGTGAAAAGCGCAATGGTCAGCGAATTGCCGAAGGCGAGCATCAGCGCTTCGTTGTTGAAGAGCTTCACGTAGTAATCGGTCGTGAAGCCGCGCCAGACGATGTTGCGGCGGCTGTCGTTGAAGCTGAAGACGATGAGACCGAGGATCGGCGCATAAAGGAAGAAGAGCGTCACGCCGACCGTGAGGCGCAGCGACAGGCGGCGCGAATAGTCGAGCGGGCCCATCGGGTCGGGGTTGCGCTTGAAAAGACTCATCTTACGTCTCCTCTTCCCTCTTTCCTCATCAGCACGGCGCGGACCGCCAGCGCGAAGAAGGTCGCATACATGAGAAGGAAGCTCAGCGCCGCGCCGAAGGGCCAGTTGTTCGCCTGCTTGAACTGGCTTGCGATCACGTTGGCGATCATCTGGCTGTCCGTGCCGCCCAGCAGGTCGGGCGTGAGGTAGGAGCCCATCGCCGGAATGAAGGTGATGACGATTCCGCTCGCGATGCCCGGCAGCGCCAGCGGCACCACGATGGAAAAGAACGTGCGGATGTGGCCCGCACCGAGGTCGAGGCTCGCTTCCAGATAAGAGCGGTCCAGCCGGTCGAGCGCCGCATAGAGCGGCAGCACCATGAAGGGCAGGCTCACATAGACGAGGCCGAAGACGACCGCCGTGTTGTTGTAGAGCAGCGTCAGCGGTTCGAAGGGCCCGACGATCCTGTTGTCGCCGAGGCCGATCAGCGACAGCGCCCAGTCGGCATTCGTCACCAGCCATTCGAGGCCCCAGTTGATGAAGCCGTTGGTTCGCAGCACCGCGATCAGCGCATAGGTGCGGATCAGCAGGTTCGTCCAGAAGGGCAGGATGACGAGCAGCAGCAGCCACATCCGCATGGTGGGCTTGGAAAAGACGATGGCGATGGCGACGGGGAAGGCGACCACGAGGCAGATCGCCGTCGTCGCGGCCGCCATGAGGATCGATTTCCAGAAGATGCCGAGATAGAGCGGCTCCAGCGCGCGGGCATACTGGTTGAGGTTCCAGTCGAGCGTGATGCCGGTCACACCCGTCTTGGCGCTGAAGCTGTAAAGCCAGATCAGCGACAGCGGAACGATGAAGAAGGCGACGAGCCAGAAAGTCGGCGGCGTGAAGGCGGTGAAGAACGCCCGTGCCGATCTCTTCCAGTTTTCCATGAGTTAAAGCCCCCCGAAGGGCAGAAGCGACGACCACGAGAAACGACGGATATATGGAACATGCGGCCGGAGATATTCCCCCCTCCGGACCGCCGGTTCCTTTCCTTCTCCGCTCAAGAAAACCACAGGCGGGGTTCGCGCAAAAGAGCGGAGAGGGAAAAGAGCCGGACGGACGTGCATATAGAAAGAAAAAGGGCGGGCAGTTTCCTGCCCGCCCCGGTTCCGCCTACGCGGCGTTGATCTTCGTGCAGAGCTCTTCGCGCATCTGCACCACGTCCTCGCCAAGATACTCGGCCGTTTCCGAAGCCGCGATCGCTTCGTCCGGCGGGAAGATCGCCGGGTTGGTCTGATACTCTTCCGGCATCAGGTCGAAGCCCGCCTTGTTCGGCGTCGCGAACTGGATGTAGTCGGTGATGAGCTGGTTCGCTTCCGGCTCGTAGATGTAGTTGATGAAGGCATGGGCGTTTTCCGGGTGCGGCGCGCCGGCCGGAATGGCCAGCGTGTCTTTCCATGGTGATGTCGACTTCGCCCGAGGCGAGCAGGTCCTGGCCGTTGTCTTCGGCGAAGGACTTGATGTTCTTCTTCTGCTTGATGATGAGCTCGGCGGCCGCCTCGTTCTCGGCCTTGTCGGTCGAGTTGGCGGAATAGCCGAGATATTTCAGCGCGCAGGAAAGCATGGTGCCGCAATCGGAGAGCAGCGCGATCTTGCCGGCATATTCGTCGCTGTCGTAGAGCACCTTCCAGCTATCGGGCACGGAGGAAACCTTCGACTTGCGGTAGCCGATGCCGATGGTGCCCCACATATAGGGAACCGAATATTTGCGGCCCGGATCGAACGGCTCGTCCAGGAAGCGCGGGAACAGGTTCGCCATGTTCGGAATCTTCGAGTGGTCGAGTTCCTGCAGCATGTTGCCGGCGACCATGCGCGGGATCCAGTCGTTCGACGGCACGATCACGTCATAGCCGGGATTGCCGCCCCGGAGCTTGGCGAAGAGTTCCGAATTGTCGGCGAAGAGGTCCATCTTCACCTCGATGCCCGTCGCCGCCTTGAAGTCGTCCAGCGTCGTCTCGCCGATATAGGTATCCCAGTTGTAGAAGTTCAGCTTCTTTTCCTCGGCGGCCGAAGCGAACTTGGGCATCGCGGTGATGCTGAGGCCTACTGCGGCTGCGCCCGTCATGAACTGCCTGCGCGAGATCGCGCTCAGCAGTCCGGCCATGCCTCTTTTGCGGTCCATGGATGTCATCCCTCCATCTTGTGGTGTCTGTGCCCCGCCCCTGCCGAGAGATCGAGCGGCCGAGAGATCGTCAGTGTTCATTGGTTTTTACGTCAGCGCAAGCGAGGCGCGCGCCCACCTTGCCCATGTGTACAAAATTTTAAACGGCGGGTCCGCCCCCTGACAGGGCAGGGTGGCTGTCCCGTTCCGTCCCCGGTCTCCTCCCGAAAATTTGATGTGCAGTGCAAAAGATTTTGGCAGTCCGTCCTTGTGCAGGGGCCTCCCGCACGCAAAATGCCGGTGGCTCGGCCGCCGTTCAAGTGCCACGGTGAACGCCAACAGAGCGACGTCCGCATTTCAGGGAAGGCAGAAACATCCATGATCGACCTCTACACCGCTTCCACGCCGAATGGCTGGAAAGCCTCGATAACGCTTGAAGAACTCGGCCTGCCTTACGAGGTCCATGCGATCGAGCTGCAGAAGAACCAGCAGAAGGAACCCGCCTTCCTCAAGCTCAATCCGAACGGGCGCATCCCGGCGATCGTCGATCGCGACGAGGGCGATTTCGCCGTTTTCGAGTCCGGCGCCATCATGATCTATCTTGCCGAGAAAACGGGCAGACTGATGCCCCTGGATGCAAAGGGGCGCTCTCGCGTCATCCAGTGGCTCATGTTCCAGATGGGCGGCGTCGGCCCGATGATGGGTCAGGCCAATGTTTTCTTCCGCTACTTTCCCGAAAAGATTCAGCCCGCCATCGACCGCTACCAGAACGAATCGAAGCGTCTCTTCACCGTTCTCGACGGCCATCTGAAGGACAATGAGTATCTGGCGGGCGATTATTCCATCGCCGATATCGCCAACTGGTCCTGGGTGCGCACGCATAAATGGTCGGGCGTCGAGATCGACGACCTGCCCAACCTGCAGCGCTGGCTCGACCTGATCGCCCAACGCCCCGCCGCCCAGAAAGGCATCACCATCCCCGTCGACCTCGCCGCCCTCACCCAGGGCAACGGCGAAGGCGCAAAGAAATTCGCCGAGGACGCGCTGAAGATGGTGCAGCGGTAAAAAGCTTTCCCTCTCCCCTCGGGGAGAGGGAGGGAGCGGGCGAAGCCCGCGGAAGGGTGAGGGGGAGCCACAAACTGAAGCGCCGGAACATTCCCTTCGCCCGCCAGCTGCGCGTCGAAGCAACGGACGCCGAAGCCCGCCTCTGGCAGCGCCTGCGAAACCGCATGCTGGGCGGGTTCAAGTTCCGGCGGCAATTCCCGGTCGGTCCCTATATCGCCGATTTCGTCTGTATCGAACGAAAGCTGATCGTCGAACTCGATGGTGGTCAGCATGCGGACAATCCTGCCGACGAACGCCGCACGCGTTTTCTCGAACGGCGCGGCTACCGCGTCATTCGCTTCTGGAATCCGGACGTGCTGGCGAATACGGATGGCGTGCTTGAGATGATCTTCATCGAACTCGAAAAGCCCCTCACCCTTCCGCCGTCTGACGACGGCTCCCTCCCTCTCCCCAACGGGGGATTTCTCTGCAAAAGAGGGTGGCAGAAGGCGTTGATTGATGATTCCCTGTTTTTGTCATCAGGGAGGTTTCGATGAAGCAGATGGGTCTTGCTGA
>PHEF01000026.1 GCA_002842875.1 Alphaproteobacteria bacterium HGW-Alphaproteobacteria-3 | reverse complement strand
TGAACTTCTCGCGGCGGAAGCTCACGCAGCCCGCGCCGCCATTGCCCGAGCGGATATGGATTTTCGCCTCGTCGAGGAACTTCATGTCACTTGCCTGTTTGCGCCAGCTTCATGGTGAGGCAGCGCACCTTTTCCTGCCTTGCCTCGCACCAGCGGCTTTCCTCGCCAGTATAGCGGAAGCCGAGTTTCGTCAGCACGCGTCCTGACGCATGATTGTCGGCCTGATGTCCGGCAATGACCGTTCCGGCGCCAAAGCGTCTCGTCGCCTCGCCGAGCACCGCGCTTGCCGCCTCGCTCGCATAGCCCCGGTTCCAGTAAGGTTCGCCGATCCAGTAGCCGATTTCATGCGTGCCGTCGGCATGGGATTGCACGCCGCAGCAGCCGATGAAGCCATCGCCATTGGTCACCGCGTAGGCGAATTCCTCGCCGTCCGCGCGCTGCGCCGCCTGCCGGGCGATCCAGCCCTCAGCCATGTCGAGCGAGTAGGGATAAGGCATGCGGGCGAGCATCGCCGCCACGTTCCAGTTGTTGGCGAGGCCCGTCAGGCGTTCGGCATCCGCCGGCGCGAGCGGCCTCAAGAGCAGTCTTTCCGTCTTCAGTTCTTCCAGCATCGGGCTCCTCCCTCGCTTCTCGTGAGGGCATGAAAAAAGGGAGATGGCGGCCCATCTCCCTTTGAATTCCCGATGGCCGCTTGCCTTTGTGGAACGACACCACGCCCTCGACCTTCGCGAAGATCGTGTGGTCCTTGCCGATGCCGACATTGCGGCCCGGATGCCACTTCGTGCCGCGCTGGCGGACGATGATGTTGCCCGGAATGACGGCTTCGCCACCGAACTTCTTCACGCCGAGGCGCCGGCCGGCGCTGTCGCGACCGTTGCGGGAGGAACCGCCTGCCTTTTTGTGAGCCATGTTTCTACTCCTTCAGTCCGCTTAGCCGGCGATGTCGAGGATCTTGACGAGCATCAGATCCTGGCGATGGCCGTTCTTGCGGCGATAGTTCTGGCGGCGGCGCTTCTTGAAGATCGTGAGCTTCGGGCCGCGGGTGAGGTCGACGACCTCGGCCTTCACCGTCGCGCCATCGACGAGCGGCGCGCCGACCTTCGTCTCGCCGCCTTCGGCGCGAGGAGATCGTCTTTCGCGACTTTGTATTGCTTGCCGCCTGTCCGGATGACTGCGAACATCGTTGATACCACCATGTAACGAAAAAGGCCCTGCGGCCGCCGGTGACAGCGGCACGGGCCGAATTGGCGCGCAATATACAGGGGGAGGTCGCCCTGTCAAGCCGCGAAGGGCCCGGTTTCAAGGCTTTCCCGGCCGTTCCCGGTCCTTCGCCGTGCGCCAGGCGCAGATCGCCAGAAAATAGAGCGATGCCGCCAGAAAGGTCCACCAGGCGGCGGGTGAGGCCTCCGCCGGGGGGAGGCCCGGTCCGCTGCGCAGCACCAGCCAGAAGGTCGCGAAGGCCCACAGCGCCGTCACCGCCAGCGTCAGCGGCCTGAGCGTCGTCACCCGGAAGGGGTGGATATATTTGAAGGGCACGAAAGTGAGGATGCCCAGAAGGGCGATCGTGGCGAGATTGACCCAAGGCCCCGTGCCCAGCACGTAAAAGCAGAGCACGATCAGGTTCCAGGTCGCCGGAAAGCCCGAAAAATAATTGTCGTGCGTCTTCATCTCCCGGTTGCCGAAGCAATAGAGGGAGGTCGTCATGATGAAGGCCGCCGCCGGAATGCCCCAGCCGTCGGGCACCATGCCGAAACGGTAGATCAGCAGCGCGGGGATCACCGTATAGGTGAGATAGTCGATCACGAGGTCGAGCACCGCCCCGTCGAAGCGCGGCGCGTATTCGCTCACCTTGACCTTGCGCGCCATGGGCCCGTCGAAGCCGTCGATGAGGAGCGCGGCGCCCAGCCACAAGAGGGCGAGGCGAAGATCGCCCGCAATCAGCGCGGCGATCGCCAGAAGCGCTGTGACGACGCCCGATGCCGTGAAGGCGTGAACCGCCCAAGCGGCCGCCACGCGTGCCGCCGGCCGCTTGCCCCCGTCGCCGCCTTCCCGTTCCGCTTCGCTCATGTCCCGTCGTCCCGTTCCCCCGAAGGCGGACAGTCTAGCAGGACGGACGGCCTTCACCTACGGGCTGCAAAAGCCTCGATCCGGTCTTGTGCGGGGCCCGCGTGGCGTTTACATTCCGCGCCGTTCCTCTGCGGAGAGGTGGCTGAGTGGTTGAAAGTACCGCACTCGAAATGCGGCGTACTCGCAAGGGTACCGTGGGTTCGAATCCCACCCTCTCCGCCATTAAAAACGGCCCCCTTCACGGGGGCTTTTTTTAATGGCGGAAGATCGGGCGGAAAGAACCCATGTTCGACAAAACGCCAAAGGCGTTTTGGGGCGAGCGGCCCCGCCGCTCGATCCGCAGGCCGTCAGGCCAAGGACGGAAACAGGCCAAAGCCTGTTTTCGCCAATCCCACCCGATTTTCGGAAACGCAGATCAAGCGGCCACGACGGTCCTGAATGTGAGGGATATCCGGCGGCCGCGAAGCCGTCTTTCTCCGTTCACCCGGTCGGATTTGCGCGCCGGGATTTCGTGCGTCCATTCATAGCGGGCGGCACCGCTCAGGATAAGGAGCGAGCGCGGCTCCAGAATCGTGGACAGCTTCTCTCCCGTCTTCCCGTTCCGGAAAATCATCTCGCAGGGTGAGAGCAGGCTCAGCGAGGCAATCCTGTCCGAAAAGCAGGGCACGCAATCGACATGCGCGCTGATCCCCTGCCCGGGAAGATACTCATTGGCGATCATCTGGTCCGGCGGGCCGCCATATGCCGTTTCGGCTTCGAGCCGCCCGCATAGAGGCGACACCCAGTCCGGCAGGTCGCCAATATAGGCATCTGGCGTCACCATTCGTGCCCGATAGTCGTAGCGGTAGCCGAAATGCTGGACGCGGCGTCTCAGTTCGCCGCTCCACTCGCCCGCATCGAGCGCCCGCACGAGCCGCTCCTCCTCATCCGCTCCGATGAAGCCGGGCAGGTATGTTGCGCCGCGAGGGAGCATTCTCTTTGCCCTTCCGGCATAAGCCGCCAATTGTGCCCGAAAGGAATTTTCAGTGGGCCGGGTATATCTGCCGCGAGATAACGCGGCGAAGTGCTGTTCGAAACTGCTCGGGCTCCTCCAGCCAAGGCTGGTGGCCCGCGTTCGGAATAATGTTGATCTCACAATTCAGTTGCTCCGCCAGCTGTCGGAGAAGGGCCGCAGGGCGTGGATCGCCCTCGCCGCCGATGATCACCGTACCAACGGGAAGTACCTCACTCAGCCGATCAATTTGGGCTTCCAGCGGATCAACTTTCTTGTCCGCATTGAGTTGGGCATTCATCTGGTAGTTCACAGGACGTAGTGCCTGAGCGGAAGCTTTTGCCCACTCCCAGGCTCGCTGCTGATCCGCATGGTCGGTAAACCACGACAACGTCAGGTACTCAATCTCCTCCTCGTCGGTGCGCGGAGTAATCGCCTTAAGTAGCTCCAGCCGAGTCTGGTTTGGTCCGGAGCGGCGTTCCTGTTCTACGGCGTGGGTTGTTTCGCGCCATGCCCCCAAGAAAGGCCCGCAGAGATAAATGATTCCTGCTACGCGCTCGGGATGAGCCAACAGGAAGAAGCTCGCCAGATCAGTTCCATATGAATGCCCGAGCAATACAACACGCTCATACTTCCATGCGTCCAGCAGGAGCTGCAGGTCTCGAACATGGCGGGCCACGGTGTGCTCACCGCTCCAGGGGGAGCCACCGGTGCCTCGCTGGTCATAACGATGTACTCGGCACAAGTCCTCGATCAGATTTGACACTGGTTCTAGGTAGTCTGGGAGTCCCGGTCCCCCATGCACCATCAAGACGGGAAGTCCATTCGCGTCAGGCGTGCCAATCGCCCATGTACGCACAAGAACACCATCGTCCATTTGCAGCAGCTGCATCGTCATTTCAAAGGCGCTTTCGTAACCGTCTCTATACGTCGCAGGCGCAGCCATTTATCTTCGTGCAAGAATCTAAATCTACAGAATATGTGCTTGGACGGCTATAGCGTGGAAATAATCTTGTCTGGTCCCTGTTTCCCAAAAACAAAAACGCCGCCCCCGAATTTCTCCGGAGGCGGCGCACGTCGTTTCGTGCCTGAGTTGGTGCATCACTTCTTCAGGTCAAACCGGTCCGCATTCATGACCTTCGTCCAAGCCGCCACGAAGTCTTTCACGAACTTCTCCTTCGCGTCGTCCTGTGCATAGACTTCCGCGTAAGCCCGCAGGATCGAGTTCGAGCCGAAGACGAGGTCGATGCGCGTCGCCGTCCACTTCACGGCGCCGGTCTTGCGGTCGCGCAACTCGTAGAGGTTTTCGCCCTTCGGCGTCCACGCATAGCTCATGTCGGTCAGGTTGACGAAGAAGTCGTTCGTCCCGGCGCGGTGAGGCCCATGAGCTGCGTGCGGTCGAGCATCAGCTCTTCGGCGCTCGCGGCATAGTCTTCCTTCAGCCAGTTGCGGTAGCCGTCATGGACCGGTTCCAGCACGTCGAAGGAAGCGGCATCCGTCATCTCGCCGGTCGCGTCGCCGCGGCCGGGCGCGAAGGGAACCTCGATGTCGAAGCCGGCAGCCTTCGCCGCCTTTTCGATGCCGACATTGCCGGCGAGCACGATGGTGTCCGCGACGCTTGCGCCCGCTGCCTTCGCGATCGGTTCGAGTACGGCGAGCACCTTTGCGAGACGGTCGGGCTCGTTGCCCGCCCAGTCCTTCTGGGGGGCAAGCCGGATGCGCGCGCCGTTCGCGCCGCCGCGCATGTCGGAGCCGCGATAGGTGCGGGCACTGTCCCATGCGGTCGCGACAAGTTCGGGAACCGTGAGGCCCGAGCCCGCGATCTTCGCCTTCACCGCGTTCACGTCGTAGCTCGTGCTTCCGGCGGGAACGGGGTCCTGCCAGATCAGGTCTTCCTTCGGCACGTCGGGGCCCACATAGCGCGCCTTCGGGCCCATGTCGCGATGCGTGAGCTTGAACCAGGCGCGCGCGAAAGTGTCCTTGAAGTATTCGGGATCGGCCATGAACTTCCGGCAGATCGCGTTGTAGGTGGGGTCCACCTTCATCGCCATGTCGGCATCGGTCATTATCGGGTTGTGACGGATGGAGGGGTTGCTCGCATCGACGGGCTTGTCCTCTTCCTCGATGTCGACCGGTTCCCACTGCCAGGCGCCGGCGGGCGATTTCCGCAGTTCCCATTCATGGCCGAAGAGCATGTCGAAGAAGCCCATGTCGAACACCGTCGGATGGGTCGTCCATGCGCCTTCGAGACCGGAGGTCACCGCGTGGTTCGCGAGGCCTTCCTGCTTCGGGTTGAGCCAGCCGAGGCCCTGCGTTTCGGGGCCGGCGCTTTCCGGGTCCGCGCCGAGCAGCGCCGCATCGCCATTGCCATGCGTCTTGCCGACCGTGTGGCCGCCTGCCGTCAGCGCGGCGGTCTCCTCGTCGTCCATCGCCATGCGCGCGAAGGTCTCGCGGACTTCCTGCGCGGTCTTCATCGGGTCGGGTTTGCCGCCCACGCCTTCCGGGTTCACATAGATGAGGCCCATCTGCACGGCGGCCCCAATAGACATCCTTCTCCGGGTGCCAGATGTCCTCGCGGCCGAAGCCGAAGCCGAAGGTTTTGAGGCCCATGGATTCATAGGCGATGTTGCCCGCCAGGATGATGAGGTCGGCCCAGCTCACCTTGTTGCCGTACTTCTTCTTCACCGGCCAGAGCAGGCGCCGCGCCTTGTCGAGATTGACGTTGTCCGGCCAGGAATTGAGGGGGGCGAAGCGCTGATTGCCGGTGCCGCCGCCGCCGCGCCCGTCGGCGAGGCGGTAGGAGCCTGCCGCGTGCCAGGCCATGCGGATCATCAGCCCGCCATAATGGCCCCAGTCGGCCGGCCACCAGGCCTGGCTGTCCGTCATCAGCGCGTGGAGGTCCTTCTTCAGCGCCGCCACGTCGAGCTTCTTCAGCTCCTCGCGATAGTCGAAATCCTGTCCCAGCGGATCGGTCTTGGTGTCGTGCTGGTGGAGAATGTCGAGATTGAGGGCGTTCGGCCACCATTCCATGTTCGCGGTCCCCGCCGACATGGTGGTGGCGCCGCCATGCATCACAGGGCACTTGCCGCCGGTTGAGGGTTTCTGGGGCGTGCTCATCCGATTGGTTCTCCTGTGCGCCGGTTATATGGGTCCATTACCCACATAACCTCAGTTTAGAATTATTCCAATTAAAAAATAGTCTCTTTCCGTTGGAATGCAACCCCCGCATGCAACGGTGGGAAAGAAATGCTACCGATGTGCCGGTCCGGTCCGTCACCTCGGTCTCCCGGGCCGCCTGTCATTCCGGGCCCGGCCGGCCGGGCCATTCGCGACAATGGGAGCGCCGACGTGCCGTCATCACATTCCTCAGCCGGCGCCGCGGCGCCGCGTGGCTTCGAACGGTTGCTATCCGGCATGCTGCGGCGCGCCGTGCGTAAAGGCACGCTCACCGTGCGCTATCCTTCCGGCGCTGAAGCGGTTTATGGCGATGGCGGAGAGCCGGAAGCCGCCATCCGGATCGCGGATGCGGGAGCGGTGCGCGCCATCTATCTCGATCCGGCGCTCAAATTTACCGAAATGTATATGGACGGCCGCATGAGCATCGAGGCGGAAAAGCTCGATGTCTTCTTTGCGCTGGTCAAGATCAACGGCGCCAAGCGGTTTGCCACCGCGCCCGGAGCCGCGCTCACTGTGTGGCGCATGCTGGATCGGCTCTGGCGCCGCTATGTCGCGCGCGAGACGGCGCAGCGCAATGTGGCGCATCACTACGATCTGGACGAGCGCCTGTTCCGCCTCTTCCTCGATGACGACCTGCAATATTCCTGTGCCTATTTCGCCGATCCCGACGCCAGCCTGGAAGAAGCCCAGCTCGCCAAGAAGCGCCATATCGCCGCCAAGATGATGCTGGCGCCGGGCCAGAGCGTGCTCGATATCGGAAGCGGCTGGGGCGGCATGGCGCTTTATCTCGCGCGCCATGGCGGGGTGACGGTCACCGGCGTCACGCTTTCGTCCGAACAGTTGCGCGTGGCGCGCGAGCGCGCGCTTGAACTCGGGCTTGCCGGCCGCGTCGGCTTCGAACTGACCGACTACCGCGCCGTGACCGGCAAGTTCGACCGGCTGGTATCCGTCGGCATGCTGGAACATGTCGGGCCGCAGAACTTCCCAACCTATTTCTCCACCGCCGCCCGCCTGATGCAGGACGATGGCGTGTTCCTGCTGCACTCCATCGGGCGCGCCAAACCGAATTTGTTCGATCCGCCCTTCGTCGAAAAATACATCTTTCCCAACGGTCACATTCCGGCGTTGTCGGAGACGTTGCGCGCCATCGAGCGCAGCGGGCTTCTGGTCAAGGATATCGAAATCCTCACCTATCACTATGCCGACACGCTGAAACACTGGCGCCAGCGCTTCCATGCCAATCGCGACAAGGTGCTGG
Organism: Alphaproteobacteria bacterium HGW-Alphaproteobacteria-3; assembly: GCA_002842875.1. Taxonomy (GTDB): domain Bacteria; phylum Pseudomonadota; class Alphaproteobacteria; order Parvibaculales; family Parvibaculaceae; genus Parvibaculum. The sequence continues at coordinate 20,529 of PHEF01000026.1, read as the reverse complement.
CGCTTTACGACGAACGCTTCTTCCGCATGTGGGATCTCTACCTCGCCACATCCGAACTCAGCTTTCGCCACGGCAAGCTCTTCAATTTCCAGATTCAACTGGTCAGGAAACAGTCGACCGCGCGGCCGGCCCGTGACTATATCGGCGAAGCGGAACGCAAATTGAGCGCCATTGACGGTCTCGGGCGCGCGGCGGATTGATCCGGCGCGGCCGGGTTTGTCCGGCGGCCTCGCCGTCAGCCGCCCTTGCGCCGGAACCCCATGTTGAAGCTGATCGAGACGCGGAAATCGTCGCTCCGGTTCGGTTGCACGGAATGCTGCAGCCAGCCGGGGAAGATCAGCAACAATCCTTCCTTGCCCTTGTTTTCCATCGCCTGGCTGTTGATGCGGGTGCGCTCCTTCACCGGGAAGGTGCACATCACGCGCTCGCGCACGGGATCGTAGAACTCGATATTGCCGCTCCCCTCGGGCACCTTCGCGTAATAGGCGCCGGACAGGAGCGAATTCGGGTGCACATGCGCCTTGTTGAAGTCGCCGGGCCCGTTCTTGTTCAGCCACATCTCCTGGAAGAAGAGTTCGAAGCGGTCGAAATCGAACGAGAGTTGCGTCGCGCAACCCGCGACCGCATTGCCGATGATGCGGCGAATCTCGCCGAGGGAGGGCATGGTGTGCAGATTGGCGGTGCTGTGCCAGCCGCCGACATTGGAGCGCTTGATCGCGCGGCCCTTCGCCTCCAGTTCCTCCATAACGGAGAGAATATGTATGTTGATACGCTCATGGTCCGGCACCCGGCGCGACCAGACGGGCGAGCGGAACCATGTCTCGGGCGTGAAGCTGCGGCGCTTCTCCGCGGCGGGCGCCACCTCTGCCAGCCTCGCCGGCACTGCCTTCGAGGCGCTCTTCGTTTCCGCCCTGGTGTCTGGCTTCCGGGCCGGCTTTGCGATGCGTGTCATGCCGGAATCCTCCCCGTGCGCCGGCAGATGGATGTGGAAATGGAGGCAACTCGTGTCGAGAATCGTGTGTTGGCCATGCTGCAATCTGTCTCCGTTGCAGGCGGTTGTATCCGGCGCGGGCCGGTCGCAGCGGCGTGATCTGCGAAGCATAGCGAAGCTCCCATGGGCGCAACGCGCTATCGCATCCGAATGGAAGGAAACGAATTCGAGATGACGGAGAAACCGAAAAAGGGCGCGCCCAACGTGACCGAACTGAAGCCCTCCCCGAAAAGTTCCGCGGAGCCGAAGCCGGCGGGTAAAATGCAGACGCAGATTTCCTGTTCGCGCGGGCTTCACAGTTTCATGGAGCGCAACAGGCTGAGCTTCGGCTTCACCTCCTATCAGAGCGGCAGGCTCTATCTCGTCGGCCGGCTGCCCCGGGGCAAGGTCAGCTTCCACGAGCGCCATTTCATGCATGCGATGGGGGTCGCGGCCACGCCGCAGCGTCTCTACCTCGCGGGCCAGCATCAGATATGGCGGCTCGAAAACGTCCTTCGCGACGGGCAGACGCTCGACGGTTTCGACCGCAACTACGTGCCGCGCAATGCGCAGACAACGGGCGACCTCGATGCACATGAAATCGGCGTCGAAAAGGGCGGGCGCATCATCTTCGTCAACACGAAATTCTCCTGCCTCGCGACCTTCAGCCTCACGCACAGCTTCCGGCCGATCTGGAAACCGCCCTTCATTTCGCGTCTCGCGCCGGAAGACCGTTGCCACCTGAACGGGCTTGCCATGGCCGATGGCGAGGCGCGCTACGTCTCGGCGGTCTGCCGCAGCGATGTGATCACGGGCTGGCGCGACAGGCGTGCGTCGGGCGGCTTCGTCATGGATGTGCGCGACGACCGCATGGTGACCGAGGAGCTTTCCATGCCGCATTCGCCGCGGCTGCATGACGGCTCTCTTTATGTGCTCAATTCCGGACGGGGCGAACTCTGCCGCGTCGACGAGCAGACAGGCAAGCGCGAGGTCATCACCTTCCTGCCGGGTTTTGCGCGCGGCCTCGGCTTTCACGGCCCCTACGCCTTTGTCGGCCTGTCGCTGCCGCGCGACGGCAGCTTCTCCGGCCTCGAGCTCGACGATGAGCTCGCGAAGCGCGACGCCGATCCCTGGTGCGGCGTGCAGATCGTCGACATGCGCAATGGCGACATCGTCGAATGGATCAGGCTCAAGGGCGAGGTGCGCGAGCTGTTCGATGTCTTCGTGCTGCCAGGCGTCACCTGCCCCAAGGCGACGGGCCTTCTCGACGGATCGATTCGCAGCGAAATCTCGATCGAGAACTGGGCGCCGCAGGATGTGCGAGGGCTCGACGAAAACACGCAAAAGGCGCCCGTGAAGGAAGCGGTCGCCTGAAAGGCGCGCGGACGGTGTCCCCCCACCGTCCGCGCCGCTCCTGCATTTCGTCCATTTCGTGTGCCGGATTGAATCGGTTTTCCATACTTCGCTAACTTTTCGAAAATCATATTTCCGCGATTTCCGCAGCTTTCTCCCGAAAACTCCATCTGTCTACGGATTGACTCCGTTAATGCGCGGGATTCATCCGCAATGGTGCGAAAGCACTCGCCTATTTGGCTTAGACTCAAGTGGAGCGCCTTTTCCCGCTCGCGCAGTCTGGCTCCCGAATTGACTCTTTTTGGGGGCCCCCGATGACGAAGCGAAACAACGAAAAGAACACCGGCAAGGCGCGGAGCGAAGAGCAGACGCTGCTCAACTCCGCCTATAGTTATTACGGCGGCATCGTTCGAACGAACGGCCATGCCACGACGGCAGGCGGCGTGCGGCGTCTCTTTGCCGCGGCGCTTCTTTCCGGCGCATCGATCGTGGCGGTCGGCCTTGGCGGCGCGGGCACCGCGCGGGCGGGTACCTGTCTGCCGCAGGCGGGCCCCGGTACGCAGATCCTCTGCATCGGCGATTTCAACGACACCATCGACATCGACGTCGAGGACGTGACAGTCACGCTCGGCGAAGGCTCCCTTGTCGATACGACGAACGAGGAAGCGGGCGGATATGGCGACAATATCGGCATCATCGTCAACGGCGACGGCGATCAGACGGTCGTCAATGACGGCACGGTACTGACGGGGGACTATTTCGACGAATATGGCGGGCATCACGGCATCGTCGCCTATGCGGCCGGCGGCTACGACGCACGCGCCGAAAACAGTTCGACCGGCATCATCGGCACGACCGGCGAAGATTCCTATGGCGTCTATGCGGCAACGGACGAGAGCTATGAGGGTACGGCAACGGCGGTCAATGCGGGCTCCGTTTCCACGACGGGCGAGGGCAGCCACGGCGTCCATGCCGACGGCAAATATGCCAATGTCGAGAATACGGGGCTTGTTTTCACGAACGGCTACGAAGCGCACGGCCTCTACGCCTACGGCAAATACGAAGCCGATGTCTACAATTCGGGCGAGGTCGAAACGGATGGCGACGAGTCCAACGGCATCCGCGCCATCGCCGAGAGTTACTTCGGGCCATCCGATGGCGATGTCACGGTCGTCAATGCCGAAGACGGCATCGTTCGCACCTCGGGCGAGGATTCGGACGGCATTTTCGCCTATGGCGACAGCGTCAGCGTGACGAATGCCGGGACGATCCTCACTTATGGTGAGGATGCCGACGGCGTCGCCATCTACGGCTATTCGGTCTCCCTCACCAACAGCGGCAGCATCAAGACCTACGGCTACGATACGGATGCCGTGCGTGCCGAGTCCCATGGCTACACCACCACGACGATCGTCAATACCGGCGTCATCGCGTCTTATGACGAGTATTCGGGCGGCATCGAAGCTTCCGGCCCGACCGTCCGCATCACCAACGACGTTGTCATCGTGGACGACGAAGTCGTCGCGACGGGCCTGATCTATTCGGCCGACGACAGGGCCATCGATATCGACGAGTCGGATGCCGCCTATCTCTATAACAACGGTTCGATCGTCGGCAATGTCGACATCGGCGTCGACGAATACGCCCTGGTCGACAATAGCGGTTCGATCTTCTCGGATCGCTACGACGAGACGACCCTCTCCATCAATGTCTATGAGGGCGATGCCCGTTTCATCAACCACGAGGGCGGAACGGTCACGGCTACCGAAGACTACTCCGACGCCGTCAATGTCTATGCGGAGGACGGCTTTGCCGATCTGCGCAACTACGGCTCGATCTCGACCGGCCACACCGTCACCAACGAAATCGACACCTATGTCTATGGCGACAATGCCACCGCGGCCTATGCCTATGGCGAGGAGGGCGCGCTCGTTCTGAGCACGGGCTCCGTCACGACTGTCGGCGATGGTTCCGACGCGCTTTATGCGACCTCGGAATACGGCCTCGTGCAGGCACTCAACACGGGCAGCGTGCAGACCTCGGGCGATAATTCCTACGCCGTTGCGGCCTATGCGGGCGGTGAAGAAGTCATCGTCGGATTCGACGACTACGACGCCCCGATCTATGGGGTGTATGGCGGCGATGCGATCGCGGGCAATGCCGGAACGGTCCAGACTTCGGGCGAGGATGCCTATGGCGTCGCCGCCGTTGCGAAATATGGCGATGCCTTCGCCTATAACGTGTTCGGCGGCTCCATCGTCACCAGCGGCAATGGCGCCCACGGCCTCGTTGCCGCGACGGGCACGGAGTTCGGCGATATAGGCAACTACTCGAACGGCGAAGGTGGCATCGCGGTCGCGGTCAACAGCGTCCCGGATCAGTATTCAGACGATGGCTTCTTCTTCTATGACGAGGAAGGCCATGTCGCCGTCGCCGATTTCGTCGATACGGAGGGCTTCGAGCCCGCCGATTTCCGCTCGACCGTCGTTACCACCGGCGATTTTGCCACGGGTGTTCTTGCCGTCGCGGGCGGAGATGAGCAGGCGCTTGCCGGCAACTTCTACGGCGACGTGACGACCGGCACGATGGACGAATATGGCGATGCGACGGGCGGCAATTACGCCTATGGCGTTGCCGCTTTCTCTTCGGGAGGCGATGCCGTTCCCGAATGTGTAGAGAGCGCCGGCGCGCAGGCTCAGATTGTCCTGGTCGAAGCCCGAATGCGTGCCGCTCAACCGTTCGAAATCGCGGCGCTTGTACCAGTCCTGCCGCGCGCCGAGCAGCATAGTCAGGCCGCCGATCTTTGCCTGCTCCTGCAAATAGACGCCGGTCTGTGCGTGGTCGAGTTCGAAATCGTAGAAGGGCGGGATTGCCGGAATGGTCTGGCTGTTGTCGGGATTGAAAATGTCCAGCGTGGGCGCGGAGCCGTAGCCGATTTCCGCATCCGAGTTGAGATCCCAGCGGTCGAGGCCCGCAAGGACCGTATGCGTCACCGCGCCGGTACCGAAGCGCGCCTGAAGCTGGTTGTCGATTGCGTAGGAGGCGCTGTCTTCGTCCGAATAGATCGAGGCACGATTGAGCGTGCGGTTGTCGGCCTGGAGCCCCGTGGAGTAGACGCTCTTGTAATCCACTTTCGTTTCGAGATAGCGGAAGTTCTGGCGGAAGGTGAAGACTTCGTCGAGTTCGTGTTCGAAGAGATAGCCGACGGTCCATTGCTTTCGGTCGAACTCTTCCCAGTTCACATCGCCATCGTAGAAATCGGGGTCGAGCTGCCCGATCGGATTCGCGTGGACCGATCCGAGTGCGGGAACGGCGCCATAGGCACCGGACTTCGGGTCCTGCTGATAATGCGTCTGGAAGGTCAGGCTGGTGCCGGAAGAAGGCCGCCAGGTGAGTGTCGGCGCCACGAGTTCGCGCTCGACCTCCGTCGTCTTCGCCTGTCCATCGCCTGTGCGCGCAAGACCGACGAAGCGGTAGGAAAATTTGCCTTCGTCGTCCAGCGGGCCTGTCGCGTCGATTGTCCCTTCATAAAGATTGTTCGTGCCGACGGTGGCCGACACCTCACCCGATGTTTCGTTCCGCGGCTGCTTGCTCACGAGGTTGATGAGACCGCCGGGCGGCGAGGAACCGTAGAGAACGGAGGCCGGGCCTTTGAGGATTTCGAGCCGCTCGACCATCTCCGGCGCGATCTGGGGGATCGCGTACCAGCCGTTATATTGAAGCTGCAGCCCGTCGAGGTAATTGCGATTGATCTGGAAGCCGCGCATCGTGAGCATGTCGTAGCGCGAGACCACGGCGCCGCGGCTTTCGGTCGTCACGCCGCTTGAGTATCGCATCGCCTGTGCGAGCGAGCGCGCACCCCGCGCCGACATATCGCCGGACGAAATCACGGAGATCGACTGCGGCGTTTCCATGATCGGCGTGTCGGTCTTGGTCGCCGTCGCGCTCCGTTTCGCATAGGGCCCTTCGACGGGACCGTCCGCGCTTTCCCTTTCGCCTTCGACAACCAGTGGCGCGAGTTCCAGCGTTCCATCGCCACCCGTCTGCGCGGCCTCTTCTGCGCGAACAGGCAGTGCAGCCAGCGCCGCCGCCCCAATCAACACCGCAGTTAACGGTGCCCGACTGAAATCGAATTTCATGTTGCCACCCCTTGCCAAGAACAATAATGCGAATAACTCGCATCAAGGGGCAGCTATAACGATAATGATTCTTAATTTCAACACTGGAATTTCACCCAGCGAGCGGACCTCGCTGGGGGCGGACGTTCCCGGCGAATTTTCCTTTTTTTGCAGAGGCTTAGCGGCTCACGCCTTGCTGCCGGGCTTCAGGCCCTCGATCAAGTCGAGCGGCATGGGGAAGACGATGGTGTTCGATTTGTCGCCCGCAATGTCGTGGAGGGCGGCGAAATAGCGAAGCTGCATCGCTCGGGGGTCGCCGCCCAGGATGCGGCCGGCCTCCACGAGTTTTTCCGCCGCCTGCTGCTCGCCTTCGGCGTTGATGATTTTCGCGCGGCGGAAGCGCTCGGCCTCGGCCTGCCTGGCGATCGCGCGCACCATGCTCTCGTCGATGTCGACATGCTTGATCTCGACATTGGCGACCTTGATGCCCCAGGCGTCGGTCTGCTCGTCGAGGATGGCCTGGATGTCCGCGTTGAGCTTGTCGCGCTCGGCCAGCATCTCGTCGAGTTCGTGTTTGCCGAGGACGGAACGCAGTGTCGTTTGCGCCAACTGGCTTGTCGCCTCCATGTAGTTCTCGACCTGCAGGATCGCGCGTTCCGGGTCGACGATCCGGAAATAAAGAACTGCGTTCACTTTCACAGACACATTGTCGCGCGAGATCACGTCCTGCGTCGGTACGTCCTCGACGAAAGTTCTGAGGTCGACACGCACCATCTGCTGGATCACGGGGATCAGGATGATGAAACCGGGCCCGGCGATGCGCGTATAGCGTCCGAGCGTGAAGACGACGCCGCGCTCGTATTCGCGCAGAATACGGATCGCGGAAGCGAAGAAGGCGACGATGAGTACCGCCGCCAGAACGTAGAATGCCAAACCTCCCATGATGGGCCTTCCTTCCTTGTGGGTTGGATGCCGGCCGCCGCGCGGCTCAGCTCACGACGAGCGTCAGCCCGTCCATTTTTTCGATGTGTACTGTCGATTGCGGCGCGAGGTCCGCCGGGCCGCGCGCGTGCCAGCGTTCGCCATGCACATGCACATAACCCTCGCCGTTTGCCCATTCGAGAACGCGCGCTTCAGCCCCTTGCAATTCCTCCGCACCTGTCGCGACCGGCCGGCGCATCGCGCGCCATGTGTATCCGACGAGGAAAATCAGCAGGACCGCGCTCGCGAGTGAGGTTATTGCGATGGTCCACCAGGAAAGCTGGAACTCGGGCGTGTCGCTGTCGACGAGAATGGCGGCGCCGAAAATGAATGCGATCAGGCCGCCGAATCCCACAATGCCGAATGTCGGCGTAAAGGCTTCGACCCCCATCAGCACAAGGCCAAGGACGATGAGCGCTGCGCCCGTATAGTCGAGCGGCAACTGGTTCAGCGCATAGAGGCCGAGCAGCAGGCAGATCGCGCCGAGAATGCCGGGACCGAAACTGCCCGGGTTGGAGAGTTCGAAAATGATGCCGTAGACGCCGATCATCATGAGCAGGAAGGCGACATTCGGGTTGCTGATGAGCGCCAGAAGTTCCGTCATGAAGCCCGGCTCCAGATGCTCGACCCGCGCGCCGGCCGTCGATAATGTGACCGGCTTGCCGTTTGCGAGAACTTCGCGTCCGTCCATCTGTTTCAGAAGTTCTTCGAGACTCGATGCAACGAGTTCGACCGCGCCAAGTTCCAGCGCCATTTTCGCGCCCACGCTTTCGCCTTCGCGCACGGCCGCCTCAGCCCATTTGGCGTTGCGGCCATGCGTTTCGGCGAGGCTCACGATCAGCGCGACGGCGTCGTTCGTCGCCTTTTTCGAAAGGGCCTGTTCGTTGGAGGGTGTGCCGCCCTTGTCGCCCTGCTCATCCTGTCCCGATGGCGGTTGTGGCGTACCCGGCATGCCGCCCATCGTCACCGGGGTGGCGGCGCCGATATTCGTTCCCGGTGCCATCGCGGCGATGCCCGTCGCATAGACGATGTAGGTGCCGGCGCTGGCGGCGTGACCGCCGCCCGGCCAGACATAGCCTGCGACGGGGATATCGGATGCCAGGATGTCGCTCACGATGTCGCGCGTCGACGTGACGAGGCCGCCCGGCGTATCGATCCGCAAGACGAGAACGTCCGCGCGCCGCTCTTCGGCCGTCTCGATCGCCATAGAGATCTGGCGCGCGGTGGCGGGGCCGATCGCGCCGTCGATTGTCGAGACGAGTGCGAGCGGTGGTGAGGCATTGTCCGCCACAGGCGCATTGGTTTGAGAAAGGCCGAGCCCGGGCAGCATGGCGCCGGCGACCGCCAGCGTCGCATAGATCACGGATCGCATCGCGCGGTTCATTCGGCGCCCTCCCTTGGTCCGGTGCCTGTCTCGCGGTTGCGCCCATAGTCTGCCAAAGCTTTGCGCTCATGGCCATGTTTTCCGTATCGCTGCCGCAGGGTAAGCGTGGGGTCATTTCTCGCGGCGTTATGCGTCTCGCCTGCGTTCCCCGGTTTGGCTAGTCTTGCGTCAATGAAACATGGGGAATGAGAGGAAAATCATGGAGCCCGTCAAAAAACTCAGCCGCTCGATCAGAGGCAAGGTCGCGCTCGTCACGGGCGCGGCAAGCGGCATGGGGCGGGCCACCGCACATGTCTTCGCGGATGAAGGCGCGAAGGTTGCCGTGATCGATCTGAAGCAGGACCGCGTGGATGCGGTGGTGAAGGAGATCGAAGCCGCTGGCGGCGAAGCGGCGGGATGGGCACTCGATGTCACCGACGGGGAGGGAATTGTCCGCGTGGTGAAAGAGATCGGGGAGCGTTTCGGCGGGCTCGACATTCTCGTCAACAATGCGGGGCTCGCGACCTTTCACGGGATCGGTGAGCCCGGCTATGAAGAGACATGGGCGCGCGCGCTCGATGTGATGCTCACCGCGCATATGCGCTTCGTTCGCGCGGCGCTGCCCATGCTGAAAAAGTCGAGCGAGGGACGGATCGTCAATGTGGCATCGACGGAAGGCTTCGGTGCGACGCCCGGCAATTCGCCTTACGTAGCGGCGAAGCACGGCGTCATCGGTCTCACGCGGGCGCTTGCGGTCGAGCTTGGCCGCGAAGGCGTGACGGCCAACTGCATCTGCCCCGGTCCGATCCGCACCGGCATCACGCAAGGCATCCCGGACGAGCAAAAGGAAATCTTTGCCAAGCGCCGCGTGCCGCTGCGGCGCTATGGTTTCCCGGAAGAGGTTGCGCATGTGACGCTGAGCGTCGTCCTTCCGGCCTCATCCTATCTCAACGGCGTGACCATTCCGGTCGATGGCGGCATGCTCGTCAAGAACGCTTGAGCCAGCGCACGGCGCCGTCGCCGGCCGCGCGCCCCGTGGCAAGGCAGGCCGAAATCAGATAGCCGCCGGTCGGTGCCTCCCAGTCGAGCATCTCTCCGGCGGCGAAGACGCCTGGACACTTCTTCAACATGAAGCTTTCGTCGAGTTCGCCGAACGGGACGCCGCCCGCGGCGGAGATCGCTTCGGCGATGGGCCGTGGGCGTTCGAGCCGCAGAGGCAATTGCTTGATGGCGCGGGCGAGCGACGAGGGGCTTTCGAACACCGCCTTGTCCGCCGTCTCCCTCAGCAAGGCGGCCTTCACACCGTCTATATGCGCCTTCTTCCTCAGATGATTTGCGACGGAATTCTTGCCGCGCGGCGCGGCGAGCGCTTCCTCAAGGCGGGCGAGGTGCATGTCGGGCGCGAGATCGATCGTGAGCGTCGCCTGTCCGTCGCGGTCCATGGCGTTGCGAAGCGCGGCGGAGAGCGCATAGACAGCGCTTCCCTCGATGCCGTTCTCCGTCACTACGACGTCGCCCTTCACGCTTTCGCCGGCGAAGGCGAGCACCACGGACTTGACGGGCGCGCCCGCGAAGCGCTCCTTCATGCGATCGCTCCAGGCGATGTCGAAACCGCAATTCGAGGGGCGGAAGGGCGCAACTTCCACGCCGCGTGAGGAAAGAAACGGTGTCCAGCTTCCATCGGCGCCGAGGCGCGGCCAGCTCGCGCCGCCAAGCGCAAGCACGGTCGCAGCCGCCGTAAACGTCGCCTCGCCGGCGGGCGTCCCGAAGCGAAGCGCGCCGTCCCCCGTCCAGCCTTGCCATTTGTGGCGAGGGTGGAAGGTGACACCGCTGTCGCCAAGCCGCCGCAGCCAGGCCCGCAACAGGGGCGACGCCTTCATCATGACCGGAAAGACGCGGCCGGAGCTTCCCTTGAAGGTTTCGATCCTGAGTTCGGCGGCCCAGGCCCTGATGTCGTCCGGCGCGAAGGCGGCAAGGGCGGGCTCGAGCAGCGCTCGCGCCTTGCCGAAGCGGGTCAGGAAGGTTTCGGGTTCCTCGCCATGCGTGATGTTGAGGCCGCTCTTGCCGGCAAGAAGGAATTTCCGGCCGAGCGAGGGCATGGCGTCGAAGATATGGACGTCGGCCGTCGCGGCGAGCCGTTCGGCCACCATCAGGCCCGCCGGGCCGCCGCCGATAATTGCGGCGAGCGGGCGCGGGGAGGATTTTCCGGAAGTGTCGTTCACGCGGGGAAGCTATCATTGTCCGTGCGCGAATGCAGTCAGGGAATGAAGAACACGTGACCGAGATTTATGTCGATGCCGATGCCTGCCCGGTAAAGGAGGAGGTGGTGCGCGTCGCCGAGCGCCATGGCGTGCCCGTTCACATCGTCAGCAACAGTGGCATGCGGCCAACCGGCCATCCGCTTGTGCGCCAGGTGGTTGTGCCGGAGGGGCCCGATGCGGCGGATGACTGGATCGCGGAACGGGCGAGCGTGGGCGATATCGTGGTGACGGGCGATATTCCGCTCGCCTCCCGCGCACTCGAAAGGGGCGCGGCGGCACTCGGGCATGACGGACGGCCCTTCACGAAGGACAGTATCGGGATGGCGCTTGCCATGCGCGAGCTGATGCGGGAGTTGCGGGAGACCGGGCAGTCGAAGGGCGGCGGCCCTGCCTTTTCAAAGGAGGACCGCTCGCGCTTCCTCCGTGCGCTCGAAGATGCGTTGCGGGACGCGAAGCGTCGCGCCGCGCCCTAGGCGGCGCCAGCCGGTTTGAAGGTCATCGCCACGCCGTTCATGCAGTAGCGTTTCCCGGTCGGCGGCGGGCCGTCGTCGAAGACATGGCCGAGATGGCCGCCGCAGCGGCGGCAATGTACTTCCGTTCGCGCCATGAAGAAGCTGCTGTCCTCCGACGTGCCGACCGCATTGTCGAGCGGGGCATAAAAGCTCGGCCAGCCCGTCCCGCTTTCATATTTCGTATCCGACGAGAAGAGGGCGAGGTCGCATCCCGCGCAGCGGAACGCGCCCTGGCGCTTTTCCTTGTTGAGCGGGCTCGATCCGGGCCGTTCGGTGCCATGTTCGCGAAGCACGTAATATTGCTCGGACGTCAGCAGCTCTTTCCACTCGGCCTTCGTCTTCGTCACTTCGAAGGTGCGGCTTTCGGATGCCTCCGCGCTTGCGCCGCGCAATGCGGCTCCGGCGGCCGCGAGCGCGCCCGCAACCGCGGTGCTGCCCAGAAATTTGCGTCGTGACATCATGCCATTCTCCTCAATGTCCGCCCGCTTCGCTGCCCCAGACCTGTTCGAGCCGTGCATCGCGTCCGCAACTCCATCGGTAGTAGGCGTAGCGGTTCGGGTTTTTCATATAGTAGTCCTGATGATATTTCTCGGCCGGAAAGAAGGGGCCCGCCTCCACGATTTCCGTCACGAGGGGCCGCGAAAAGCGTCCCGACTTCTCGAGCTCTTCCTTCGATTTCTCCGCCAGCCTCTTCTGCTCCGCGTCGAGGGTGAAGATCGCCGAGCGGTACTGGGAACCGGCGTCGCAAAACTGCGCATCCTTGCGGAACGGATCGATATTGCGCCAGAAGATGTGCAGCAGTTCCTCGTAGCTCACTTTCGCGGGATCGTAGACGACCTTCACCGCCTCGGCGTGGCCCGTGCCGCCCCGCGCGACCTCCTCATAGCCCGGATTGGCGGCCGTTCCGCCCGTATAGCCGGAGGTGGTGCCGATGACGCCTTCCGTCTTGTCGAAGGGAGGTTCCATGCACCAGAAGCAACCGCCCGCGAAAATCGCCACGCCGGGGGTCTTTTCCGGCGCCGGCTGGGCGGTCGCGCCTCCCGCGAGCATGGCGAGGGCAAGGGCGAGCGGAAACAGAAATCGCATGAGCCTTCGCGCTCCATTGATGCGGATCAAGGTCCGGATATCCAAGCGTAACGTAAGGTGAAACCGGCGTCCCCGCATCTCACTTCGGCTCACGTCCTTGAGAGCCATTCGCGGTACAATCCCACATGGACGGCAGGGACGTTCCAAGGCTAGCATGTTGCAGCTGATGGTTTTGCTTTGGGAGGGGCTGACAATGGGCGTTCCGGCAGGGAATACAGGAGTGACGGGTGCCGCGGCCGTGGAGCTCGTGGTTCGCCGCATTCGCCCCGACCAGCCCTGGCGCTGGCTGGAGGCGGGCTGGGCGGACATGCGCATCGTTCCCGCGATCAGCCTCACTTATGGCATTGCGTTTCTGCTGGCCTCGCTCTCGCTCGTGGCAGTGCTTCTCTTCGCCAATCTCGGTGCGCTGGTGCCGGTCATGGCGGCGGGCTTCCTTCTCGTCGGACCGATGCTTGCCGTCGGGCTTTACGAGGCAAGCCGCCGTCTTGAAGCGGGCATGCCGCTCCACCTCGCCGATGTCGCCTTCGTTTCGAGCCGCAACATCTCGCAGCTTGCTTTCGTCGGCGCCATGCTCGCAGCGGCGATGCTCATCTGGCTTCAGGTCGCAGGCTGGCTCTTTGCTCTCTTCTTCGGTTCGGTCGGCATCCCGCCGCTTTCCGACTTCGCGCCCATGCTGCTGCTCACGCAGCGCGGGCTCGCCATGCTGGTCATCGGCTCGGCGGTCGGTGGCGCGATCGCCTTCGCCGTCTTTGCGATTTCGGCGATTTCCGTGCCGCTGCTCCTCGCCCGCGACATCGACGCGGTAACGGCGGTGACGACGAGCATCCGTGCGGTGCGGCTCAATTTCTGGCCGATGCTGCTCTGGGCCTGGATTGTCGCGCTTCTCACCGCCTTCGGGATCGCGACCTGGTTTCTGGGCCTTGCGGTGATCTTCCCGCTGCTCGGTCATGCAACCTGGCATGCGCAGCGCGCGCTGGTGGGTGACGACGCCTAGCTCCTACGCTCGTCGTCATCCGGCCCGTCATTGTCCGGCTTGTCGTCGTCATAGAGAATGCGTTCGGCCGCGCCTTCGAGGTCGTCATATTGCCCGGACCTCAGCGACCAGAGGAAGGCAGCAAGGCCGAGAAGGCCGAGCAGCAGCGCTGCGGGCACGAGGAAGATCAGGATATTCATGAGGCTTCGCGCGAAAGCGCTCGCCGTTGCGCGAGGTTGAGCCGTAGCGAGTTCAGCGTCACCGTGATGGACGAGCTCGACATGGCGATCGCGGCGACGAGCGGTGTGACAAAGCCCGCGACCGCGAGAGGCACGGCAACCGCGTTATAGGCAAGTGCCAGACCGAAATTCTCGAAGACGAGGCGGCGGGATTTCCGCGCGACATCCACGGCTTCGACGATGGGCGCGAGCCTCGCGCCCTGGAAGATGAAGTCGGCCGCCGTCTGGCTCACATCGGCGGCGTCGGCCGGCGACAGCGAGACATGGGCGGCGCGCAGCGCCGGCGCATCGTTGAGGCCGTCGCCGATCATGGCGACCTTGCGGCCCTCCGCGGCCAGTTCCTCAAGCCGGGCGATCTTCGCTGCGGGCCGGGCGGCGGCGCGCCATGCGGCAATGCCGAGTTCATCGGCGAGGCGTTTCACGGCGGGCTCGCGGTCGCCGGAGAGAAGCTCGATGGCGAAGCCGCGCGCCTTGAGAGCGGCGATCGCGTCCTTTGCATCGGGACGCGGCGTGTCCTCGAAGCGGAAACGGACAGGCGCGTCGCTGCCCCGCCGCAACCAGAGTTCGGAGCCGCCATGCCCTTGCTCATGCGCGGTGTTGGCGCCTGCGTAGCCGGCGTTGCCGAGGCGGATCGTCTCGCCGCCGAGCCGCGCTTCGAGGCCCATGCCGGGTTCCTCGCGGATATCGTCGAGAAGCGGGTGCGGCAGCGCTTGTCCGTGAGCGGCGAGAGCGAGCGCAAGCGGGTGGCGGCTTGCGGCGGCAATCGCCGCGCCGAGTGCAAGCTCCGCCCGCGCGATCTCTTCCCCATTGACGAGGCGCGGACGTCCAAGCGTCAGCGTGCCCGTCTTGTCGAAGACGATGGTGTCCGCCTGCGCCAGTCTTTCGAGCCCGTCCGCCGCCTTCACGAGAACGCCCTGACGGAGGAGACGGCCCGTCGCAACGACCTGCACCACGGGCACGGCGAGCCCGAGCGCGCAGGGGCAGGTGATGATGAGAACCGAGATTGCGTAGGTGAGCGACGTCTCCCAGGGTGCGCCGAGCGCGAACCAGAGGAGCAGCGTTGCCAGCGCCATGATGTGGACGGCGGGCGAATAGATGCGCGCGGCGCGGTCGGCGATGCGGACATAGCGCGCGCGGCCTTGTTCGGCCGTTTCCATCAGGCGCACGATTTCGGCAAGGAGCGAGTCGTCGTCGCGTTTCGTCACGCGGATGACGAGCGGTGCGCCGAGATTGAGCGTGCCCGCGAAGACGGAGGCGCCAGCCTTCACCTGTTCCGGCACGCTCTCGCCGGTGACGAGGCTCGTGTCGATTTCGCTCGTGCCGGTCACGATCTCGCCGTCGGCGGGAATGCGCGCGCCCGCAACCACGAGTACCTTCATGCCGGGTTCGAGGTTCTCCACGGCGATGGACTTATGCGTGCCGTCAGGCGCGATCAACGTCGCCGCGGTCGCGCGAAGGCCGAGCAGGTTCTCCGCCGCCGAGCAGGCCCTGGCGCGCGCCTGCACGTCGAGATAGCGCCCGATCAGCAGGAAAAAGAGCAGCGTCACACTCGCATCGAAATAGACATGGCGCGCATTCACCATGGTCTGGACGAGGCTCATCGTCGTCGCAAGGATGACGGCGAGCGCGATCGGCACGTCCATGTTCATGCTCTTCGCCCGGAGCGCCCTCAGCGCCGAACGGAAGAAGGGCTGGCCCGCATAGGCGATGGCGGGAAGGGCGATCAGCGCCGACACCCAGTGAAAGAAGCTTCTCGTCGTCTCGTCCATGTCGGATACGAGGCCGGACCAGACGGAGACCGAGACGAGCATGACGTTGGCGGCGGCGAAGCCCGCAACGCCGAGCGCCTTCAGGAGCGAACGGCTTTCGCGGTCGTCGAGCGTGCCGATGAGTTTGGGATCGAAGGGAACGGCGGTGAAGCCGGTGTCCGCAAGCGCGCGGATGACCGCGCTCGCCTTGAGACGCGCCGGGTCCCAGCGCACCGCGACGCGCTTTGTCGAAAGATTGGCGCGCGCATATTCGACGCCGCCAAGGTTCTTCAGCGCGCCTTCCACCTTGCGCAGGCAGCCGGCGCAATGCATGCC
Organism: Alphaproteobacteria bacterium HGW-Alphaproteobacteria-3; assembly: GCA_002842875.1. Lineage (GTDB taxonomy): Bacteria > Pseudomonadota > Alphaproteobacteria > Parvibaculales > Parvibaculaceae > Parvibaculum. The sequence continues at coordinate 4,589 of PHEF01000026.1, read as the reverse complement.
GGCGACCACGAGGTCGAGGCGGGCAAGCCCCTCTTCGGTCCTGCGCACGAAGAGGTCGGGGTCGATGCCGGGTCTCTCTTGAGCTGTCGCGGCTTCGTTCATCGGTTCCTCAGTCGCGTATGACGACGCGCTTTTCCTCGACGAAGGTTTCGCCCTTCGTGCCGCTGGCCGCAATGCGCACAAGCCAGTTGCCTGCGTGTTTCAGATCGAAGACGCCTTCGTAGCGGCCGGGCGCCGTTTCGACGAGTTTCAAGCGGGCGTCCTCGCCGGACACAACGGGGCGCCAGAAGGTGCCCTGCACAGTGAGCCCGGAAACGGGTGTGCCGCCTGCGTCGGCGAAAGAGACGTTGAGCGCCGTGCGGTTGCCGGCGCCGGGGAGGGGATCGGCGGCGATTGCCGCCGTCCAGCCGAGTTGGCGCTGCGCTTCCATGCGTTCAAGCACGTCGTTATAGGCGCGGCCTTTCTGATAGGCGCCTTCTTTCTCCACGCCGTCGAATGTCGACAGCGCTCCATAGACCATGAGCCCGTTCGCGCCGAAGACGACGGCAAAGAAGAGGAGGAAGCCCGTCAGCACATGCCTGCCGGTGATCTTGCCGAAGCGCTCCGAGGGGCGGTAGTCGCTGTTTTCCATGCTCATTTCCCAGGCCCCCGGAAGGTTGTCGATCTTGTCGCGATCTTGCCGCTTTCGGTGTCGGTAACCACGAAGTCGAAATCGGCTTCTCCGCCTTTGATCGCCGCTGCGAGATCGGCGGGCAGGCTGACGAAGAAGCGGGCGTTTTCCAGCTTGTCGGCTTCGACGACAACGGTCGCCGTGTCCTCGCCCGCGAGCGCCGGCCGGGTCAGGATAGCGCCTTCGAGACCGTCAATCGAGACGCGGAAAATGCGCTCCGAATGCTCCTTGTTGACGATCTTGATCTGATAGCCGTTGCGGATCGAGCCGTCCGACAGCCGCACGAAGAGCGGGTTGCGGTCGGCGAGCACGCTGACGTCGAGTGTCGTGCGATTGCCGAGCGCCACCAGCATGATGGCGACGACAAGCGCCAGCACGGCCGAGTAGAGGATGGTGCGCGGCCGCATGATGTTGAGACGCGGCGTCTCGCCCGCGAGGCGGCGTTCCTGGTTGCGGAAAGTGTCATAGGCGATGAGGCCGCGCGGGCGTTCGATCCGGTCCATGATCTCGTCGCAGGCGTCGATGCAGAGTGCGCACTGGATGCATTCGAGCTGCATGCCGTCGCGGATGTCGATGCCCATCGGGCAGGCGGCGACGCATTGCCCGCAATCGATGCAATCGCCCCGTCCTTCCCAGCTCGTGCCCTTCTTGTGCGGCCCGCGCGTCTCGCCGCGATCTTCCTTGTAGCCGACGAGGAGCGATTCCTCGTCGAACATCGCGCCCTGGATGCGCGGCCAGGGGCACATATAGATGCAGACCTGTTCGCGCGCGATGCCGCCAAGGAGATAGGTCGTCAGGGCGAAGAGGCCGACGAAGAGATAGGCGGCCGACGGCGCGTCGAAGGTCAGGAACTGGCCCGCCAGCGTCGGCGCGTCGGCAAAATAGAAGACCCAGGCGCCGCCCGTCGCCAGCGCGATCAGAACCCAGGTCAGGTGCTTTCCCGCCTTGCGCGCCAGCTTGCCCATGCCCCAGGGCGACTTGTCGAGGCGGATGCGTTTGGCGCGGTCGCCTTCGAAGAAGCGTTCGACATGGATGAAGAGGTCGGTCCAGACCGTTTGCGGGCAGGCATAACCGCACCAGACGCGGCCGGCGACGCTCGTCACGAGAAAGAGGCCGAGAGCCGCGAGAATGAGGAGGCCCGTGACGTAGTAGAATTCCTGCGGCCAGATTTCGAGGAAGAAGAAATAGAAACGCCGCGCGGGAAAATCGAGCAGCACCGCCTGGTCGGGAAGGTTCGGTCCCCGGTCCCAGCGCAGCCAGGGCGTCACGTAATAGATCGCCAGGGTGAAAGCCATCACTAGCCATTTCAGGCGGCGGAAGGTGCCGTGAACGAGCTTCGGATAGACCTTCACCCGGCTCTCATAGAGCGGGCGGTTCCTTTCCGAATTGACGGCTGTGTAGCGCTCGCCTTCCTCGCCATGGGGGCTGGCACCCGCCGTTGCCACGGCTTCGGCGGCAAGACGTTCGAGGGTCGTGGCGGTATCTGTCATCGGTGTACTCGAGGATCCGGTCCCCGGAGGCGGAACGCCGGGAAGCGTTCCGCCTGTGTCGCCGGGCGTTACTGCTTCTCGCCGCCGCCGAGGGAGTGAACAAAGAGCGTCAGCGAGCGGATGGTGCCTTCATCGAGGCGCGTTCCCCAAGCTGGCATGACGCCGCTGCGGCCGTTTGACACGGTCTCCACGATGGCCGCCCTGTCGCCGCCATAGAGCCAGATGGCGTCCGTCAGGTTCGGCGCGCCGAGTTCGCGATTACCGGTGCCCGCCTCGCCGTGGCAGGCGACGCACTGACTTGCGAAGACTTCCGCGCCACGGATGGCCGCTTCGCCGTCATGGGCCTGGTTCGACAGGAGCAGCACGTACTCTGCCACGTCGGAGATTTCCGCACGGTCCAGAATGCCGTCCCGGCCATAGGCCATCATCGTGTTGAGGCGCGTTTCGTCGTCGGCATCCCAGCGGATGCCATGCTGGAGGGTGGTGTGGATGTCGTCCAGCGTGCCGCCCCAGATCCAGTCGTCGTCATTGAGGTTCGGGAAACCCGCGGAGCCTTGCGCGCCCGAACCGTGGCAGGGGGCGCAATTGTCACCGAAAGCGGCCTTGCCGGCACCGAGCGCGACTTCCATCAACGCCGGATCGGTTGCGATTTCGTCGAGCGGCATCGTCGCGATCCGCTCCATTGCGCCCGAGCGGCCCTCGGCGATGGCGGCGAGCTCGTTCGTCACGACGTTGCGCTGCTCGTAGCCGATCACGCCCTTTGTGTAGGTCCAGCCGTCCCCCGTGAGGTAAGGCCAGGTGGGCATCACCACCCAGTAGGCGAAGGACCAGAGGATGCAAACATAGAAGGTGTAGACCCACCACTTTGGCAGCGGGTTGTTCAACTCGCGGATCCCGTCCCAGGAATGGCCGGTCGTCTCGACGCCGGTCACGTCGTCCTTGTGCTTCTCGCTCATTGTCCGGTCTCCGTGTCCTTCTTGCGGCTGTCTTCGGGATCCTTGTCCTCGAGCGGCAGCTTCGCCATGCGATCGAATTTCTTCTTGTTCGCGGGCCAGAGCGCGTAGGCCACCACGGCGGTGAAAAGCACCACCATGAGAATGAGGCCTCCCGTGCCGAACCAGGTTCTCACCAGCGAATAGGTGGTCTCGCTATCCAAGGCGCACTCCTATTGCTTGAAGTCCGCATTCTCGTAGGCATTGAAGTCCACGAGAGTGCCGAGCATCTGCAGGTAGGCGACAAGGGCATCGAGTTCCGAGATCATCGCCGGGTTACCGTCGAAGTCGCGGGCGACGGCTTTCGGGTAGCGCTGCATCAGCCCGTCCGTGTCGGCGTCCGGCGTTGCCTGCGCTTCGAGATCGGCGCGGGCATTCTCGATATTCTCCTGTGCATAGGGCACACCCGCCAGGGCGAGGGCCGAGAGCCCCTTGCTCGTATTGCCGTATTCGAGCGGCGTGCTGGCGAGGAAGGGATAACCCGGCATGACCGATTCCGGCACCACGGCGCGGGGGTCCGTCATGTGCAACCTGTGCCACTCGTCGGAATACTTGCCGCCGACGCGGGCAAGGTCCGGCCCCGTGCGCTTCGAGCCCCACTGGAAGGGGTGGTCGTATTTGCTTTCGGCCGCGAGCGAGTAGTGCCCGTAGCGTTCGACCTCGGAGCGGAGCGAACGGATCATCTGGCTGTGGCAGGTGTAGCAGCCTTCGCGCAGATAGATGTTGCGGCCGGCGAGTTCGAGCGGGCTGTAGGGGCGGACACCGTCCACATCCTCGATCGTGCTCTTGATGAGGAAGGTCGGAACGATTTCGACCAGTCCGCCGATCGCCACGACGACCAGGGTGAGGACGAGGAGCAGGATCGAGTTCTTTTCGATCGTTGCGTGCGTGAATCTCTTTGCCATGACCTTTTGTTCCTCACTCGGCGGGTTGCGGCATGGCGCCGGCGGCGGCAGGCGCCGGGGCGGGCAGGGGCTCGCTTGCGCGGACGCGTCCCTTGATGGTCATCCAGCAGTTGTAGACCATGATCAGAGCGCCAACGAGGAAGAGCACGCCGCCAAGCGCGCGGATGACATAGAAGGGATGCATTGCGGCAACCGTTTCCGCGAAGGAATATTCGAGGAAGCCCTGCGCGTCATAGGCCCGCCACATCAGTCCCTGCAGGATGCCCGACACCCACATCGCGGTGATGTAGAGAACGATGCCGATGGTGGCGATCCAGAAGTGCCAGTTCACAAGCGCCATCGAATAGAGCCGCTCGCGCTTCCAGAGCCAGGGGACGAGGCAGTAGACGGCGCCGAAGGAGACGAAGCCGACCCAGCCGAGCGCACCGGAATGCACATGGCCGATCGTCCAGTCGGTGTAGTGGGACAGCGAGTTCACCGCCTTCACCGACATCACCGGGCCTTCGAAGGTCGACATGCCGTAGAAAGCGAC
>PHEF01000025.1 GCA_002842875.1 Alphaproteobacteria bacterium HGW-Alphaproteobacteria-3 | reverse complement strand
TGTAGCGGCCCGAGATGATCAGGTTGGACGGCGCGTCCTCGATTTTCGGCTTCTCCACCATGCCGGTGATGCGGAAGGTCTCGTGCCCCAGATCGTCCGAGAGGGCGACCACGCCATAACGGTTCACGTGTTCATGAGGCACTTCCTCAACCGCGATGATATTGCCGCCGTGCCCGGAATAGACGTCGATCATCTGCGCAAAGCAGCCCCGGGGGCCGTGGATCAGCATGTCGGGCAGGGCGAGGGCGAAGGGTTCATCGCCCACGATGTCCCGCGCGCACCAGACGGCATGGCCGAGGCCGAGCGGCTCCTGCTGGCGAACGAAGCTTGCCGCCCCCGCGATGGGACGCGAAGCCTTGAGCATTTCGAACTCTGCAGACTTGCCGCGGGCCTTGAGCGTTGCCTCGAGTTCATAGGCGAGATCGAAATGGTCCTCGATTGCGCCCTTGCCCCGGCCGGTCACGAAGACGAAGTGTTCGATTCCGGCCTCGATTGCCTCTTCGACGGCGTACTGGATCACCGGCTTGTCCACGACAGTCAGCATTTCCTTCGGAATGACTTTCGTGGCGGGCAGGAAGCGCGTTCCAAGGCCTGCGACCGGGAAAACGGCTTTTCGGATTTTTCGGGGGGAATTCGAGGTCATGTCTTTTGCTTGTTCCGGGAAACCAGTCTCGACAACACATGATTGTTCGTCTGGTTTCGCATTTCTTCATATTGGCCGCAAGCCGTGACCTCTGCGTGACGTGCGAGATCACAGATCGTCGTGCCAGGGCAGAAACCCGCCGCAAACCGCGGCGGGCAACGCGTACCCTCCCGTGACCCGGGCACAGGCCTTAACCATCGCCGCCTGTCCGGGGATGAAATCCGTCCCGATATCCCGTATTTTGAGCCTGCTGGCCCGCTGCCGGCCGGGCCCCTTTCTCGTCGGGCAAACTGGATGGAGTTGTGCATGATCTACCCCGTAATACTTTCGGGCGGTGTCGGGTCTCGCTTGTGGCCGACATCGAGATCGCTCTATCCCAAACAACTGCTTCCCCTGGTGTCGGAGCGGCCCATGCTCCTCGAGACCGCGCTGCGCGTCGCGGGAGACGATCGTTTCGCCGATCCCATCATCGTTTCGAACGACGAGCACCGGTTCATCATTGCGCAGCAATTGCGCGAGGCGGGGATCACGCCACTGGCGCATATTCTGGAGCCTGAGGGCCGCAATACGGCGCCTGCCGCCGCCGCCGCCGCCGCCTTCGTTCAATCCCGCGATCCGAAGGGGGTGCTCCTCGTTCTGCCGGCGGATCATCACATTGCGAATCTCGAAGCCTTCCGCGCGGCCATCGGGCAAGGCGCCGCGCTGGCGAGCGCGGGCAAACTCGTCACGTTTGGCGTGGTGCCGTCGGCGCCCGAGACCGGCTACGGCTATATCAAACGCGGTCTGCCACTTCCCGGCGGCAACGCCTATGCGGTGGAGCGCTTCGTCGAGAAGCCGGATGCCGATACCGCGCGGTCCTATCTTCAGGAGGGGGGATACGACTGGAATGCGGGCATATTCATGTTCCGCGCCGACAGCATTCTTCAGGAGATGCGGACCCACTGTCCGGACATAGCCGCTCATGCTGCCGAAGCCGTCGTCAAAGGGGTGCGCGATCTGGACTTCCTGCGGCTTGACCGGGCGTCATTTGGCGCCTGCCCCTCGAATTCGATCGACTATGCGGTGATGGAGCATACCTCGTCGGCCGCGGTCGTGCCGGTCGATATGGGCTGGAGCGACATCGGCTCGTGGTCCGCGCTCTGGGAAATCGGCGACAAGGATGTGAACGGCAACGTCGTCAGCGGCGATGCGATCGTCGAGGATACCCGGAATTGCCTGGTGCGATCCGAGGCGGGGTTGACGGCCACTATCGGGGTCGAGAATCTCGTCATCGTGGATACCGGCGACGTTCTCCTCGTCGCAGCGCGCGACCGGGTGCAGGACGTCAAGAAAATCGTCGACCGGGTGGCCGCCGCCGGTCGCACCGAGCACCAGGCACACAAGCGCGTCTACCGGCCCTGGGGATTCTACGAATCCCTCGACGAGGGCCTCCGGCACCAGGTGAAGCATCTGCTCGTTTATCCCGGCGCCGCGCTTTCGCTGCAGATGCATCATCGGCGGGCGGAGCATTGGGTGGTGGTCAAGGGGCGGGCCGAGGTGACGGTGGGCGAGACACAGAAGATCCTCGAAGAGAACGAATCCGTCTACATTCCCCTCGGTACGAAACACCGTCTAGCCAATCCTGGAGACGAACCGCTCAGCATTATCGAAGTGCAGTCCGGTTCCTATCTCGGCGAGGATGACATCGTCCGTTTCGACGATGTGTATGGCCGCGACGTCAAGATGCCGGCGGCGGAATAGAATCCTCTGCTCAACGCCGTATCGGTGCTGTTTCCACCCGGATTCCATCCGCGGCGGATGCGTTTCCCCTCATCGGAAAGAGTTTTTAATTCTCCGCGGGCGCACGCTAGGCGCTCGTGAATCGTTGTCCGCCGGGCTCTTCGGGCTCGCGGGCGGCATGATGAATCCATGAGGACGGGAGATGAACATGTCGATGGGGAACATGAATATGGCAGGTGCCGCCGGCAACGCAGCCAAGCCGGACAATCAAACCCGCAAACCCGATGCGCCGGTCCGGCTCATCAGGGCCGGAAACGAAGACATTACGATCGGTGAGAACAGTCTCCTCGAAGGATCGTTCGAAACGCAGGGGGCGATCTTTGTCGACGGTGCCGCCGTCAACGCGGATCTGCGCGCGGCGCAGCTTTCGATCGGTGCAAGCGGACGTGTCGAAGGCCAGGCGGCGGTTCTGCGTGCCGAGATCGCGGGTGTCTTCGACGGAACGCTCGAATGCTCGGGTGAGGTCATCCTGCGTTCCTCCAGCCGTATCGCAGGCGAGGTCAAATGCGCAAAGCTCGTCACGCATCGCGGTGCGGTCATCGATGCACAGGTGCGGGTCATCGCCGAGAGCGACGAGGCGGAGGAAAAATCCGCGCAAGGAGCCTTCATCGCGCAGGCCGCGCGGGAATCCGCCATCCGTCCGTGGACGCGGCGGCGCTTCAAGCGGGCGATCCCGATGATGTCCGGTGCCGCGCTTTCCCTTGGCCTGGTGGGCGTCGGCGCGTTGATCTTCTGAGTTGGCGGGACCACACGTTCATCGATACTGGTCTTTTCGGCGGAATATTGCTCTCCTTCGGTGAGGGCTTTTCAATGGAGGCCCACCATCGAGACCGGGAGGCTGTCCTTGAAAATCGCCGAGCGCTGGTTCGAGAGACGCGAGATGGGGGATGGCATCACGCTCCTCTACGAGAGCCATGTTCATCCTTTTATCCGCTGCAACATATGGTTCGTCCGCGGCCGCGACCGCGACCTCCTTGTCGATACGGGCACCGGTGTTACCTCGCTCAAGGACGCGATTGCCGATCTCACGGAGAAGCCGCTTGCTGCCGTCGCGACGCATATCCACTACGATCATGTCGGCTCCCTGCATGAGTTCGGCACGCGTCTCATGCATGAGGTCGAGGCGCCGCGCATGGCCGACTATCGGGAATTCGCCGCGCTGACGGCGGAGGGTTTCCCGCCGGAGCTCCGCGCCAGTCTCTCGGGCTATGGGCTCGACGGCGGCAAGGGTCTTCTCGTCGATGCCTTGCCCCATGACGGATACTCGCTCGACGGTTATCGCGTTACTTCCACTCATGCGACGGGGCATCTCAAGGAAGGCGACGTCGTCGATCTCGGCGACCGGCATTTCTCGGTCTTTCACCTGCCGGGACATTCGCCGGGATCGCTTGGCCTCTTCGAAGCGGCGTCAAAGACGCTTTTTTCGGGCGATGCGATTTACGACGGCCCTCTTCTCGACGAGTTGCCGGATTCCGACATCGCGAGCTATTGCAGGACGATACGCCGCCTTCGCGACCTCGACGTCGATATCGTCCATGGCGGTCACGATCCAAGCTTCGGACGCGCGCGCCTCGTTGAAATCTGCGATGCCTATCTCGCGCGGCGGGGGTGAGGGCCAGCTCCTGCAAGCTCAAGCAGCGGAAGCCGGCCTGTGAGGCTCTTCCTCAGCAGGCGCCGCGACGAAGCAGCACGGCGGGGAAGGTCTTGAACATGATGGCGATGTCCTGCCAGAGCGACCAGTTCTTCACGTACCAGGCGTCGAGTTCGACGCGGCGCATGTAGGTCGTTTCGTTGCGGCCGCTCACCTGCCAGAGGCCGGTAATGCCGGGCTTCGCCGAGAGGTAGTATTCCGCATCCTCGCCATAGCGCAGCACTTCGGCGTAGGTCACGGGGCGCGGGCCGACAAGGCTCATCTCGCCGCGGATCACATTCAGAAGCTGCGGCAGCTCGTCGAGGCTCGTCTTGCGCAGGAACTCGCCCACCGCCGTGACGCGCGGGTCGTTGCGGAGCTTCTGGTCGCGGGTCCATTCGGCGGCGCGCAGCGGGTCGTTCTCCAGCACCTCTTTCAGGATCGCATCGCTGTCCACATGCATTGTGCGGAACTTGCGGCAGTGGAACTCGCGGCCCTTTTCGCCGACGCGGCGATGGCCATAGAAAGCCGGACCGCCGTCGAGACGGATCAGCATCGAAACGACGCCGAAGAAAGGCAGCAGCGCGAGCAGCGCCACGGAGGCGACAACGAGGTCGAAGCTGCGCTTCATCAGACGCGCCAGCGGCCGGTTGAGATTGTCGGCGAGCGTCAGCATCACGAGGTCGTGGCTGAAGAAGTTACCAGCCTCGAGCGCCAGCGCGCCGATGCCCTTCACCGGGGGCACGATCGAGAAGGCGATGCGGGCGCGATGCAGGGCACGCAGAATATTGTCGAGGCTCGCCATTTCCTCGGGCGAGGGAGCGAGAACGACGAAGCGGGCGCCATGCCGCTCGCAGGCGAGCTTCAGCGCGGCGGAGAGCTGGCCGCCCGCGCGATAGAGAAGGCTCGCCGGATCGGACGCGTTGCGCTCGGCGGTGAGTTCGGCGAGGTCGAGCGTGCCGGCCACTTCGTAACCGAGATAGGGCTCGTCCTCGAGCACCTGGGCCGCCTCGGTTGCGTTTTCGCGCGAACCGATGATGAGCACGGGCGCGGTCCAGCTTCCGTACCGCTTCAGGACATGTCTCATCCCGATACGGGCCATCGGCACGAAGAGGAGGGCCCAGATCCATGCCTGGAGCAGCCAGAGACGGGAGAAATAATCCTTCACGATGTACTGAAGAAAGCCATCGACGAGCGCGACGAGGGCGATCGCCTTCACGATCTCCTTCGCCTCTGCCCAGAAGGGGGTGCGCTTCGAATAATGACCCTTGGCCGCCCACCAAAGGATCGGCAGCATGGCAAGGAAACCGATGCTGACGAGGCGGCTCGTGAGTTCGCCAGCCTCAATGGCGGCGAATTCCGTATTCAGAACCTGCACATTGATGCCGAGTGCGATGTATCCGGCGATGGCTTGCGCGAGGGCCAGCGCGCCCAGATCGCCCAGCAGAAGCATGAAGCGGTCGGCAAGCGGGGTAAGGCGTGTGCCCGTACCCCGGCCTTCGCGGTGGATGTTTTCGAAGCCCGCGATGCGGGGCCCGGTGACCGGGGTCACCATGTCGAAAGCCTGTATGTCCTTGTTCAGTGCAGTCACGATGCTCACGCCAACCTGTGTCCGAATGCGACAGTCGGTTGGTGAGAGCGCAAGTTGCGCGCCAGCGCGCCTTGTCCCGATTTGGGCAATCGAGACTGGTTAATTCCGCGTAAAAACGCGCTTAAGCAGGTCGACTGAAGAGGTGTCGCAGGTCGTCCCGGACAATCTGTCCGAGTGCGACGAGAATCCGAACATTCGCGCGGAGGCGCCGGTCGAAGCGCGGCGCGTCCTGCCTGCGCGTACCGCTGACGCCGATTTGCCGGAACGATGCACCGCCCCGGATGGATTTGATCGCGAGTTCCGTACCGATGGAGTTCGTATGATCAAAGCCGCCGTTCGCCGCGACGAGCTTCAGATCGTAACCCTTCATCCCGCAGAGAATGTCCTCCACGCCGAACCGCAACCGGATATAGAGCCCCATCACAATCTCCGCAAAGCGTTGCTTGCGGGGGCGAACGCCGAGCACGAGCGGCACGCCCTCATACATCAGAAGTGCCTTGAAGTCTGCGACGAGGGCGGGGTTGTGCTCGCCATCCGCATCCATCGTGATTGCAAAGTCGAAGCCGCGCTCGATCGCTTCTTCGAAGGCGCGGTTCAGCGTGCCGTCATATCCGAGATTGGCTTCGTTGCGGACGACAATGGCGCCCGCCTCCGCGGCCCTCGCGCCGGTTTCGTCGGGCGATGCATCGTCGATCACAATGACGTCGGCATATTCGCGTGCGGCTCTCACCACGGTGCCGATGGTTGCAGCTTCCCGGAAGGCCGGAATGAGGATTGTTATGCGAGGTCGGTCCACAGCAGTTCCTTTCCGGCTTCCTTGGCGGCCGACAGGCGTTTGCCGAGTACTTGCGGAAGCGCGTCCGGCGAAACGGCGCCGTCGGGGCAGGGACGCAGGGCTTCCAGGTGGTCTTCCGTCAGAAGTGTTCCCGCGTCGAGCGCGGTCTTGAACCTCAGTGCGCGGCGCTGGATCACCACCGTCTCCCGTTCGTTGCTCTCGATCCTCTTCACGCCATCGCCGAGAGCGGCCTCGAGCTCGCGCGTCGCATCGACCATGGCGCGCCAGGTCACCGGGTTGAGGGCAAAGGAATGGTCCGGGCCTTCGCGCAAATTGTCGTCCGTGAAATGCTTTTCGACCACCCGGGCACCCAGCGTCACGGCACCGAGAACCGCGGAATGGCCCGGGGTGTGATCCGAAAAGCCCAGCACCATTCCCGGCCAGCGCGCGGCGAATGTCTGCAGGACGCGGAGATTGACGTATTTGAAATTCTCTTCGCTGCCGGTGTAGTTGGTGTTGCACTGCATGAGGCAGAGCTGCGGGTTGTCCCGCAGGATCAGCTCCACTGCCGCCTCCACCTCGGTCATCGCGGCCGCCCCGGTCGCCAGGAGAACAGGCTTTCCCGTTCTCGCGATATGTTCGATCTCGCCGTGATAAGTGATGTCGCCCGAGCCGATCTTGAATGCGGGAACGATGTCGCGAAACATGTCGACCGCCTCGATATCGTAGGGCGTCGTCATGAAATGGATGTCCGCTTTGCGGCAGGTCTCGAGCAGTTCCGGCGTCCAGTCGCGTCGCGTGTGATACTGGTCGTAGACTTCGGTGACGGATTTTTTCCACTTCGCCTGGTGCGAAACCTGACCCTTTTGTCCTTCGAAGCCGACCTTGCTGACGATCCTGTCGGCGAGGAAGTGCTGGAACTTGGCACAGTCGGCCCCCGCCTCCTTCGACTTCCAGATCAGTTCCTTTGCGCGTCCCAGATCGCCGTCATGATTGGCGGCGATGTCCGCGATGAAATAGGCCGGCGCATCGAGCGATATCTCATGCGTTCCGATGCGAAGCGATGTGTCGTACTTCATGAGACGATTTCTCTTTGTAGCGTAGAAGGGCGGTATTGCTGCAGAACGGAAGTGACCACGTCGGCAAGATGCGGCAGCCCGTACCCGAGAACGGCTTCGGCCCGGCGAACGTCGAGGCCGAGACAATGAGCGCGAGGTGTCGAAAGCATGCGGACGGAGCCCGTCTTCGCGGCGGTCAGGTTGAGGCCGCGTTGACGTGCGATCTCGCGCACGAATTGTTCCTTTGTATATACCTCGTGCGCGGCAAGGTTGTAGAGGCCCGATGCGCCAGCCTCCACCATGTCGACGGCGGCGCGGGCAAATGCCGCCACATCGATCGATGAGGACCAGGCATCGCTGAAAAGCGTGACCGGCCTGTCATTCTCGACCGCATCGATGGTCCATTCGGCGAATGTCGGCTGCTCCCAGCCGCGAATGCCGACGATGCTTGTGCGAAGGACGAGAGCGTTCGCCGCTGTGAGCGCGAATGCCTCGCCCGCGAACTTGCTGCGCGCATACTCGTTGACGAGAGATACGGACGCCGTCTCGTCATGCGCCGTAGCGTGCCCTTCGGTGAAATACTGGTCTGTCGAGACATGCAGGAGCCTGCCGCCCGTCGCCGTCGACCACGCGGCAAGAAAGGCGAGAGGGCGCGCATTGATGCGCCACGCGAGAGCGGGATCGCGCTCGCATAGGTCGATGTCCACGAGTGCGGCACAGTTGACGACGAGATCAGGCTGTTCGGCGTCGAGGAGGGCGCAAAGGGCCACGTCGTCTGCAATATCGACCTGGATCGGGGCGCTGCGCCTCGCGGCCTCGCGCAGTTCTACGCCCCGGCGCCGCGCTTCCCGCGCAACCGCCTGGCCCAGCAACCCCGTGCTGCCCAGCAGGAGCGTCTTCATCCGGGTCCGTCCTGTTCGTTCAGCGCTGACGCCGCATGGCGTTCAGCGCCGAAATGCCTTCATTCTCTTCGCATACACGCAGGGTTTCTTTCCATGACGGTATGCCAGCGCCGAGCAGCGGGAAAAGCGCGCGGCAGAATTCGAGATCTTCGGGATAGTCGAGCGTCCAGCGGAGCTTGCCCAGCTCCTCGCTCGGCCCTTCGAGCGAGATGCGCTTGATTCCCGGTGCCCGGCGCAGCCAGGGCGTCACATGCTCGCGATCATAGGGCTCGCTGGCTTCCCTCCAGTCGCGCTCCATGGAAGCCCATGTGAAGGCCTCGCAGTCGAGCCCGTGCGGAAAGCGGTGGACGAAATTGTTTGCCGCGTAACCGGCATCCGGATCGGCGAGAAGGGCCGCGAGAACCTCGCCGCAGAGCCCCGGGTCGATCAGCGGGCAGTCGCTCGTCACGCGCATGATGACATCCGCGTCGAGATCGCGCGCGGCTGTGTAATAGCGGTCCAGCACGTCATATTCCGAGCCGCGCGCCACGACGGCGCCGCAGGCTTCCGCTTCGGCAACGACCGGCTCTTGCTCCGGCCCCTCCGGCACGGCGCAGCAGACGATGTCGATGCCGGGGATCGCCGCGCATCTCGTCAGGACATGCCGGAGTACGGTCGCGCCCGCCAGATCCTCCAGGACCTTTCCCGGCAGGCGGGTCGACGTCATGCGGGCCTGAACGATCACGACATTGGGCATGGCGGTCTCGGTATTCCTCTAACGGGCGGTCAGGCGTCGGCGCGGTCGTTGTAGGTCTTGATTTCGTCGACGTTCAGGAAATGCGGGTTGGTGCCGGAGCTGTATTCGAATCCCTGCGCCACGGTTTCTCCGCGTTCCTCGAGGTTGTTCGTCAGATAGTCGATGTCGCCCCGGAAGAACTTGATCGTCGGGCGGATCACGAAATGATCGCTGAACTCGACGGTCAGATGCGAATCGTCCGCCGGGCACATGGTCTCGTGGAGTTTCTCGCCCGGCCTGATGCCGATGACCTCATGCCGGAGATCCGGCGCCATTGCCGCCGCAAGATCGGTGATGCGGACGGAGGGAATTTTAGGCACGAAGATTTCGCCGCCATGCATGCGCACGAAGTTCCGGATCACGAAGTCGACGCCTTCCTGCAGCGTGATCCAGAAGCGCGTCATGCGCGCATCCGTGATGGGGAGCGAGGAAGCCCCCTCGGCAATGAGTTTCCTGAAGAAGGGGACGACCGAGCCGCGAGAGCCGACGACATTGCCATAGCGCACCACGGCGAAGCGTGTCTTCTCGGGTCCGACCATGTTGTTGGCGGCAACGAAGAGCTTGTCGGAGGCGAGCTTGGTCGCGCCGTAGAGGTTGATCGGGTTCGCGGCCTTGTCGGTCGAGAGGGCCATGACCTTCTCGACGCCTTCCGCGATCGCCGCCTTGATGACGTTCTCGGCGCCGTGAATGTTCGTCTTGATGCACTCCATGGGATTGTATTCGGCGGCGGGCACCTGCTTCAGTGCCGCCGCGTGGATCACGAAGTCGACGCCCCGCATCGCCTGGCACAGGCGTTCGGCGTCGCGCACATCGCCGATGAAGTAGCGCATTTGCGGCCCCGAGAATTCCTGGGACATCTCGTACTGCTTCAACTCGTCGCGCGAAAAGACGATGATGCGGCGCGGCTTGTGATGGTCGAGAAGGGTGCGGACATATTTGCGGCCGAAGGAGCCGGTACCGCCGGTGATGAGTACGGATTTATTGTCGAACATCCGGGTTTTTTCACTCTCGTTTGGGTGCCCGATTCATTGCACGATAACCCTAACGGGGCCTTAACCATGATGGCGAGCACCGATTGCGGAGATTGCGCCGGGCGCATGGCGTCCGGGGGGAGGACATTCTGTTCGATCTGAGGGAATTCCGGCTGCCGGACGGGCGGGAGCTCCTGCTCTACGGTCATGCCTCTCATGAGGGGGAAGTGCGCGCGTGTCTGCCGCCGGCGCCCGATTCGGGGGGCGGGCATCTCAGATGGCATCCGCTGCGCCGTGAATGGGTCGCTTATGCCGGCGCGCGGCAGGGCCGGACGTTTCTGCCGCCGGCCGCCTCCTGTCCGTTATGCCCCGCGGCGGAGGGCCGCCTCGGTGAAATCCCCTTCGGGCATTTCGAGGTCGCCGTCTTCGAGAACCGCTTCCCGGCCCTTACCGGCGATGCCCTGCCGGTCGAGCTTGGGGGCATCGAGACGGCTCCGGCCAGGGGCCGTTGCGAGGTCGTTGTCTTTTCCGACGATCATCATGCCGGGCTCGGCACGCTTGGCGAGGACAGGCTTGCGCTCCTTCTCGAGGTCTGGGGCGCGCGCGCCGAAGCGCTCGGCGAGACCTACCCTTATGTCTTTCCCTTCGAGAACAGGGGCGAGGAGATCGGGGTGACGCTCCACCATCCCCACGGTCAGATCTACGCGTTCCCCTTCGTTCCCGCGCAGGCGCGCCGCGCGGCGCAAGCGCAAGCCGAGGCGCCCGTCATCGAGGGGCTTCTTCGCGATGCCGGTACGCTTGTTGTCGAGGAAACCGGGGCGGCGGTGGCGCTTGTCCCGCCTTTCGCGATCTATCCTTACGAAATGTGGATCGCGCCCCGCCGGCGTGTGGCGGGCCCGCAGGCGCTTGACGATGCCGAGCGGCAGGCGATGGCCGGGCTTCTCGGGCGCGCGGTACGCCGTCTCGACGGGCTCTTCGGCTCGCCCATGCCCTACATCCTCACGGTGCAATGCGCGCCGAGGGGCTTCGAGGCGACATTCCACATGACGATCGAGATTCGTCCGTTCCGCCGCGATGCGGGCAAGCTCAAATATCTCGCAGGCGTGGAGCAGGGAACAGGCGTGTTCCTCGCGGATGTCCTGCCGGAGGATGCGGCGGCGCGGCTGCGTGCAGTGCCCGCAGGGGAGGCGCCATGAGGTCGGCCTTCCGGGAAGCATTCGGCGTCGAGGCGCAAGCGGAGGGCCATGCGCCCGCCCGGGTCAACCTTATCGGCGACCACACGGATTACGCGGACGGCTTCTGCCTGCCGATGCCGCTTCGCTGCGCGACGCGGGTGGCGATGGCGCCCGCGCCTGCCTTCGCCGCCCGGAGCGAGGGACATGCGGCTTCCGGGTTCGACCCGTTCGGCCCGCCGCGTGGCGACTGGACGGATTATGTCGCCGGGCCGCTTGCCGAGCTTGCGAAGGCGGGCATCGAGGTGCCGCCGGTCGCGGTTCTTGTCGCCTCCGACATTCCGCAAGGGGCGGGCGTCTCCTCCTCGGCGGCGCTTGAAGTCGCCGTCATCCGCGCCGCGCTTGCGCTCGCCGGAACGCCGCTTGCCGATGCCGATGTCGCGCGCATGGCGCAGCGCGCGGAGAACCTCTATTGCGGCGTCAATTGCGGCATTCTCGATCAGATGGCATCCGCCGCAGGCCGCACGGGCGAGGCGTTGCTCCTCGATTGCCGCACGGGGACGGGACGGCTCGTCAGTGTGCCGGCCGCCTTCCGCTTCCGGGTCGTTCATTGCGGCGAGGCGCGGCGTCTTGCGGACGGTGTCTATAACGAGCGCCGTCGCGCCGTCGAGGAAGCGGCATCGATCCTCGGCCTTTCCGCGCTCCGCGATGCCGTGCCGGATGATGTCGAGCGCCTGCCCGCTGCTGTGCGGGCGCGGGCGCGTCACGTCGTCACCGAGAACATGCGTGTGCTGGCGGCGGTTGCTGCGCTGGAGGGGGCGGACCTGTCCGCTTTCGGCCGCCTCATGACCGAGAGCCATCGCTCGCTGGCCACGGATTACGAAGTCTCGACGCCGGCGCTCGACCGGCTGGCCGATGCGATGCTCGCCGCCGGCGCGGCGGGCGCGCGGTTGACCGGCGCTGGGTTCGGCGGATGCGCGGTCGCGCTTCTACCGCCCAACATCGACGAGGCGGCATGGTGGGGCCAGGTCTCGGCGGCAAACCCTGAGGCGTGGCTGGTCGCCGGGTGAGCGGCCGACCATGTCCAGGGCCGGTCAGAGCGTTTCGTCTTCATCGGCATGCTGCGCCAGCCGGTCGAGGAAACGGTACAGGAAGATACCCGCCGCGACCGCGGCGATCGTGAAGACAACGGTCGGATCGAACTGCTGCGGGACGTAAGGGTCTGCGGAAACGAGCAGCATCTTCTCTCCGACCTCTTCGTAGTGGCGGTCCTTGAACGGCCATACCGCTAGCAACGAGCCGCCAAGCACGCCGATCACCGTCAGCAGGGTCTGGCGGTAGAAGTGTTCGAGCATCCAGCCGATCATGCGGGAAAAGAGCAGGGCACCCGTCACCACGCCTGCGGCCAGCGGAGCGATGAAGGAGAGGTCGAGCTTGCCCAGCGCTTCGATCGCATCGGTATATTTGCCCAGGATCAGGAGCACGAAGGAGCCGGAAATACCGGGCACGAGCATCGCCGCCGCCGCCGCTATGCCGCAAAGAAAGATGAACCAGCTTGCATCGGGTGTGCGCACGGGCACGAGGATCGCGGCAAGAAGGCCGAGAACCACACCAAAGGCGATCCAGAACCAACCCGTCGCGCCTTTCACATGCACATGCGAAAGCAGGCCGACGATGGAGGCCGCGATCAGCCCGAAGAAAAAGCCGAAGGTGATTTCCGGCAGGGTTGTCACCAGCATCGACAGCGGAACGATCCGGCTGAAAATGATGAGCGACAGCAGCACCCCGATGCCGATGGTGCCGAGGAAGAGAATGTCGATGTGCCGTGCCGCCGCGAGCATCTGGCGTCCGGCGAGAAGCCGCAGGAATTCCCTGTCCACATGGGCGATTGCGCCGATCAGCCGCTTGTAGATGCCGAGGATGAGGGCCATCGTGCCGCCGCTCACGCCGGGTACGAGATCGGCAGCGCCGATGCACATGCCGCGCAGCACCTGCCGTGTCGGGTTTACATTGTCCTGGCCGTCGGGGCTGAGACGGTTCGCGAGGCCCGTCCAGAACGAAAGCGCCCGATCCACCGGCGTCAGAGCCGCGCGATAGATGTGCCAGGGGATCGGCGTTCCCGCGAGGATCGCTCCGGCGATCAGCGCCACGGTGCCGCCGCCGATCGCGGCATCGCTCGCCCAATGCGCGCCTGCGGCAATGTGGGGGAGCGTAAAGAACAAGACGAGCCCCGCACCGGCAAGGCCGATACGCCAGTTGAAACCGCGCCACCAGATCGTGGCGAGAACCATCGCCAATGCCGCGCGGTCTCCGGGAAAGCTCGCATCCGAACCTTCCTGAACGGTCGACCACGGAACGGCGATCCGGATGGAGTTGAAACCGTCGAGGACGCGCGATGGCGACGGACGCGGATTGAAGGCGAGAAGATGTTGAAGCAGGATGACGGCGAGCAGCAGCACCGCCGTCATGAGACCGAAGACGAGGCCGTGCCGGAAGCGCGCCAAATCGCCGGAGCCGATGTAATTGATGTAGATGCCAAGGGTCGTCAGCATCAGGAAGATGTCGAAACGGGTGCTTCCGGTGAGCGCCCAGATCGTCGCCCAGATGTCGCTCGTGCCGGCCGTGCCGTTCATGACCTGAAAGACCCGGACGTCGAAAAGGTCCCACCATTCGCGGGTGAGCGGCCATATCCACGAAGCGAAGAGCAGAAGGCCGGCGGCGGTCCAGCCGGCAAGTGGCTTCCATTGCCAGCTCTTTGGCAGCGTGAACTCGCTCGGATTTTCGTTGGACGTCATCAAGGTCTCCGGCATCGTCCTGCCCCAGAATCATCGCCGATTCTAGCGTGCCGGCACGGTTTTGATATGCGAAACCCGCGCGATGCCTGTGCCGGGTTCAGTGCCACGCCGGCAACCATCCGCCATGCGCTTCGATGAGGTCGTCCACAAGCGACCAGATTTCATCGAGCGAGAGTTCGGCCGCCGTATGCGGGTCCATCATGGCGGCATGATAGATGTGCTCGCGCTTGCCCGTGCGGATCGCTTCGAGCGTGAGGCCCTGCACGTTGATGTTGGTCTGCATCATGGCGGCGAGATGTGGCGGCAGCTTGCCCACACGCGTTGGCGTGATGCCGTTCGCATCGACAAGGCAAGGCACTTCCACACAGGCGCCGGCAGGCAGATTGCCGATGAGCCCGTTGTTCAAGACATTTCCGTTGATGACGGCGGGCTTGCCGGTTGTGACCGCCCGCATGATTTTTGCGCCATATTCGCCGGAGAACTTCACCTCCAGCCGGTTCGCGGAGACGAGCTCGCGCTCCTGCGCTTCCCAGGCCGCGATCTGTTCCTCGCAGCGGCGGATGTATTCGTCGAGCGGAATGTTGAACTTCTCGATCAGGTCCGGCCTGTCGCGTTTGATGAACCAGGGCACGTATTCGGCGAAGTGCTCGCTCGATTCGGTTACGAAATAACCCGTGCGCCGCAGGATTTCGTAGCGCACCTTGTTCCAGCCGGGTTCCTCGCCGCGCGCCGCTATCTCCTTCAGCTTCGGATAAAGGTCCTCGCGTGTGCCGTCGGGAAGCTCGCGCTCGAACGTCGTATAGAAAGCCATGTGGTTGATGCCCGCGCATTGGTAGCGCAGCGACTTGTAGTCGACGCCGAGGTCCTTCGAGAGTTCGAAGGCCGTGCCCTGCACGGAATGGCAAAGGCCGACATGGCGAATATCGGGCGCAAGCTCGTTCAGCGCCCAGCAATTGATCGCCATGGGGTTCACATATTGCAGCATCA
Organism: Alphaproteobacteria bacterium HGW-Alphaproteobacteria-3; assembly: GCA_002842875.1. Classification (GTDB taxonomy): domain Bacteria; phylum Pseudomonadota; class Alphaproteobacteria; order Parvibaculales; family Parvibaculaceae; genus Parvibaculum. The sequence goes on along the minus strand of PHEF01000025.1, from coordinate 25,987 downwards.
GCGCGTTGGGGCAGACCTCGCGCATGTCTTTCGCGATGTCCAGCAACACCGGCACGGTGCGCAGGCCCCGCATGATGCCACCGACGCCGAGCGTGTCTGCGATGGTCTGGCGGAGGCCGTATTTCTTCGGGATTTCGAAGTCGGTGACCGTGCCGGGCTTGTAGCCCGCGACCTGGATCATGACGATGACGAAATCGGCGCCGGTCAGTGCCTCGCGCCGGTCGGTCGTCGCGACGATTGTCGGCGAGACGGACAGCGCGTCGGCGATCTTCCCCGCCACCACGGCGGAGGTCTTCAGCCGCGTTTCGTCGATATCCTGAAGCGCGATCTCGCAATCCGCGAAGATCTCGTTCAGCAGGATGTCGCCCACCAGATTTTTCATGAAGACGGTGCTGCCCGCCCCGATCATGCAGACTTTCGTCATGCCCGTACTCCCTCTTTCACGGGGGAGCATCCGTCAGCGCGGGCGCGCTTGCAAGCGGAGCGGTTTCCGGCAAATTTGATGCACAAGGAAAGGGAGGCCCCATGCCGCAAGCGAGTTCGAAGGCGACAGACGTCTCGATCGGCGTCTGCTACTACCCCGAGCACTGGCCGGAGGCGGTTTGGGCGGAGGATGCGCGCCGCATGCGCGAGGCGGGCATTTCGCGCGTCCGTATCGGCGAGTTCGCCTGGTCGCGGCTTGAACCCTCGCCGGGCGAATACGATTTCGACTGGCTCGTTCGTGCCCTCGACGTGCTGCACGGGGAGGGGCTTCAGGTCATTCTCGGCACGCCGACCGCGACGCCGCCGAAATGGCTGGTCGATGCCATGCCCGGCATGCTGCCTGTCGGCCGCGACGGACGTCCGCGCGGGTTTGCCTCGCGCCGTCACTATTGCTTCTCGCATGCGGGCTACAGGCGCGAATGCGCGCGGATCGTGCGAGCGCTTGCCGAGCGCGTCGGGGCGCATCCCGGCATCGTCGCCTGGCAGACCGACAATGAATATGGCTGCCACAACACGGTTCTTTCCTGGTCGGACGAGGCGAAGCTCGGCTTTCGTCACTGGCTGAGGGGTCGCTATGGCGCCATCGCCGCCTTGAACGAGGCGTGGGGCAATGTCTTCTGGAGCATGGAGTATCGCGACTTCGACGAGATCGATTTGCCGGCGGGGGCGGTCACGGAGACCAATCCGGCTCACCGCGCAGATTTCCACCGTTACTCGTCCGATCAGGTCGCAGCCTTCAACCGCGTGCAGACCGATGTCATTCGCGGGCTCTCGCCGGGGCGCGACATTCTCCACAACTTCATGACCTTCTTCCTCGATTTCGATCACTACGAGACGATGAAGGATCTGGACATCGCGACATGGGATTCCTATCCGCTTGGCAGTCTCGACGTTTTTCCGGCGCCGGCCGAACACAAGGCCGCCTTCGCCCGCACGGGCGATCCCGATCTTCAGGCCTTTCATCACGACCTCTATCGAGGCGCGGGGCGTGGACGGTTCTGGGTGATGGAGCAGCAGCCGGGGCCGGTGAACTGGGCGGATTACAATCTTGATGCGCTGCCGGGTCTCGTCCGTCTCTGGGGGCTCGAGGGTTTCGCGCATGGCGCGGAGACCATGTCCTACTTCCGCTGGCGGCAGGCGCCTTTCGCGCAGGAACAGTTCCATGCCGGGCTCAACCTGCCCGACGGGTCGCCCGACCGTGCCTATCATGAGGTGAAGCAGCTCTCGGCCGATCTCGCGGCGCTCGGGCCGCTCGGCGCGCCTGCCCCCGCGAAAGCCGCACTCGTTTTTTCCTACGAGGCCTCGTGGTTTCTGCGGATACAGCCGCAGGGGCGCAACTTCTCCTATATCGAGCAGGCCTTCGCCATGTACCGGGCGCTCAGGCGGCTCGGCCTCGATGTCGACATCGTCGGGCCGGAGGCGGCGCTTTCCGGATACGCCCTCGTGCTCGTCCCCTCCATGCCGCATGTGCCGGAGCGGCTTGCCGCCGAACTCGAGCGCTGCGGGGGCACGGTTCTCGCCGGTCCGCGAACCGGCAGCCGCACGGCCTCGCACCGCATTCCGGACAATCTGGCGCCGGGGCCGCTTGCCGGGTTGCTCGGGCTTCGGGTAACGCGGGTCGAGAGCTACCGGGCCTATAGCGCCGTTCCCGTCCGCTACGAGAACGGCACCTTCCGTTTCGACCGCTGGCGCGAGTTCGTGGAACCGGCGGCGGGCACGGAGGTTCTCGCGGAGACCGAGGACGGGCATCCCGCCCTCACGCGCCGGGGCCGCGCGCACTATCTTGCGGGGGCGCCGGACGAAGCGCTGCTGCAGCGGATCGTTGCCCGGCTGGCGGGGGAGGCGGGCCTCGAAACGCTCGATCTTCCCGCCGGGCTCCGGACGCGAACGCGCGGAAGCCACCGCTTCGTCTTCAACTACGGGCCGCAGCCTGCCGACATCTCGCCGCATTTTGCCGGTACCTCCTTCGCTCTGGGCGGCGCGCGGCTTGAGGCAGGTGCCGTCGCCGTTCTGCGCACGGAGGGTTAACCTTGCCGTCCGGCAGGACTAGGTGCGCAAAAGGAGGGCGTGATAGCGTCCCGTCCATAAGGTCAGCCAGGGACGTTCCATGCTTCTTTCAAGTCTCTCTTCCCGCCGCCGCCGCGTGCGGCTTTCCATGCCGGCAGCGGTGTTGCTCGCGCTCAGCCTCACGGGCTGTGCCGCCGATGCCGCGCCCGAGGATGCCCGCTTGCCGTTGCCCTCGCCCATTACCGAAGATGCCGCCTTCGCCGGCTGGCTCACCGCCTTCCGCGCGGATGCGCTCAAGGCCGGTATCGAGCCCAAGACCTTCGACCGTTCGCTCGCCGGCATCCGGATCGACCGGGATGTGATCGAGGCAAACGAGGCGCAGCCCGAGTTCACAAAACCGGTCTGGGAATATCTCGAAGGTGCGATTTCCGACACGCGGGTCGCGAAAGGCCGCGCGCTGCTCGCCGAAAACAAGGCGCTGCTCGATCGCATCGAAGCGCGCTACGGCGTCGACCGTCATGTGCTGGTCGCGATCTGGGGGCTCGAATCGAACTACGGCTCCTTCCTGGGCAAGATGAGTGTCGTCCGCTCGCTGGCAACGCTCGGCTTCGAGGGGCGGCGCATCGACTATGGCCGCACGCAGCTCATTGCCGCGCTGCAGATCATCCAGAACGGCGATATCACGCCCGAAGGCATGACCGGCTCATGGGCGGGTGCGATGGGCCACACGCAGTTCATTCCGACCACCTACAACGCCCATGCCGTCGATTTCGACGGCGACGGGCGGCGCGACATCTGGAACTCGCATGCCGACGCACTTGCCTCCGCCGGTCATTATCTCGGTCAGTCGGGCTGGAAGACGGGAGCGGTCTGGGGCTACGAGGTGAAGCTCCCCCAAGGCTTCGACTATGCACAGGCCGACATGTCGATTTCCCGTCCCGTCGCCGACTGGGCGAAGGCGGGGGTCGCGCGCATGGACGGGCGGCCTTTCCCGAGTGGCGAGACGGCCGAGAAGGCCTCGATCTTCCTGCCGTCCGGCTACCGGGGTCCGGCCTTCATCGTCATGAACAATTTCCGCACCGTTCTCGCCTACAATGCCTCCACCTCCTATTCGCTGGCGGTGAACCTCCTTGCCGACCGATTCAATGGGCGGGGCGAGATCGAGGGGAGTTGGCCGCGTGGCGACCGTCCGCTCGGGCGGCAGGAGCGGCAGGACCTGCAGCGGCTCCTCAACGGCAAGGGCTACGACACCGGCGGGGTCGACGGCATTATCGGCTTCAACACCCGCAAGGCCGTGCGCGCCTATCAGGCGAGCCTCGGTCTGCCCGCGGACGGCTACCCGACACATGAATTGCTCCAGCGTCTTCGCGGGCGTTAGCCGCCGCACTGGGCAGACTGCCTCTTTTCGCGGCGTTCGCTTGCCTCCGGCGCTTGCAAGAGGCGTCAAGATATCGCGCCTTTTGCACGCAATCGGGCCAAATGACCGGCATGCGGGCATGGCATCGCTTTTGCTCTCCTTATAGGCTGCATGAGACAGATCAAGAGCCACACTGGCAGGAGAGTCGATGGCGCACGCCATCTTCGATGAAATGGGCGGACCGGGCGGCGATGTCCGTCAGGCTTACCGCAAGCTGCAATCGTGGCTGGAGGAAACACCGCTCGATATCCTCACGCTCCGGCGCGAGGAGGCGGAGACCTTCTTTCGCCGCATCGGAATCACCTTCGCGGTCTATGGCGAGGGCGGCGATCCCGAACGCATCATTCCCTTCGACATCATTCCCCGCATCATCGAGGCGGCGGAATGGAAGCTCATTTCGGAAGGGCTCATGCAGCGCGTGAGGGCGCTCAATGCCTTCATCGCCGATGTCTATGGTGCGCAGGAAATTCTCCGTGCGGGTCTCGTGCCGCGCGACCAGGTTCTCCTCAACGATACCTACCGCTACCAGATGCAGGGCGTCTCGGTGCCGCACAATGTCTATACGCATATCGCGGGTATCGACATGGTGCGCGTCGGCGCGGAAGACTTCTATGTGCTGGAGGACAATTGCCGCACGCCCTCCGGGGTCTCCTACATGCTGGAGAACCGCGAGATCACGATGCGGCTCTTCCCCGATCTCTTCTCGCGCTACAACGTCGCCCCGGTCGATCATTATTGCGACGAGTTGATGCGCACGCTCGCGTCGGTCGCGCCGCGCAACTGCCCGGGTGAGCCGACCGTCGTCGTGCTCACGCCCGGCATCTACAACAGCGCCTATTACGAGCATTCCTTCCTTGCCGACCAGATGGGCGTCGAGCTCGTCGAGGGGCCGGACCTCTATGTCATGGACGACATCGTCTATATGCGCACGACGCAGGGGCCGAAGCGCGTCGACGTGATCTACCGCCGCGTCGACGACGAATTTCTCGATCCGCTGACCTTCAAGCCGGATTCGGTTCTCGGCGTTGCCGGCCTGATGAATGCCTACCGCGCGGGAAATGTGAACCTGACCAACGCCGTTGGCGCCGGCATCGCCGACGACAAGGCGATCTACACCTATGTGCCGAAGATGGTGGAATTCTATCTCGGCGAGAAGCCGATCCTGAAGAACGTGCCGACATGGCGTTGCAGCGAGAAGGACGATGCGGCTTATGTGCTCGAACATCTCGCGGAGCTGGTCGTGAAGGAGGTTCACGGTTCCGGCGGCTACGGCATGCTTGTCGGACCGAAATCCACCAAGGAGGAAATCGAGGCCTTCGGCGTGCGCGTGAAAGCCGCGCCGGACAAATACATCGCCCAGCCGACGCTCGCGTTGTCCACCTGTCCGACCTTCGTCGACGAAGGCGTTGCGCCGCGTCATGTCGATCTCAGGCCTTTCATTCTTTCGGGCGCCGACATTCGCGTCGTGCCGGGCGGGTTGACGCGCGTCGCCATGCGGGAGGGATCGCTTGTCGTCAATTCGAGCCAGGGCGGGGGCACGAAGGACACCTGGGTTTTGAAAGACCGGGGTGCATGATGCTCGCCCGCACCGCAGACAATCTCTACTGGATTGCCCGTTATATGGAGCGGGCGGAGAATCTGGCGCGCATGCTTCGCGTCACCGACCGTCTTTCGCTGATGCCGTCGGGTGCCGATGCGGACGGCTCCGAATGGCATTCGACGGTCATCGTTTCCGGTGCGGAGGAGGACTTCTACCGGAAATACGACGAAGCAACGCCCGAGAACGTCATCTCCTATCTCGCCTTCGACATGGAGAACCCGTCGAGCATCCGCAGTTGCATCGAGACGGCGCGGCGCAATGCGCGCGCCGTGCGCACCGCGCTCACCACCGAGCAATGGGAATGCCTCAATTCGGCATGGCTCGAGCTGCCGCGCTGGAACGAGACGCGCGTGCGCGGCAGCGGCCTTCACCGTTTTCTCGACTGGGTAAAGGACTGCTCGCTTCTCTTCACCGGCGGCACCGTGGCGACGATGCTCCGCCGCGACAGCTACTATTTCACGCGGCTCGGTACGTTCATCGAACGCAGCGACAACACCGCGCGCATTCTCGATGTGAAGTATCATGTGCTTCTGCCGGAGCATGCCGAAGTCGGCGGCGGCATCGACTATTACCAGTGGGCGTCGATCCTGCGGGCCGTTTCCGGCTACCGCTCCTACAATGCCGTCTACAAGGAGGGCCTCAAGCCCTGGCTCATCGCCGAATTCCTTGTCATGCGTGAGGAAATGCCGCGCTCGCTCATCGGTTGCGCGGCCGAGGTCAAGGAATGCCTGGACAAGCTCGGCGAGGAATACGGCCAGCGCCACGAATGTCACCGCGTCGCCGGGCAGATCTATTCGAGGCTGCGCTTCGGCAAGGTCGAGGATATCTTCCGTCAGGGCCTGCACGAATTCCTGAGCGAGCATATCGAGACCAACGATCGCCTCGGACTGGAAATCAGCCGCAGCTATCTTTTGGGGTAGTATGCAGACATGCTTATCCAGATTCGCCAGGAAACGACCTACCGCTACGCGGTAGAAGCCAATTACTCCATGCAGGTTCTGCGCGTGCAACCGCAGGACAGCGGCACGCAGAAAGTGCTGTCCTGGCGCCTTTCCGTGCCCCCTGCCGCTTCGCTGACGGAGGGCAGGGACGCTTATGGGAACCTCTTCCAGACGCTCTATGTCGACCGCCATCACGGCACGATCGCGCTGAGCATCGCGGGCGAGATCGAAACCGCCGACACGGGCGGCGTCGTCAGCGGCACGGCGGAGCCTTTCCCTCCGGCCTTCTTCCTCCGCCAGACGGACCTCACCGCGCCCGACGAAGCGATCCGGACGCTCGCCGCGGAAGCAAAGCGGCTCTCCGGCGGTTCGGCGCTCGACTTCGCGCATCGGCTGATGGGCGCCGTTCGCGATGCGGTCGACTACCGGATCGGCGAGACCCATGCGGCAACGACCGCCGCGGAAGCGCTCTCGCATCGCTCAGGCGTCTGCCAGGACCATACCCATGTCTTCGTTTCGGCGGCCCGCGCGGAGGGGCTGCCAGCGCGCTATGTCAGCGGCTATCTCTGGGACGACGTGGACACCGAATATGAGGCTAGCCACGCATGGGCCGAGGCCTATATTGATGGTCTGGGCTGGGTCGGATTCGACGTCGCAAACCGCATCTGCCCGACCGACGCACATGTCCGTGTCGCTTGCGGTCTCGACTATCTGGAGGCCGCGCCCGTTCGCGGGCTCCGGCGCGGCGGCGGTGAGGAGACGATGGAAGTCCGGCTTCGGGTCGATGCCGGCGCCGCCCAGCAGTGACCGGGCGCGATATCTGGAGACGAGAATGACTTATTGCGTCGCGCTTCGGCTTGAAGGCGGCCTCGTGATGCTGGCGGACACGCGCACCAATGCCGGCGTCGACAACATCTCCACCTTCCGCAAGCTCAGTGTCATCGAGCATCCGGGCGACCGGGTGATCGGGCTGATGACGGCGGGCAATCTCGCCGTCAGCCAGGCCGCGATCAACATGGCGACGGAACAGGGCGTTCGCGTTCGCGGGTCCGACAAGCCGGAAACGCTTCACACCGTGCCGACCATGGTGCGCGCCGCGCAGCTCATGGGCCAAGCCGTGCGGGAGGTCTACCGCATCGACGGCCCTTCGCTTGAGGCGCAGTCGGGCGACTTCAATGTCTCGATCCTGATGGGAGGGCAGGTCGGCAATGGCGAGCTTCGCCTCTTCCAGATCTACTCGGCCGGCAACTATATCGAGGCGACGGAAGACACGCCCTATCTCCAGATCGGCGAGCACAAATACGGCAAGCCCATCATCGACCGCGCCCTCACCTACGGCACGCCGCTGGCCGACGGATTGAAGCTTGCGCTGATCTCGATGGATTCGACCATGCGCTCGAATCTTTCGGTCGGCATGCCGATCGACCTCATGGTCTATCGCCGCAATGCGCTCAACGTCGCTCTGCAGCGGCGCATCAGGGACGACGACGAGTATTTCAAGGGGCTCCGCACTTCCTGGTCCGATGCCCTGACCCAGGCTTATCGCGCCATTCCGGGGCCCGGCTGGGAATTCTGAGGCGCGAGTAATCCCCGCCTCCGGAGCACCGCTCCAGACTGTCCGGCGACATCATCCGGACAAGGAGCAGCTTCATGTCTTACATCCTGCGGTCCGCCGGCTTTGCGCCCGGCGGCTCTCCCTCATGGCCTCTTTCCCGCCCACCCAGTTGGCGGGGTTTTTCACCGGCAGCGGATGCCTCCGTCGCGATGTGGTGGCAGCCAGGCGATGTTCTCGCGCTCGACTTCGCGGGCGGACGCTACATGCGCGAAGAAGAGACGGCTTCGCTCGCAGCCGTCCTTTCAACTTCTCGCACCTCGCCCGCAACCTGGTTAACGGATGCGGGCGTCCACAGCATCTTCGGTCCGAACGTCCCCGCCATTACGGATCGCGGGCTTTATGCGGGCGGGCAAGCGACGAATTACGTGCCGAATAACAGCTACGCCGGGGCGGTCGTTGGAGGTTCGTTTCCTGCCGGGTGGACCGTCTCAGTCATACCCGGCCTCCCATGGTCCGTCGCTGGGCTTGGGACAGGCGTCGACGGGTTGCCTTATATTGATGTCCGGATTTCCGGCACAAACACGACAGGGACGACACAATTTCCGCAGGTGAATTTCACATCCGGATCGACCTCGCCCGTTTCCGGAAACATGATTGCATCGGCCCGGTTCGAAGTGCTTTCCGCGACTTTGGCAGGGCGCATCGCAGAACTTAATTCGGATGCCACCGCGCTCAATATCCCGAACACAGACCCCGCTGTCTACGATGTGAAACTGGTGCGCGCCTTCACCGTGGGCGAGGGGATGACATACCGTCTCGTGTCTCAAGTGAACGTCGGTGTCTCAATAAACAACCTGTATCGGATTTCACGCCTTCAGCTTGAAACAGGCAGCTTCGCCTCGCCGCCCATCGTCACGGCGGGCGCCCCCGCAACGCGCCTCGCGGACAGCCTCACGATCCCGGATTTCGCGGCAAAGGCGGCGGCGTTCGGGTTTGGCGGCGGCTTCGCGGGAGAAGCAACTGTCGATCTGTCGCGACTGTCCGAAACCGCCTACAGATTGCTTTTCGATTTCGGCACGGACGCACCAAACCGCGCCTATCTCGGAATTGCGTCGAACAATACCGTGGAACTGAGTGTCAAGGCGGCATCCGCAGGTCCGGTGCTGAACACGGCAGTGCTCGGATCGACAGGGCAATACACGCTTGAATGGCAGGTTTTGAGCGGCAACAGCTTCATCAAGGTGAACGGCAATGTCGCAGCAAGCAGCAGCGCCACCTTCACCATACCTTCCTTGACCACTGGCTATATCGGCCACTCGCGCAGCGGAGGCGCGCATCTCAACGACCCGCTGCGCGAGCTTCATCTTCGGGGAGCAAAGGCATGAGCGACGTTCATCACTACACGATCCGGGCCGAAAGCCGCGCCGCCCTCATCGCCGTGCTGGAATCGGCCCAGGCAGGAAAGGCGCTGCCCTTCGTCGTCGAAGACGAGAATGGTGGCGTGGAGGTCGACGCAAGCCGCATCCGTTATCCCTATGAAGAGATGACGGCGGCGACGTTCGATCGGGAGACCGGCGAACTCGTTGCGCCGCCCGTAGCGATCGGAGACTGGCTCTGCGAGGTCTGGCTGGTGGAAGCGGATGCCGAGCTCGCGGCAGCGGCGGGCGTCTAGCCCGCAGCCTTCGTGAAGGTCGGCATGTCGAAATAGTCGCGCCAGACCTTGATCTTGCCGCCTTCCATTTCGAAGACGCCGCAGCAGGGCAGGGCGACCGGCTTGCCGCCCGCCTTGGTGCGGTCCACCCGTTCGGCTATCACGAGATCGCCCTTCGAGAGGATGTTGACGAGTTCCCACTCCGTGTCCGACCAGTTCGCGATGAAGGCGCCGATGAAGCCCTTGAGCGCCGCCTGACCCTTCACGGGGTCGAGCATCATGTTGTGATAGACGCCATCCTCCGCGAAATAGCCGACGATCTCGTCCACGTCGAGGCGCGACCAGGCATTCACGAAGTCGCGGATCGTCTGTTCGTTGCCGCTCATCTTGTTTCCTTCCCAAAAACATTCGGGGCGGTGCCCGGTATGCACCGCCCCGTCTTCTTTCGATCCTCAGAAGTCCGAGAATTTCTTTCCTTCCGCGACGATCTTTTCCAGAAGCGCGGCGGGGCCATAGAACATCGGGCCGCCGCGATAGACGGGGAAGCCGTAGCCGTTGATCCAGACGATATCGATGTCGGACGAGCGGATCGCCTTGCCTTCCTCGAGAATCTTCGCGCCCTCGTTGATCATCGGATAGATGCAGCGCTCGAGGATTTCGTCGTCCGAGATCGTGCGGCGGTTGATGCCTTTCTTCGCGGCGAAGTCGAGAATGATCTTCTCGACGACCGGCGAGGGCTTCGCGTTGCGGTTTTCGTCGTAGTCGTAGAAGCCCGCGCCCGTCTTCTGGCCGCGGCGGTCCATTTCGCAAAGCACGTCGCGGATGGTGGCGCCCTGCGATTTGTCCTTCGACCAGCCGATATCGAGGCCGGCGAGGTCGGACATCGCGAAGGGGCCCATCGGCAGGCCGAAATCGTAGAGCACGCGGTCGACGTCCCAGGGCATCGCGCCTTCAAGGATCAGCTTCTGCGCCTCGCGCTGGCGCTGCGCCAGGATGCGGTTGCCGACGAAGCCGGGGCAGACGCCGACAAGGGCGGCGATCTTGCCGATCTTCTTTGCAAGCTGCATCGACGTTGCGATGACGGATTTCGAGGTCTTGTCGGCGCGCACGACTTCGAGAAGACGCATCACGTTCGCGGGCGAGAAGAAGTGGAGGCCGATCACGGCTTCCGGGCGCTTCACTGCCGTTGCGATTTCGTCGATGTTGAGCGCGGACGTGTTCGTCGCGAGGATCGCACCCTGCTTCACGATCCGGTCGAGCTTGCCAAAGACGTCCTTCTTCACGTCCATGTTCTCGAACACGGCCTCGATCACGAGGTCGCAATCGGCGAGCGAACCCATGTCGAGCGAGCCGGTCAGAAGCCCCATGCGCTTCTCGACCTCTTCCATCGGGAAGCGGCCCTTCTTCGCCGAGTTCTCGTAATTCTTGCGGATGACGCCGAGGCCGCGATCGAGGGCTTCCTGCTTCGTCTCCACGATGGTGACGGGCAGGCCGACATTGAGGAAGTTCATGGCGATGCCGCCGCCCATCGTGCCGGCGCCGATGATGCCGACCTTGTTCACCGGGATGATCGGCGTGTCGGCCGGCACGTCCGGCAGCTTCCAGACCTGGCGTTCGGCGAAGAAGACATGACGCTGCGCCGCCGACTGCGTGCCGGTGACGAGTTCGCGGAAGAGCTTCTGCTCCACCTTGACGCCGTCGTCGAAGGGCAGGTTCACCGCCGCCTCGATGCACTGGATGTTGTATTCGGGCGCGAGGAAGCCGCGGAACTTGCGGGCATTGGCCTTGCGCACATTCGCGAAGATTTCGGGCTTGCCGCGCGCGGCTTCCACCTTGTCGCTCAGGTCGCGCACCTTCTTCAGCGGGCGCTTCTCGGCGACGATCTTGTTGGCGAAGGCGATGGCGCCCTCGCGCAGCTTGCCTTCTTCCGCGAGTTCGTCGACGAGGCCCATTTCGAGGCACTTCTTCGCGCCCACATGCTGCCCGGTCGTCACCATTTCGAGGGCCTTTTCGGGGCCGACGATGCGCGGCAGGCGCTGCGTGCCGCCTGCGCCCGGCAGAAGGCCGAGGTTCACTTCCGGCAGTCCGCACTTCGCCGAAGGCACCGCCACGCGGTAGTGGCAGGTCAGCGCCACTTCGAGGCCGCCGCCCAGCGCCGTGCCGTGGATCGCCGCGACGACAGGTTTCGGCGCGTTCTCGATCATGGCCTGCGCGTCGAAGAGGCTCGGGCCCTTCGGCGCCTTGCCGAATTCGGTGATGTCGGCGCCCGCGATGAAAGTCTTGCCCTCGCAGATCAGCACGATGGCTTTCACGTCCGGGTCGTCGATCGCCTGCTTGATGCCGTTGGTGATGCCTTCGCGCACCGGCGCCGAAAGCGCGTTCACGGGTGGCGAATTGAGGGTGACGACGGCGATGCCGCCTTCCTTCTCAAGCGTGGTGACGTCGTTGATCGCGGTCATGGCGCTCCCTGCCTCTTCGTTATGGTTGGTTGTTGGCGGGGATTATAGCGCCGGGGGGCAATGGCGCCAGACGGGGCTTGGCTCCCGCCTGTGCAGGACTGATCGGGGCCGGTCAGGGGATGAACAGGACGTGCGGCGTGATAGGATCGCGGAACGGCGTAACGAGGAGACAGGCGCGTGGCGGAGAGGCCGGACAAGCGAACCCCGGAAAAACAGGCAAGGGCGGTCGGGCGCCCCCGGAGCGGCGATGCCGCAGCTTCAGGCGACCCGCGCGCCGATATCATCGCCGCCGCCGCCCGCCTTTTTCGCGCCAAAGGCTTCGCGGGCGCATCGGTCCGCGAGATCGCGGCCGAAGCCGGGCTCCGCAAGGCCTCGCTCTACTATTACTTCCCCTCCAAGGAAGAGATCGTCTACGCCATGGTCGAGGACGTGCTCGCGCCCGCGCTCGACATGCAGAGGAAGCTCGGCCGGGCCGGCCTCTCGGAGGCCGCGCGGCTCTTCCTCTATCTCCGCTTCGATGTCGAGATGCTCTGCGCCGCACCTTACGACTGCACCTGGCTGCTGTCGCAGGGCAATATGAGCGACGCGCGCATGGCAGCCTACGGGAAGGAGCGCGAGAAGCTCCTCGCCTGGCTTCGCGCGCGGCTTCGGGGTGGCCAGGCGAAAGGCGAGTTCGTTGCCTGCGATGCCGCGACGATTGCGAAAACCCTGCTTGCCGCGACGGAATATTCAGTCACCTGGGCCGAGCGCGAGGACCGCGCGCAGATGCGCCGCACGGCTGAAGAAGTCGCCTCGCTTCTCCTGCGCGGCCTGCTTGCGGGAGGCCGCAGCCTCGATGAGGTGAAGGCGGAAGCGGCGGCAAATACGTAGCGCTGCTCCTCGTGTGAACGGACACGAGCCGGAAACAAGGCCGCCGGGCTTATCCCGCTGGATTCTTGTCCGCGGCGTCATACATTAAGGACCAAAGCGGCAACCAGGGAGGAAGTCCATGAGCGACGAACAAATAGCCATCGGGCGGGACTACACGCGCAGCAATGCCGATCTCGCCGCGCGCTGGAAGATCGACGTCAATCGCGATCCTTCCTCGATCCCGCTCAGTGACCTCGATCCCGCGCATGACGAGCTGTTCGCGGCCAACAAGGTGCTGCCCTATTTCGAGAGGCTGCGGAAGGAAGATCCAGTCCATCTCAACGACACCGGTCCTTATGGCCGCTACTGGTCGATCACCAAATACGAGGACATCATGTTTGTGGATACGAACCACAAGCTGTTCTCGTCCGATATCCGCAATGGCGGTATCCGTCTCGGCGGCCTGCCTCTCGAAGGCGAACCCGATCCCCTTACCTATCTGCCCATGTTCATCATGGAAGATCCGCCCAAGCATGACGAGCAGCGCAAGGTCGTGCAGCCCATGTTCACGCCGCAGAACCTCGATGCGCTGGAGCCGGTGATCCGCGAGCGCGCGGGGCTCATCCTCGACGAATTGCCGCTTGGCGAAGAGTTCAACTGGGTGCGCCGGGTTTCGGTCGAGCTCACGGGGCGCACGCTGGCGACGCTTTTCAACGTGCCGCAGGAAGACCGCCACAAGCTCATCCACTGGTCGGACACGGTGGAGCGGATCGGCGATCCGGAATATTTCGCGACGCCGGAAGATGCCTTCAAGGAACTCTGGAACTGCTGGGAATATTTCGATGCGGTCTGGAAGGACCGTCTTGCCAATCCGGGTTCCGACCTCATCTCGCTGCTGGCGCATGGCGAGTCCACGAAGAACATGCCGCCGAACGAATATCTCGGCAACATGCTGCTGCTCATCGTCGGCGGCAACGACACGACCCGCAATTCCATCACCGGCGGCGTGCTCGCGCTCAATCAGCATCCGTCGGAATACGAGAAGCTTAAGGCCGATCCCGGCATCATTCCGAACATGATTTCGGAGATCATCCGCTGGCAGAGCCCGGTTGCGCATATGTGCCGCACGGCGATGGAAGATGTGGAAATTCGCGGCAAGACGATCAGGAAGGGCGACAAGGTCGCCATGTGGTACGTCTCGGGAAACCGCGATCACGAGAAGATCGAGCGCGCCGATGAATTCCTGATCGACCGCGAGGGCGCGCGTCACCATCTCTCCTTCGGCTTCGGCATCCATCGCTGCATCGGCAATCGCGTCGGCGAGATGCAGCTCCGCATCCTCTGGGAAGAGATCATGAAGCGGTTCAGCAAGGTCGAAGTGGTCGGCGAGCCGAAATATCTCCGCTCCAACTTCATCCGCGGCATCACGGAGTTGCCGGTGATGGTTCACCCCAAGTAGGGCGTCCGGGGAAAACCGGGCGTCATCCTGATTTCGAGGCAAGGATTTTCCTGCTTTTCGTCATTGCGAGCGAAGCGAAGCAATCCATAGGCTGAGCACTGTGCCCGCCGCTTCTGGATTGTTTCGTCGGCTTCGCCTCCTCGCAATGACGGGAATGGTTGACACCCGGCAAGCTCCACCCTAATTTCGACCGATCGGTCGAAATTAGGGAAATCCCATGTCCGCCTCGTTCGAAAACCTCATGCGGCAAGGCCGCGCCGCTGTCCTGCGGCCGCTCGCCCAGGCATCCACGCTGCCGCCCGCCTTCTACACCTCGCCGGAGGTCTTCGAGGCGGAGACGGCGCGCGTCTTCGCGCGCAACTGGGTTTCGGTCGGCCGGGCCTCGGAAATCCCCAATGCAGGCGACCGCTTCCGCATCGACGTCGCGGGAGAGCCGCTCCTCATCGTGCGCGGCAAGGACGGTGAAGTGCGCGCGCTTTCCGCGGTCTGCCGTCACCGCTGGATGCTGCTCGGCAGCGGCGCGGAAAGTTCGGGCACGATTTCCTGCCCTTATCACAAATGGACCTATGCGCTCGACGGCTCGCTCATGGCCGCGCCCCTGATGGAGAAGGCGGAAGGCTTCGAGCATGAGGATTGCGCGCTGCCCTCCTTCGGTTGCGACGTCTGGAACGGCTTCATTTTCGTCAATCTGAGCGGCGATGCGGCGCCGCTCGCGCGCTCGCTTGCGCCGCTGGCGGAGGAGTTCGCGCCCTGGAAGATGGACGAGATGGAAATCGTCGGCCAGATCGAGTTCGACCAGCCCTATAACTGGAAGGTGCTGGTCGACAATTTCATGGAGGCCTATCACCACTTCGCCATCCATCCCGAAACCTTCGAGCCGAACTATCCGGCCGCGATCTCCCGCGCGGAAGAAACGAGCGCGCCCTATGCGGTGTTGCGCATGCCGCGCAAGGATGATGGTCTTTCAGACTCGCTCTTCAAGCCGCTCGACGGCATCCCCGATCGCGCGCGGCGCGGTTTTTCGGTCTTCAATGTCTATCCCTCGATGCTGCTCGCGGTACTCGCGGACAGTGTCGTCTGGTACCGCATGGAGATCGGCGGCGTGGACCATTTCAAGCTCACCGTCTATCTCCTAGCGCATCCGCAATCGCTCGACGTGCCGGATGCCGAGACACTGAAAGCCTTCCTGCGCGAAGGCACCTTCGCCGTCCACATGGAAGACATCGCCGCTTGCGACGGCGTGCAGAAGGGGCTGATGAGCGGCGCCGCGCGGGCCGGCCGCCTCAGCCACCTCGAAGGCGCGATCCACGAGCACCAGAAATGGCTCCTCGGCGAACTTGGACGGGCGTGAGAGAGAACGCCTCAGGCGGCGTCTGCTTCCTCCTGTTCGTCCAGCGCCTCCTTAACCGCTTCGGGAGCGCGCTCGATGAGCCGCACAAGAGTACGTGCCGCCCCACGGGGCTGGCGGGCTCCCTGTTCCCATTTCTGCAAACCGGAAACGCTGGTGCCCATAAGTTGCGCGAACTCGGCCTGCGTCATGCCAAGGGCCTTCCGCGCCCTCTTGACGTTGACCGGCTTGACCTCGCGCACCTGTACGCCCGTCTTGCCGCCTCTGGCGTGCTCGCGCGCTTCCTCCATGGAGGCAATCAGTTCCTTCGCGAAATTGCTCATGCCGGTACTCCTCTACTTGCCTCTTGCTGCGAACCGGACCTTTCGCACGCCGCCCGTTCCGACAATCTCGTCTCCCGTCTCCGGATTCGTCGCCAGGAATTCAATCAGTTCGTCGTGCTCCTCCTCGCTCAGCAAAGCTGCGGCACGCTTCCGGAATATGCTGGTCTCGGCCACGGTGAGCATGCCGAGAGAGTAACCCATTGGGGCAGTTTGTCCAGATGAAATCGCCCATTGGGTTAGTTTTGACACCGTAACGATGCCGCGCTCTGGCGGGGTTGGTGGTTCACGGGCGTTCAATTCGGCCTTCGTTCGCGAACAGGCAGGATGGCTTTGCCGTGGCGCGGCCTCGTCCTGCCTGTGCTAGGTTGCCCCCAACGAAATCACAGATCAGGGAAGGGGCGGCTTGCCGCCTCTCGAGGCATTTGACGACCGACAAGCAAGGCGCCATCGACGACATCGAAGCGATCCGCAAGGGCTTCGAGACGCGCGGCTATATCTGCAATGCGCATATCGCCACTTCCATCTTCCTCGCCGAAAAGCTGCAAAAGCCGCTTCTCGTCGAGGGGCCTCCCGGCGTCGGCAAGACCGAGCTTGCCAAGGCGACGGCGGAAATGGTCGGCAAGCCGCTCATCCGCCTTCAGTGCTATGAAGGGCTCGACGAGGCCAAGGCGCTTTACGAGTGGAAATACGGCAAGCAGCTTCTCTACACGCAGGTGTTGAAGGAAAAGCTCGGCGATCTCATGTCCGGCGCTCAGGGCCTGAAAGAGTCCATGGCGCGGCTGCACGATTTCGACGACACCTTCTTCTCTGAAGAGTTTCTCGAGCCGCGCCCGCTTCTGAAGGCGCTCTGGCAGCCGGGTGGCGCCGTCCTTCTGATCGACGAGATCGACAAGTCCGACGACGAGTTCGAAGCCTTCCTGCTCGAACTCCTGTCGGACTATCAGATTTCCGTGCCGGAACTCGGCACCATCAAGGCGCGCACCACGCCCATCGTCTTCCTCACGTCGAACAACACGCGCGAGATCGGCGATGCGCTGAAGCGCCGCTGCCTGCATCTCTACATCCCCTTCCCCGATACGGACCTCGAACAGCGCATCATCGCGGCGCGCGTGCCGGAGATGGAGGCGCGTCTGCGCACTCAGCTCGTCGCCTTCGTGCAGGGGCTCCGCCATCTCGACCTGAAGAAGCTTCCGGCGGTCAGCGAAACCATCGACTGGGCGCGCACGATGGTGCTTCTCCATGCGCGCGAACTCGACGCCGATCTCGTCCGCAACACGCTGAACGTGCTGCTCAAGTTCCAGGACGACATCGACAATGTCGATGGCGAGATCAACGCGCTCGTGTCGAAGGCGGCGCAGGCAGGGTAGGGCGCGCGATGAGCGAAGTCCTCGGCGATTTCATCAGGGCGTTGCGCGCCGCCGATATTCGCGTATCGACGTCGGAGTCGATCGACGCCGGCAATGTGATCGGTCTCGTCGGGCTCGACGATCGCACGACGTTGCGCGACGCGCTCTCCCAGGTGCTCGCAAAGAGCGAGGATGAGAAACAGGCCTTCACCGACACCTTCGATACCTATTTCTCCTTCGAGCAGTTCAAGAAGCGCCCTGCCTCCGTCGAGGAAGCCGCCAACGAGAATGACGGCAGCGAAGGACAGGAGAGCGAGGAGAACGGCGGCGAGAGTGAGGGCGGCGAAGGTGGCGACCCGTCGCAATCCGGAAGCTCGTCTTCCCCCGGCGGGGGCAGCGGCGGCGAGCGGCAGGGAGAGCGCGCCCCGGCACCCGACCTCGTTTCCCTGCTGGAGCGCGGCGACCAGGCCGAACTCCAGATGGCACTTGCCGAAGGTGCGCGCCAGGCGCAGCTCAACCGCATCCGCCTTTTCACGCAGCGCGGCATGTTCACGCGGCGCATCATGGAAATCATGGGGCTCGACGGTCTCAATGACGAGATCGAGCGCCGCGAGACCGCCGGCAACAGGGAGAGCGCCGAGCGCCTCGCGCAGGCCCGCGAGGAACTGCGCGGTCAGGTTCGCGATTATGTCGAGAAGCAGCTCGAAATCTTCACCGCGAATTCCGGCCGCAAGCTTCGCGAGGAAGTGCTCGCGCAGGTGCGGCTTTCCAATGTCGACCGGTCCGACATGAGGATCATGCGCGACCTCGTGCGCAAGATGGCGAAGCGTCTGATCGCGCTCCATTCGCGGCGCAAGAAGGTCGCGCGGCGCGGCACGCTCGACATACGCCGGACGATCCGCGCGAATATCGAATTCGACGGGCTTCTGTTCCATACCATCTGGAAGAAGACGAAGGTCGACCGGCCGAAGGTCATGGCGATCTGCGATGTGTCGGGCTCGGTCGCGCAGGTCTCGCGCTTTCTCCTGATGTTCCTCTACAGCCTGCAGGAGGTGCTGCCCAATGTCCGCAGCTTCGCCTTCTCCGGTGAGCTCGGCGAGACGACGGAACTTTTCGAGCGCGAGAAGCTCGAACAGGCGCTGGTCGAGGTCCTGCGCGATTTCGGGGGCGGTTCGACCGATTATGGGCGTGCCTTTGAGGATTTTCAGGCGCTGGCGCTCGACGACATCGACCATCGCACCACCGTTCTCATTCTCGGCGATGCGCGCTCCAATTACGGCGATCCGCGTTCGGACATTCTGAAGCTGGTTCATGCCCGCGCGCGCCGCGTCATCTGGCTCAACCCGGAGGGGCGCTCCATGTGGAATTCGGGCGACAGCGAGATGCGCCGCCTCTCCCCCTATTGCGACAAGGCGGTCACCTGTGCCTCGCTGAAGGACCTCGAGCGGGTCGTCTCGGAGCTTCTTCGCAGCGCCGTCTGATCCCGGGGATTACCCGGAAGCGGGGAAATCCGCGCCGTATGTGACGTTTTCACGACATTTCGATGACAGTCGGGCCTCCCCTAGGCAAGTAATCCCCGGCCCGCTAAACTTTTTGTCTCATTTCGGGGCAGTCGGGGCATGCCGATTCAGGCATGCCTGCTGCACGTCGGAAGCTGTAACCGGTTCCGGCGCAGCTTCCCGTTGTGCCGGGATGAGACGGTTATCGGGCTTGTTTTCGGGTACGGGGGCAATATGGCGGCGCACGCCATCGTCAGTTCACAGAGCGCTGAAAGGCGGCGGGTCGTGCTTGCATTGATGCTGGCGCTGCCGATTGCCGTTCTCTGGTGGGCGGGTGTGCGCGCCGAACCCTTGCGCCTTGCCCCGCCCTCCGTGGAGAGTGCCGCGTTGAGTGAGCCGATGCGTGCGCCTGTCGAAGCCACGCCTCCGCAAACGCCTCCGCCCGTACTCGAAAAAAAGCAGCGATACAACGTCGTCGTGCTGGGCGACTCGCTCGGCGACGGTACCTGGGCCGGTCTCTATCATGTTCTGCGTAAGGACAACCGTTTCAACGTCGTCAAGAAATCGCGCGTCGCGACCGGCTTTTCCCGTCAGGATTATTACGACTGGAACGAAGCCGCGCGCGAAATCGCGGCGGACACGCGCATGGACATTGCAGTCGTGGTGATGGGAACGAACGATCGCCAGCCGATCGTCAGGGACGGCAAGCGTCATGCACTATTCGATGACGAGTGGCGCGGCATCTATCGTGCGCGCGTGGACGACTTCACGGCAACGCTGAAAGCTTCCGGTGCGCGCATCTACTGGATGGAACTGCCGGTCATGCGCAGTCCGCGTTTTGGCGCGGACATGGAACAGTTCAACGAGATTTTCGAGGACCGCGCGGCGGCGAACGGCGTCGCTTTCGTGAAGACCGAAGGCCTCGCGACGGGCGCCGATGGCGGCTATACCGCGTATGGCGAGGACCGCTTCGGGCGCACGCGGCTTTTGCGCGCCGAAGACGGCATACACTTCACCATGGCGGGGTATGAACTTCTCGGCGATCGCATTGCCGGCGCGATCCTCGCCGATATAGAGGGTGGCGCCGTGCTTGCAAATGCAGCTCCCCCCACGGATCGTCCGGTGACGTTGAGCGTCGGCGAAGATGCATCGGATGAGCCGGAAAAGGCTGAACGGTATGACATGGTGGACAGGCGGCCGGGGCGTTCGGATGACTGGCTCTGGCTCGGCGCGACAAATTGACGGGTATTCCCGCTTTCTCCGTGTGCTGATTGTGGCGCTTGCGATCGCGGCAGTGCCATCCGTTTCGTTCGCCGTTCAATGCGTCCCGCCACAGGGTCTCGACCGTTTCCATGGAGCCATCGGCGAGATCGAGGCGAATAGACGGTCGCGCCCGCTCACGATTCTCCATCTCGGTGACAGTCACATTTCCCTCGACAATTTCACGCGCGGCTTGCGCAAGCGCTGGCAGGAAGCCTATGGCGATGCGGGCCGCGGGCTGATGCCCGGCGTTCCCTACCGGTATTATGCGCCGGATGGTTTCGATGCCGGCATGAGCGGAGCCTGGGATGTTGCGTCGAGCCTTCCTGCCGACGCCTCCGGTCCGTTCGGCATACAGGGCTTTCGCGTCAGCAGCGGCGACGCGAGCGCTGTCATGACGCTTCGCTCCGAACAGCCGGTGACGCGCATCGAGATCGACGCTTACGGAGGCCCTGGTACGGGCGCACTCCTGCTCAAGCTTGGCGATGCGGCGGCGTTGAAACTGCAGACGCATCGCGATGTGCCGGGTCTTGTAAGGCTCAGCGTGCCGGCCGCCAATGTGCGCAATGTCCGCCTGTCGCCGGCGGGCGGCGGCGCAATCCACATTCTCGGGTGGAGCGTCTCTTCTCCAGCGACACCGGGCGTTCGCTACGACAGTTTCGGTGTGGTCGCGGCGACCGCGTCGATCACGGAACGATGGGATGCCAATGTCGTGCGCCAGCAGATCGCGGCGCTCAAGCCCGATCTCGTCATTCTCGGCTATGGCACGAATGAGGGCTACAACAACGATCTCGATCTCGATGGCTATCGCCGCCTGGTGGCCGGCTTCATCCGCCTCGTCGAGACAGCTGCGCCCGATACCTCTTTGGCCCTGCTCGGGCCCTTCGACGGCGCACGGCAGGGTACGGGTGCGGCGTGCGGAGAAGGATGGGCAACACCGCCGAATCTCGATGGCGTGCGCGGTGTGTTGCGAAGCCTCGCGGCCGCACGCGGCGCCTTCTTCTGGGATGGCGGTGCGGCGATGGGCGGGTCCTGCGCGGCAGACGCGTGGGCGCGGGAGGACCCGCCAGTCATGTATGCCGACAGGGTTCATCTGCGTCCGGCAGGCGCCGAACGCCTCTCGGCAGCGTTGTGGGCGGCGCTGATGGAAAAGGGACAGGACGGTGCGTCGTGCGAAGCGGCGCGCCGGATTAACTATAAAGACAGGCAGTGATTGAGCTTTTCGGTCTCAGCGGGGATGATGCGGGCAATGCCGTCATGCCCCCCTGATGGCTAGTTTGGGCGACATATGCGCGAATGATGAGCGCATGAGTATCGGGGCGGCATGCTTTTTCCGACCATCGAGTTCGGGATCTTTTTTCTTGTCGTGTTCACGGCTGGCTGGGCCGCGCGTGGCACGCCGGAAATCCGCAAGATATTCCTGCTCGGCGCCAGCTACTTTTTCTACGGCTGGTGGGACTGGCGCTTTCTCGCCCTTCTTTTCGTTTCGACCTTGATCAACTATCTCGCAGGCCTCGCGCTTGCGCGCAGCGCGCGGCCGGGGTTCAGAAAGTTCATCGTCGGCGCTGCCGTCGTCAGCGGGCTTTCGATCCTCGGCTTCTTCAAATATTACGGCTTCTTCCTGACCTCTCTCTCCGTGCTTCTCGAGACGGCGGGCCTGGCGCGCGATCTGCCTTTCATGCAGGTGATCCTGCCGGTCGGCATTTCCTTCTTCACCTTCCAGGGCATCTCCTATGTCGTGGACGTCTATCGCGGACATGTGCCCGCAGAGCGCTCGCTCACCAATGTGATGCTCTACATCTCGTTCTTTCCGCAGCTTGTCGCAGGGCCCATCGTTCGCGCGGCGGACTTTCTGCCGCAGCTTCACCGCCCCGCGAACCTTACGCGCGCGCATATCGGGGTCGGCGTCGTTCTCATCCTGTCCGGGCTTCTGAAGAAGATGGTGGTGGCGAATTATCTCGCGACGGAGCTCGTCGATCCGGTCTTCTTCGATCCGGCGGCAGTCGGCGCGCTCGATCTTCTTGTCGGCGTCTATGGGTATGCGATCCAGATCTATTGCGACTTCTCCGGCTACAGCGACATCGCCATCGGCGTTGCGGCGCTGCTCGGCTACCGCTTCCTGGAAAATTTCGACCAGCCTTATCGCGCGGCGAGCCTGCAGGATTTCTGGCGCCGTTGGCATATTTCGCTTTCGACCTGGCTCCGCGACTATCTCTATGTGCCGCTCGGCGGCAACAGGCATGGCGAGGCGAAGACCTATCGCAATCTCTTCCTCACCATGTTCCTTGGCGGCATTTGGCACGGCGCGGCCTGGACCTTCGTTTTCTGGGGCGCCTTTCATGGAGCGATGCTGGCGGTCGAGCGCTATGCGCGGCGCCAGATCGAGTTTTTCGCGCCAGCCGTGACCGCGCCCGGCGGAATCATGAGCGCGCTCGGCAATGGCGCGCAGCATCTCGTCGGCATCGTGTGGACGTTTCATCTCGTCTGCTTCGCCTGGATCTTCTTCCGTGCGGACAGCTTTGCGACGGCAGGCAGCTATCTTGCGGGATTCGCGCGATGGGGCGAGGCGAGCCAGTACGTCACGCCTTTTGTCGTTGGCCTCATCGCCATCGCCATGCTCTTCCAGTTCACGCCGCGTCATCTCGGACGCTGGCTCGCGCGCGGCGTGCAGCATTTTCCGTCGCCTGTGCTCGGACTGCTGCTTGGCGGCGGCATCTGGCTCATCTGGGCGATTGCGCCCGAGGGTGTCGCGCCCTTCATCTATTTCCAGTTCTGAGGCACCATGCTCGACCTGTTGCGCGAAATAGAAGGAGAACTCGGCGGACATCCAGACGAGCCGAGCGAGGCGGAGCGGCGCGACGCTGCCGCAACACGCCGGGCCGTCGTCCGCGTCGTTCGCGCGCTTGCCGTTGTCGTTGCCCTTCTCTTCGCCTTCGGCAGCGAGCAGCTTGTGACCTGGGTCAACGGCTTCGAGGTCGGACGGGTGCAGGACAGGGTGGTAGCTGCCTCCGCGGCGTGGAACGCACTGATGGAGGAGAGCGGCTTGACCGTGCCTGCAGGGACGGTGCGTGC
Source organism: Alphaproteobacteria bacterium HGW-Alphaproteobacteria-3 (assembly GCA_002842875.1). Classification (GTDB taxonomy): domain Bacteria; phylum Pseudomonadota; class Alphaproteobacteria; order Parvibaculales; family Parvibaculaceae; genus Parvibaculum. The sequence goes on along the minus strand of PHEF01000025.1, from coordinate 2,718 downwards.
CGAGGTCAACGAACTTCGCGGCATGAGTTGGCCGGAAGTCCGGACCCGTCTCGAAAACGAGAAGGCGCGAGGTCGCGAGGGTGCGCGGCTTCTGCGCGGCGCGCTTTTCGACGGTCAGGGTTAGCGCCTAGAACAGCGCCTGCAGAGCCCAGAGACTTCCCATGCCCGCGATGAGCGTCGCGATGACACTTCTTGTCGTCCACGCAACGAGCGCGGCGATCGCGCCCGCGATGAGACGCGGGTTGTCGAAGCCGAAATAAAGCGTGCCGGGCGCAGTGCGCAGGATGGCGGGCAGGATGATGGCGCTCAGAACGGCGGCGGGCAGGAAGCGCAGCGCGCGTGTCACGGCAGGGGGCAGCGCAATGCGCCCCGCAAGCTGGAGGAAGGTGAAGCGCAGAAGGAAAGTCCCGGCGCCTATCGCGAGGATCGACAGCCAGATGAAGGTATAGCTGCTCATCTGTTGCCCTCAATTCTTGCCGCGCTCCGCCCCGTCGCTACTTCCACGGCATAGCCCGCAGCGATGCCGCAAAGTGCGGCAGCGAAAAGACCGATGTTGAAGGGAAGGCTGTATGCCGCCACGGCGGTGCCGCCGCCCGCAAGTGCGGCAATCGCTGTCGTCCGGTCGCGAATATTCGGCACGATGAGGGCGAGGAAGCTCAGCGGCACGAAGAAGTCGAGCGACCAACTCGCCGGAACCTTGTTGCCGAGGAAGTATCCCGCCGCCGTGGCCGCTGTCCAGACGACCCACATCGCGGCCGCGCCGCCCATGTAGTAGCGGAACTTCGCCATCGGCGTCATCCCATCAGATAGGCGATGAGGGCGCGTTTTCCGGTGGAGAGCGAGCCGAAATGCGGGCCGAGCGATGCGCCATACATGGCGAAGCGCAGATTGATCACGAGACCCGTCAGGATGACGACGGCAAGCGGCGCCGCATCGGCGATGAGCTGCGTCGAGGCAAGTTGCGCCGCGCCCGCGAAGACGATGATGGACTGGCCAATCCCCTGCAACGCGGTGAATTGCGTATCCGCGGTGACGGCGCCGGTGATCATGCCGAAGGGCACAGCGCCCGGCAGCAGCGGCAGCATGACGCGCATGCCCGCCATCCAGTCCTTCTTTGCGTTCGTCTCGCTCATCGTTCTCTCCGTGACCGGCGCTTCATGGCGCAGGTCTTTCCATCGGTCTTGACGGAACCGGACATGGCGTTTCCGGTGTCACATCCAAAAAAAAGCCCCCGCGAATTTCTTCACGGGGGCCCGGTGTCCGATCGTTGCGCGCGTCTAACGCGGAAGTCTCGTTTCCCCCATGAGGAACAGGTCTACCTCGCGGGCAGCCTGGCGGCCCTCGCGGATGGCCCATACGACAAGCGACTGGCCGCGGCGCATGTCGCCGGCCGCGAAGACCTTGTCGCGGCTCGACGTGTAGGTTGCCGTATCGGCCGCGACATTGCCACGCTGGTCGAGTTCGACGCCGAGTTCCTTCAGCATGCCTTCATGCACGGGATGCACGAAACCCATGGCGAGCAGAACGAGATCGGCCTTGATCTCGAATTCGGATCCCGCGACCGGCTGCATCCTGTCGTCCACACGCGCGCATTCAATGGCGGTGACGTGGCCGTCCTTGCCGAGGATGCGGCGCGTCATCACGGCGAAGTCGCGCGCGGCGCCTTCCGCCTGGCTTGATGAGGTGCGCATCTTCAGCGGCCAGTCCGGCCAGGTGAGGAGCTTGTTTTCCCTCTCGGGCGGCGCGGGCATGATTTCGAGCTGCGTCACGGAAACCGCACCCTGACGGAACGAGGTGCCGATGCAGTCGGAGCCCGTGTCGCCGCCGCCGATCACGACGACATGCTTGCCGTTCGCGAGGATCGGTTCGACCTGGCCGATGGGTTCGTCGGACACGCGCCGGTTCTGCTGCGGCAGGAATTCCATGGCGAAGTGAACGCCGGAAAGCTCGCGGCCCTCCACGGGAAGGTCGCGCGGCTTCTCCGATCCGCCGGTGAGGATCACCGCGTCGAATTCGGCGGCGAGCTCCTTCGCGTTCTTGCCGGCGCCGATATGGACGCCGTAGTGGAAGGTAACGCCTTCGGCTTCCATCTGTTCGACACGACGGTCGATCAGGTGCTTCTCCATCTTGAAGTCGGGAATGCCGTAGCGAAGCAGGCCGCCCGCCTTCCGGTTCTTCTCGAAGAGATGCACGTCATGGCCGCGGCGCGCGAGCTGCTGCGCGGCGGCAAGCCCGGCGGGGCCGGCGCCGACGATGGCGATGCGCTTTCCCGTCTTCTGCGCCGGCACTTGCGGCTTGATCCAGCCTTCCTTCCAGCCACGGTCGACGATAGAGCATTCGATCGTCTTGATGGTGACGGGCTGGTCGGTGAGGTTCAGCGTGCAGCTCGCCTCGCAAGGGGCGGGGCAGATGCGGCCGGTGAACTCGGGAAAATTGTTCGTCGAGTGAAGGTTGCGGCAGGCTTCCTCCCAGTCGGCGCGATAGACGAGGTCGTTCCAGTCCGGGATCTGATTGTTCACCGGACAGCCATTGTGACAGTAGGGGATGCCGCAATCCATGCAGCGCGCCGCCTGGTCCCGCACCGTGTCTTCGGTGAGCGGAATGACGAACTCGCTGTAGTTGCGGATCCGGTCCGCGGCCGGCAGGTACTTCCGGTCCTGCCGGTCGATTTCCAGAAAGCCTGTGATCTTGCCCAACACTTACTCTCCCGCTGCGGCC